>NZ_KB892166.1:0-220993 GCF_000373685.1 Streptomyces sp. PsTaAH-124 | reverse complement strand
ATGTTCCCCCGGTTCACAGCGTCCTCGCTGTGTTTTCTTCAAAGGAACCTCGTCCCGACCATGACGGCCGGAGACGGGGTATCAACATATCTGGCGTTGACTTTTGGCACGCTGTTGAGTTCTCAAGGAACGGACGCTTCCTTTGTACTCACCCTCTCGGGCTTTCCTCCGGGCGCTTCCCTTCGGTCTTGCGTTTCCGACTCTATCAGATCTTTTTCCGATCCGATTTCCTCGGTGCTTTCCAGGTTCCCGCTTCCGCGTTTCCCTTTCCGGCGGTTCCGACTTTATCAGAAGTTTGGAGCCGGTCTGACCGGGCTTCGTTTTCCGATTCATCGGGGCTTCTCAGGAATCTGAATGACGAATGACTCCGGAAGCGGATAGATGTTCACTGTTGCCCGCCTGCCGGACCAGTAGGTCAGCTCCAGGCAACTGTTCGAATCTACCTCCCCACCCGCTCCGTGTCAACGGCTCCGGTGGGGCGAAGAGGACACTAGCAGCTCAGCGGACGGAAACGCACATCAGGCGGCCGTCGGCACGGTGGCGCTTCGCTCGGCTGCCGCCAGGTCTCCCGTACCGCTGGCGCGTACGGCTCGGCCGCCGAGGACGTACACGTAGGTCAGGAACGCCGCCTCGGCGACGACGCCGATGCCGATGCGGGCCCAGGTGGGCAGGCCGGACGGGGTGACGAAGCCTTCGATGGCGCCGGAGACGAACAGGACCAGGGCGAGTCCGATGACCATGCCCACGGCGGCCCGTCCTTCTTCGGCGAGCGCGGCGCGACGCGTGCGCGGGCCCGGGTCGATCAGCGTCCAGCCGAGGCGCAGTCCCGTACCGGCGGCCACGAAGACCGCGGTCAGTTCCAGCAGGCCGTGCGGGAGGACCAGGCCGAGGAAGGTGTCCAGGCGTCCGGCCGAGGACATCAGGCCGATGCCGACGCCCAGGTTGAGCATGTTCTCGAAGAGGACCCACAGGACCGGCAGTCCCAGGAAGACACCGAGGACCAGGCACATCGCGGCGGCCTGGGCGTTGTTCGTCCACACCTGCGCGGCGAAGGCGGTCGCGGGATGGTCCGAGTAGTAGGTCTCGTACTCACCGCCGGGGCGCGTGAGCTGCCGTAGCTCACTGGGGGCCGCGATGGTGGCCTGCACCGCCGGGTGGGTGCCGATCCACCAGCCCAGGAGTGCGGCGACGACGGTGGACAGGAGTGCCGTGGGCACCCACCAGTGGCGTGCCCGGTAGACCGCCGCGGGGAAGCCCTCCAGCAGGAACCGGGTGACGTCGCGCCACGAGGCCCGCCGGGTCCCGGTCACCGCCCCGCGCGCGCGGGCGACGAGCTGGCTGAGCCGGGCGGTCAGCAGCGGGTCGGGGGCGCTGGAGCGGATGAGCGACAGATGGGTGGCGGCACGCTGGTAGAGGGCGATCAGCTCGTCGGCCTCCGCACCGGTGAGGCGGCGTCGGCGGGCGAGCAGCGCTTCGAGGCGGTCCCACTCGGCTCGGTGGGCGGAGACGAAGACGTCCAGGTCCATCGTGTCTGCCTGCTCCTCGGCTGGTTGGTCGGCGGTCCGTCGGATGTGTCTGCTTGTCCTACTGCGACGCGACGGTCCTCAGCTTGGCAGACTGGCAGTTCTCGGGGCAGGCCAGGGAAGGGCGGCAGAGCGTGAGTGAGCTGGTGACGGGCGAGGCGGTGGCGCTGGAGCTGCGCCCCGCGAGACTGCCCAGCAGGGCGCTGGCCGTCCTGCTCGACCTCGCTGTGACCGTGGCCGCCTACCTCCTGGTGAGCGTGGGGCTGCTGGTCGCCACGGCCTCGCTGGACGAGGCGGCGCAGGTCGCGCTGTCGATCGCGGCCTTCCTGCTGGTGCTGGTGGGCGGTCCGATCGCGGTGGAGACGCTCAGCCACGGGCGGTCCCTCGGGAAGCTGGCGTGCGGGCTGCGGGTCGTCCGGGACGACGGCGGGCCGATCAGGTTCCGGCACGCGCTGGTGCGCGGGGCGATCGGTGTGGTGGAGATCCTGATGACCTTCGGGGTCGTCGCCTGTATCGCCTCGCTGGTCTCGGCGCGGGGCCGGCGGCTGGGCGATGTGTTCGCGGGGACCCTGGTGGTGCGCGAGCGGACGGCGGCCGGCCGGATGTCCGCCGTGCCACCGCCGCCGCCCTGGCTGGCCGGGCGGTTCTCGGCGCTCGATCTGTCGGCGGTGCCCGACGGGCTGTGGCTGGCCGTGCGGCAGTACCTGACGCGGATGCAGCAGCTGGACCCGCGGGCCGGCTGGGACCTCGCGCAGCGGCTCGCCACCGATCTCTCCGCGCTCACCGGTGTTCCCGTACCGCCCGGGGTGCCGCCGGCGATGTACCTGGCCGCGGTGTTGCAGGAGCGGCAGGTGCGGGAGGCCCGGCGGGCGTTCGGGCACTCTCCCGCCGGGGGCGGACCCGAGGCGGCTCGTGCCTTCGTCGCGCCCCAGACGCCGCCCGCACCCTCCCCGGCTCCGGCTCTTTCTTCTCCTTCTCCCTCTTCTCCGTTCTCCCCGCCTTCCCCGCCTGCTTCTCCTGCCCTCTCGCCGTCTCCGGCGCCTTCCGACGCGGCGGACGTGGAGGCGCGGCGGCCCGCGACCGGGTTCGTGCCGCCCGCGTAGGGCCGGTCCGTGCCGCTCTCAGGCGTCGAAGGCGGACGGCGGTGACCTGAGGTCCTCCAGCTCGATGCCGGGGGCCGCCAGGACGACGTCGCCGGAGAGATGAACGGTGTGCCGTTCCCCGGTGTCCAGGGCTGTGACCTGGTACTCGTCCACGGTCAGGGGGCCGTTGTCAGTGGCGTGTGCTTCTCTCTTCACCAGGGCCCAGGACTGGTCCACGGTGCGGGGGGCGAGGACCGGATCCGTGAAGGTGACGAGGCGTACGCGGGTGGCGGAGGCCGAGGGGGTGAGGCGCAGGAGACGAGCGGTGGCGACGAGGAACGCGGGGGACGTGCCGGTGAAGGCGTGGGCGCGCACATTGCCTTCGGTGGCGTGGGTCCCGGTGGGGTCGGTGCGGACCCAGGTGACGCCGTCGAGGGCGGCGCCGCGCACCTGCCAGCCGCCCGCGTGGAGTTCGAGGCGGATGGGGCGGCCGAGTTCGTCGAGGGCGAGGTCGACGGAGCCGCGGTGCTCGCCCGTAGGGGCGGTGACCTGGGAGACGTAGCGCCAGCCCGAGGGGCCTGGTGCGCACTGGAAGTGTTCTTCGGCGAAGGGGGTGTGATCGTGCGGATCGTGGAGCGAATAGGTGCCGCGGGGCATGGGGTTCCTGGGGCTTGACGGGCCGGTCCGGTCAACGGGGCAGGCCCCCGGCACGGGGGTGCGGGGGCCTGTCCCGGAGGACCGGGGAACCGGAGCGCCGGGCGGGGCCGCGGGTGCGGCTCGCCCGGCGCCCGGGATCGGTCAGTGGTGCCTGCGGTCGGTCAGTAGCGGTAGTGGTCCGCCTTGTACGGGCCGTCCACGTCCACACCGATGTACGCGGCCTGCTCGGGGCGGAGCCGGGTCAGCTTCACGCCGAGCGCGTCCAGGTGGAGGCGGGCGACCTTCTCGTCGAGGTGCTTGGGCAGCACGTAGACGCCGGTCGGGTACTCGTCGGGCTTGGTGAACAGCTCGATCTGGGCCAGGGTCTGGTCCGCGAAGGAGTTGGACATCACGAACGACGGGTGGCCGGTGGCGTTGCCCAGGTTCAGCAGGCGGCCCTCGGACAGCACGATGATGACCTTGCCGTCCGGGAAGGTCCAGGTGTGGACCTGCGGCTTGACCTCGTCCTTGACGATGCCGGGGATCTTCGCGAGGCCGGCCATGTCGATCTCGTTGTCGAAGTGGCCGATGTTGCCGACGATGGCCTGGTGCTTCATCTTCGCCATGTCCGAGGCGAGGATGATGTCCTTGTTGCCGGTGGTGGTGACGAAGATGTCGGCGGTCTCGACGACGTCGTCCAGGGTGGTGACCTGGTAGCCGTCCATCGCGGCCTGGAGGGCGCAGATCGGGTCGACCTCGGTGACGATCACCCGGGCGCCCTGGCCGCGCAGGGACTCCGCGCAGCCCTTGCCCACGTCGCCGTAGCCGCAGACGACGGCGGTCTTGCCGCCGATCAGGACGTCGGTGGCGCGGTTGATGCCGTCGACCAGGGAGTGCCGGCAGCCGTACTTGTTGTCGAACTTCGACTTCGTCACCGCGTCGTTGACGTTGATCGCGGGGAAGAGGAGGGTGCCGTCGCGCTGCATCTCGTACAGCCGGTGCACGCCGGTGGTGGTCTCCTCCGTGACACCGCGGATCTCGGAGGCCAGCTGGGTCCACTTCTGGGGGTTCTCGCCCAGGGTGCGGGTCAGCAGCTGGAGGATGACGCGGTGCTCGTCGGACTCGGCGGTGTCGACCGAGGGGACCTTGCCGTCCTTCTCGTACTCGACGCCCTGGTGGACGAGGAGGGTGGCGTCGCCGCCGTCGTCCAGGATCATGTTCGGGCCGCCGGTGGGGGTGTCCGGCCAGGTCAGCGCCTGCTCGGTGCACCACCAGTACTCTTCGAGGCTCTCGCCCTTCCAGGCGAAGACCGGGATGCCCTGGGGGTTCTCGGGGGTGCCGTTCGGGCCGACCGCGATGGCGGCGGCGGCGTGGTCCTGGGTGGAGAAGATGTTGCAGGACGCCCAGCGGACGCGGGCGCCGAGGGCGACCAGGGTCTCGATGAGGACGGCGGTCTGGACGGTCATGTGCAGGGAGCCGGTGACGCGGGCGCCCGCGAGCGGCTGCTGCTCCGCGTACTCCTTGCGGATCGCCATCAGGCCCGGCATCTCGTGCTCGGCGAGGGTGATCTCCTTGCGGCCGAACTCGGCCAGGGACAGGTCGGCGACCTTGAAGTCCTGCCGGTTGTCGACAGTCGTCATTACGGGCTGCTCCTCGGGATCGGGTCGAGGTGGGTACGGCTGACCTGCGCGGCGGCGGGCACGAAGGCGCCCCTCAGGACACAGGCATGCCTGCCCGCGTGCGCGCAGCGCAGTCCGTCGGAGGCCCTCTCTCCCTCGGTCGGCCCGCTCCGGGGCCGCCCGACCGCCATCAGCAGCGACGTCTGGCTCTGACCCAAGCTACACCGCGGTACCCGGCGGCCCCCAGTCCGCCTCCGGCCGGATCCGGCCGTCCGGGGCGTCAGTGACCGGTGGCGTGCGGGTTCGGTCCGCCCGGTGTGGCCTCCGGGTCGGCGCCCCTGGCGGCCTCGGCCGCGCTGTAGACGTCGGGTTCGAGGTAGATGACGCGGGCGATGGGGACGGCGGCGCGGATGCGGGACTCGGCGGCGTCGATGGCGGCGGCGATCTCGGTGGCCGTGTCGTCGTGCTGGACGGCGATCTTGGCGGCGACGAGCAGTTCCTCGGGGCCGAGGTGGAGGGTGCGCATGTGGATGATGCCGGTGACGGTGTCGCCGTCGACCATGGCGTCCTTGATCCGCTCGACCACGTCGGTCCCGGCGGCCTCGCCGAGCAGCAGCGACTTGGTCTCGGCGCCCAGCACGAGGGCGATCAGGACGAGCAGCACACCGATGCAGACGGTGCCGATGCCGTCCCAGACGCCGTTGCCGGTGAGCAGCGCGAGGCCGACGCCGCCGAGGGCGAGGACGAGTCCGATCAGGGCGCCGAAGTCCTCCAGCAGGACCACGGGCAGCTCGGGTGCCTTGGCGCGGCGGATGAACTGCGGCCAGGAGAGCTTGCCGCGCAGCTCGTTGGACTCCTTGATGGCGGTGCGGAAGGAGTAGCCCTCGGCGCAGATCGCGAAGGCGAGGACGGCCACCGGCCAGTACCAGTTCTCCACTTCGTGCGGGTGGCTGATCTTCTCGTAGCCCTCGTAGATCGCGAACATGCCGCCGATGGAGAACAGCACGATGGAGACGAGGAAGGCGTAGACGTAGCGCTCGCGGCCGTAGCCGAACGGGTGCTGCTCGGTCGCCTCGCGCTGGGCCTTCTTGCCGCCGACCAGCAGCAGGAACTGGTTGCCGGAGTCGGCCACCGAGTGCACGCCCTCGGCGAGCATCGACGAGGAGCCGCTGAAGGCGAACGCCACGAACTTCGATACCGCGATCGCGAGGTTGGCGCCGAGTGCCGCCACGATCGCCCTGGTGCCGCCTGACGCGCTCATCTGTCCGCGTTGTCCCTTCGCCTTCGTGCTGCCGGTGGGTCATTGTTGCAGCCCCGTCCGGCGGCGGTGCGCCGGATCCGTACGGCGGGCAGGTACCGCGGACCACGGCAGGCGGGTACGGCGAACCGGTACGGCGGACGGGCCGTCGCGGACGGGACGGCCCGCGGCGGCCCGGTGGCCGGTCGGGGCTCGGGTGTCAGACGACGACCGTGGCGCGGAAGAGCGTGCCGGTGCCGGACACCTCGGCCTTCTCGGCCGCCGGGACGAACACCGACTGCCCCGGCGTCAGTTCCTCCTCGCCCGCCCGTACCGAACCGGCCGTGCAGAGCAGGATCTGCGGGGTGGCCAGGGTGAGATCGCGGGCCGGGGCGCCCTCCGGGAGGACGTAGCGGGAGAGGCGGAACTCGTCGATGGGCGTCTCGTAGACCTCCTCGCCGTCCGGGGCGGCCTCGGGGCGCAGCACACCGGGGTCGGCCGCCTCGAAGCGGACGATGCGCAGGAGTTCGGGGACGTCGACGTGCTTGGGGGTCAGGCCGCAGCGCAGGACGTTGTCGGAGTTGGCCATGATCTCCACGCCCAGGCCGTTCAGATAGGCGTGCGGGATGCCGGCGCCGAGGAACAGGGCCTCACCGGGCTGGAGCCGGACGTGGTTGAGGAGCATGGCGGCCAGGACACCGGGGTCGCCCGGGTAGTGGTGGGCGATGCCGGCGTACGGGGCGTGATCGCCGCCGAGGCGGGCGCAGGCGGTGGCGGCCTCGCCGACCGTGCGGGCCATCTCCGCGGGGTCGGCGGTGAGGATCGCGGTGAGCACCTCGCGCAGGGCCGCCTCCTCGGGGCGGGCGCGCAGCAGGTCGACGTAGGGCTTGAGGGAGTCCACGTCGAGGGCGGCGAGCAGCGCGGCGGCCTCGGCGGGCGCGCGGAAACCGCACAGGCCGTCGAACTCGGTGAGGGCGCAGATCAGTTCGGGCTTGTGGTTGGCGTCCTTGTAGTTGCGCTGCGGGGCGTCGGCCGGGACACCGCGGCGCTCCTCGTCGGCGTAACCCTCCCGGGCCTGGTCCAGGTCGGGGTGGACCTGGAGGGAGAGGGGGGCTCCGGCGGCGAGGAGTTTGAGCAGGAAGGGCAGGCGCGGGCCGAACCTGGCGACCGCCTCGGCGCCCAGTTCCCGCTCCGGGTCGGCGTCGATGACCGCGGCGAGGGTGCCGCGTCCGGTGCGCGAGGGGGCGCCGGGGTGGGCGCCCATCCACATCTCCGCCTGCGGTTCGCCGCTCGGTTCCACGCCCAGGAGGTGCGGGATGGCGGTGGTGGAACCCCAGGCGTAGGGGCGGACGGTGTTGTCGAGGCGGTCCATGTGTTTCTCTGTGTTTCTCTCTGCGATGCGGCACCTGGCACCCGGCGGGCCGGCCGGGTGCCGGGTGTCCGGTGTGCGGGTGTCCGGTGTGCGGGTGGCGGTTCAGGACCGGGAGACGAGCGCCAGGTAGACGGCGGCGAAGTCCGTGACGGCGATGAGTTCCGCGAGGGTCTCGATCTCGCCGCCGGGCTCCGGTTCCAGCTCGCTGATCGGCGTGTCGTGGCTGAGGGCCAGGTCACGGGCGGCGGGCGCGGCGGTGAGGCCGCCGAGCGGGCGGTCACGCAGCAGCACCACGCGCGCGTGCAGCGCGGGCCGTTCGTCGACGCGGTCGCGGAAGAAGTCGTCCGGGTCGGCGCTGGCGGCCAGCGGACCGGCGAGCAGGGCGCTGTGTTCGGCGAGTGCCTCGGGCAGTTCGGCGACGACGGCGGGGACGCCGGACAGCTCGGCGAGCCCGGCGGCGAACCGGCGGCCGGCGGGACCGGCCGCGACGCCCTCGGTCCAGATCACCGGGAGGGCGTCGGCCAGTTCGGCGGCGAGGGTCTTGGCCGGGTTGCTGTAGGTGGCGATGGCGGGCCCGCAGCGTTCGGCGATCTGGTCGAGCCGGTCGGCGGCGGCCTCCAGGGCGTCGGGCGGCGCGGTGAGCAGGCCGACGCGGTCCAGCAGCGCCAGCAGCGGGGTGAGCAGCGCCCACAGCACGCCGGGCGCGGATCCGGCGAGGGGTTCGTCGTGGTCGTAGGGGGCGGTCGCCATGGGGATGAACAGACCGTGGGCGCCTGCCACGGACTCGGCGAGCGGGGTGCCCGCCGGGGCGACGGCGACGACCGTGCAGCCGCGGCGGTACGCCTGTTCGGCGAGCGTGGACAGGCTCGGCTCGGTGCCGTCGGGGGTGGCGATCAGCAGGAGGTCCACGGAGCCGGCCCAGCCGGGCAGTTCCCAGCGCAGGGCGCCGGAGGCACTGGCGACGCCGGTGGGGGCCAGCCGGGTGACGGGGCTGCCGGCGCCGGCGAGGGTGCCGAGCAGGTCGGCGGCGTGGGTGGCGGCGGCGCCCGGTCCGGCGATCAGGACGGCGCGGGGGCGGCCGTCCGGTTGGAGGTCGCCCACGCCGGCCTCCGCGGCGTGCCGGGCGGCGGTGCGGACGCGGGCTCCGGCCTCGGCCGCGCCGCGGAGCAGTCCGCGGTGGTCGGCGTCGGCGAGCGCCTCGGGGGCGTCGAGCAGCGTTTCGTCGATCATGTGCGGCAGCCTCCGATCGGTGCCGATCGCCGGGCACCGGGGCGTCTGGACGGCGGGGGGTCGGGACGGCGGATCGTCGCGGCGGCGGGGCGGGCGGCGCGGGGGCGGCGCGACCTGAGGACGGCTGGGCGGCGGGGCGGCCGGGCGGCGGACGGTGCGTCGCCGTCGTCCCGTGTCCGGGCCGCGTTCCCGTCCGGGTGGGCCGGGCTTGCGTCCGGGGGGCCGGGGTCCCGGTTTGCGTCCGGGTGGGCCGGGCCTCCGGTCCTGCGGACCGTCCGTCCGGGGTTGCCGGACCCGTGCGGGGGCCGTACGGCCGGGTGGTGGACGCCTGCCGGTCCCGTCGGTCCCGGGCCGGTCGGCCCTCGGGTCCGCCTCGGCCCTCGGTCCGCCCCGGTGCTCGGTCCGCCCCGGTGCTCGGTCCGCCGGTTCCGGGGACCGGTTCGGTCCCCGGGGCGCCGGACTCCTCGGGGTGTCCGGTCGCGGCTGCCCGGTGCCGTGGCGGCGGTCAGGCCGGGCGGCGGGCCTCGTCCACCAGCAGGACGGGGATGCCGTCGCGGACCGGGTAGGCCAGACCGCAGTCCTCACCGGTGCAGATCAGCTCGGTGTCCTGCTCCTTGAGGGGGGCGTGGCAGGCCGGGCAGGCCAGGATCTCCAGGAGGCCGGCTTCGAGCGGCATGGGTGTTCCCTTCGGGACGCGGGGTGCGTATGGGGTTGTACGGACGTGCCTGGTCAGCGTACCGCCGGTCGGGGCGCCGGTGGCGGGGTCCGCCGGGGTGGCCGGTCAGCCCCTGATGATCTCCAGGACCTCGTCGCGGACCTTGGCCATCGTGGCCTCGTCGCGCGCCTCCGCGTTCAGCCGCAGCAGCGGTTCGGTGTTGGAGGGGCGGACGTTGAACCACCAGTCGGTGGCGCTGACCGTGAGGCCGTCGAGTTCGTCGAGGGTGACGTCGTCACGGCCCGCGTAGGCGGACCGGAGCGCGGCGAGGCGGGCGGCCTGGTCGGCGACGGTGGAGTTGATCTCTCCGGAGCCCGCGTAGCGGTCGTAGCGGGCGACCAGGGCGGACAGCGGCTTGTCCTGGCCGCCGAGCGCTGCGAGGACGTGCAGGGCGGCCAGCATGCCCGTGTCGGCGTTCCAGAAGTCCTTGAAGTAGTAGTGCGCGGAGTGCTCGCCGCCGAAGATCGCGCCGGTACGCGCCATCTCGGCCTTGATGAAGGAGTGGCCGACGCGGGTGCGGACGGGGGTGCCGCCGTTCTCCTTCACCACTTCGGGGACCGAACGGGAGGTGATCAGGTTGTGGATGACCGCGCCCCGGCCGCCGTTGCGGGCCAGTTCGCGGGCGGCGACCAGCGCGGTGACGGCCGAGGGCGGGACCGGGTCGCCGTGTTCGTCGACCACGAAGCAGCGGTCGGCGTCGCCGTCGAAGGCGAGGCCGAGGTCGGCGCCCTCGGCGCGGACCCGCCGCTGGAGGTCGACGAGGTTCGCCGGGTCGAGCGGGTTGGCCTCGTGGTGGGGGAAGGTGCCGTCCAGTTCGAAGTACATCGGGACGAGATCGACGGGCAGGCCGGTCAGAACGGTGGGGACGGTGTGGCCGCCCATGCCGTTGCCCGCGTCGACGACGACCTTCAGCGGGCGGATGGAGCTGACGTCGACGAGGGCGCGCAGGTGGGCCGCGTACTCCTCCAGCGTGTCCCGCTGGGTGACCGCTCCGGGGCGGTCGGCCGGCTGCGGGGCGCCCGACTCGCTCCAGCGCTCGGCGAGTTCGCGGATCTCGGCGAGGCCGGTGTCCTGGCCTACGGGGGCCGCGCCCGCGCGGCACATCTTGATGCCGTTGTACCGGGCCGGGTTGTGCGAGGCCGTGAACATCGCGCCCGGCAGGTCCAACGCGCCCGAGGCGTAGTACAGCTGGTCCGTCGAGCAGAGCCCGATCTCGGTGACGTCGACGCCGCAGCGCACCGCGCCGCGGGCGAAGGCGCGGGCCAGGCCGGGCGAGGAGGGCCGCATGTCGTGGCCGGTCACCAGGGCGCTCGCCCCGGTCACCCGGGCGAAGGCCGCTCCGAACAGCTCGGCCAGCGGCTCGTCCCACTGGTCCGGGACCACCCCGCGCACGTCGTACGCCTTGACGATCTGCGACAGATCAGCAGCCACGGCCAACCCTTCTGAAGTCCCTGTCGGTCCCCACAAACTACCCGTCCCGGGCGGTGCGGCCCGCGCATGAACCGGGTGCGGCACGAGTGCCGCCGGACACACCGACCGCATGGGACGCGGCGCGCGGCATGAGGGGAGGAGAGCGGGCGGGCGGTGCGCGGATCCCCGACTCGGGTTGTGGTGAACGGTTTTGTCAGTTGTCCGGTGAGCGGAGGACCCGCAGATGGCCGCGGCGCGCGACCTCCATCGGGTCGGCTCCGCGGGCGCCACCGCCGGCTTCGGCCGCGCGCTCCTGCGGGCGGGCCGCCTCGCGCACGGCGTTGGCGAGCGCCTCCAGGTCGTCGCCGCTGGGCCGGGCCGGAGCCGAACCGTCGAGGAGCCGGACGACCTCCCAGCCGCGCGGGGCGGTGAGGCGCTCGGAGTGCTCGGCGCACAGGTCGTAGCAGTGCGGCTCGGCGTAGGTGGCGAGCGGGCCGAGGACGGCGGTCGAGTCGGCGTAGACGTACGTCAGCGTCGCTACGGCGGGACGGCCGCAAGCGGTGCGCGAACAGCGACGTACAGGGCTCACGACGTTGGACGGTACCGCACTCTTGAGCGGGCCGCGACGACTCTCCACCAGGTCACTCCACCGTGTCGTGCTGTGAAACACCCCACATGCTCCTTCAACAACACCTTACTGACCAGCGTTGACGGCATATGACGGGATCCCGAACACCCCTTGTTCCGGTCACGAGTAGGTACAAACACCGTCAATTGCCTTGAGATCGGCGGCCTCGGAGAGATACGCAATCGAGTCCGAGCTTGGCCGGATCCGGTGCCGGATGACCGGTTGCCGTACGGATCGCGCGGGCGGACGACCGGGACCCGCGGCGGTGGGCGCGGCCGGACGGCACGGCGCCGGGACGGTGTCCGCAACGAGGCGGGCGGGGGTCGCGAGGACTACCCTTCACCAGTGATGGACAACCGTGTACCGCCCCGCGCCGCAGGCCCCGGGCCCCGCCGACGTGATCGCCACGGCCGGGGCATGCGCGGCCCGATCGCACCGCCCCAGGTGCCGCTCGCCGCGAGCCGCGCCGAGGTGTTCGCGGACCTGGTGCAGGACTCCGTGGAGCGCCTGGAGCGGCGGTGGCCGCAACTGGCCGACATCGACTTCCTCGTGCTGGACGTGCCGCGTCCGGCCGGGCCCGGACAGTCCTGGAGCGACGAACCGGTGCCGCTCGGGGACGCCTTCCCGGCGGAGGCCGGGAAGACGGCGCGGGTGGTGGTCTACCGGCGTCCGGTGGAGATCCGCAGCAAGGGCCGCGACGAACGGGCCGCCCTGGTGCACGAGATCGTGGTCGAGCAGGTGGCCGAACTGCTGGGCCTGACACCGGAGACGGTCGACCCTCGCTACGGCGAGGACTGACCGCACGGCATCGGCTGCACGGCACCGGCCGCGCCGCGCTGGATGTCAGCCGTGCGTGCGCGGCCGGTCGCGAAGCGCTGTCAGCCGTGCGGTGCCGCCGGCCGTGGAGCATCGCCGGTCGTGGGGCACCGCCAGCCGTGCGGTGCCGCCAGTCCTGGAACGCGGTGCCGTCATTTCTGGAGCACCGACACGTCCTCGTCGGCCTGCGGCACCGACACCGTGCCCCGGTCGTCCGGCAGGGTCTGGACGGTGAAGCCGGGGACGCCCTCCTCCGTCGCCATGAGGGTGCGGGCCCCGTACACCGGGCCGCCGGACAGCCGCTCCACCGTCAGCGCGTAGCTCCCCTTCAGACCGGACGGCCGGGGCGGGTCGATGTCCTGGGTGGTGCCCGCCTTGATCGTGTACGTCTTCGACTGGGCCGTACCGCCCTCGCTGCCCGCCGACGCGGTGACTCTGACCTGGGCGGTGGCGGTGGGCGCGGTCAGCGACAGCGTCGAGCCCTTCGCGCTGTTGTCGGCCGAGGTGGCCCGGGTCCCGATCGGTCCGGACGCCGGGATGAACGCCGTCTCCTGCTTGCCGCCCTTGCCCCGGGTCACGCGCACCGCGGCGACGACCGGAACGGCCGCCTGCCCCTGGCTGAGCACCAGCGAGCCCGCCTCGCCGCGGGTGAGGTCGCCCAGGTCGACGCCGGTCGTCATACCGCCCTTCAGGTGCACGGTCTCGTGTCCCGCGGGAGTGATCAGACCGGTCGGCGAGGCCAGTTGGACCTTCAGGTCGGTGTCGGCGTCGGCCGCGGTGAAGGCGATCAGCCGCACGGAAGTGGCGTCCTTGGGGATGCCGGGCAGCACCAGGGAGGACGCCGGGTCCGCGGCGGCGGCCAGCCAGTCCCCGCCGATCTTCTCGTCGAGGGCCTGCACCGCCGCGCCGACCCGGCCGCTGCGCACGGTCACATGGACCGTGACGTCCTCCTGCCGGGTGTCGCCGAGCGTGGACAGCAGGACCGGCTCGCTGGAGCGCGGGCCGACGGTGATGCCCTCCCCCACCTCCGACTTCACCGCGCCGTCCTTGCCGTACAGCTGGATGTCGACGACGGCGGCGGAGTCGTCGGGGTTGGTCAGGTGGACATAGTCCGAGCGTCCTGCGGCGGTGCTCGCGCCGGGGAACCAGAACTCGGTGTCCGGGGCGGTGCAGTCCATGCCCAGCAGCCCGCGCCCGGCGCCCGCCGCGACCTCGGTGGTCTGCTGCATGGTCCAGCCGGGCGCGAACTTGCCCTCGGCGGTGCCGATCAGCGCGGGCGCGTCACCGCCGGAGGTGTCCCCGGTGACCGGCTTGCCCGGCTCCTTGGGCTGGAGGGCGGGCTTGTCGGCCTTCTTCTTGCTTTTGCCCTTGCCCTTGTCTTTGTCCTTGCCCGCCGAGTTGTCGGCGCCGCCGTCCGACTGCTGGGTGGCGGAGCTGAGTTCGGCCTTGCCGTCGGCTCCGGTGCCGTTCGTCACGGGGGTGAAGGACGTGTAGGAGGTGTCGGCTATGTCCGAGTCGCTCGGTGCCGGGCAGACCAACGTGGTGCGCTCCACCGGCAGTTGGGCGGCGGCCCGCGCGGGAGCGGTGCCCGCCTCGGCGGGCCCTTCCAGCGCGGCGAACCCGGTGACGGCGGCGAGCGCGGCCGCACCGGCGATCAGGGACAGGGTCGTGCGGTTCACTGCTGGCTCCCGTCGGGGCGCTCACTGCCGTTGCCGTGCGGGTGGTGCTGGTGCTGCTGTGCCGGGTCGTACGGCTGCTCCTCGTAGGGCTGGTGGTACGTCTGGTCGTAGCCGCCGGGGGCCGGCCGGCCGCCGTAGGCGTACGGGTCGTACTGGCCGCTCTGGTACGGGTCGGCCTGGCCGCCTTGATACGTCTGGTCGTACCCGCCCGCCGTGTACTGCTGGGGCGGGGCCGCGGCCTGGTACTGCTGGTCGCCGTAGGCGCCGTAGTCGGTGGCCGCCGGGGCACCGGCGTAGGCGGTGGTGTCCCACTCGCCGTAGGACTGCTGCTGCGGTACGGCGGCCGGGGCGCCCTCCTCGTGCGCGGGCTCGGCGGCCGGGTCCTGCCCGGTCTCCTGGGCGCTCTCCTCGGCCTCCGCCTGGGCACGCAGCCGGCGGGCCCTGCGGCCCTCGCCGGTGACGGGCTGCGCGGGGACGGGCTGCTCCTCCTCGGGCAGGTCGTCGTCGACGTCGCGGCGGCGGCCGGGCAGGGCGAGCACCACCAGCACGACGGCGAGCAGGCCCTGCGCCCACAGCCAGGCGGTGCGGGTGAACGGGGCGTCGAAGGTGACGTCGAGCTTTCCGCCCGAGGCGGGGAGTTCGAAGCCCTGGGCCCAGCCGTCGACGGTGGTGCGGGTGAGCGGCTTGCCGTCCAGGGTGGCGCTCCAGCCCGCGGCGGCGGAGTCGGCCAGGCGCAGCACCCGGCCCTCGGCACCGGCCGGGACGGTGGTGTGGATCTCCACGGGACCGGCGGCGACGGGCTGGGCCGCGGCCGTGCCCGAACCGGTGCCGCCGCCCGGGGCCGCGGCGGGCACGATGGCGGCGCGCGAGACCTCCTGGTTCACCCGCCACAGGGCGCTGCCGTCCTGCTGGCTGAGCCGGGACAGACCGGGCGTGGCGTCCAGGACCCGGGTGATCTCGCGGGGGGCGCCCTTGTGCACGAGGACGTAGCGCACGGCGAAGCCGCCGAGCTGTCCGGCCTGGTCGGCGCCGGAGCCCGCGACCAGGTTGGCGACGACCTTGTCGAGCCTGCTGTTGCCGCTGCCTGCCGCGGCCAGTTCGGCGTCGCCCATGCGGACGCCGGAGCCGCGCACCAGCATGTAGCCGACGTGCGCCGGGGAGTCGCTGTCGAGGACCAGGGTCCGGGCCTGGTCGCGGGTGCTGCTCTCCTCGGCGACGAACGCGGGCACCTGCACCGGGTCGCGCCGCTCCAGCGGGCCGTCGGCGCCGCGGATCATCCACCCGGCGACGACGAGCAGCGGACCGGCCGCGGCGGCGAAGGCGATCAGCGCGGCGACCGGCTGGCGCCAGCCGAAGCTCTGCTCGGCCACGCGCGCGCGTGCCCCGTCGGCGCCGAGCAGGGCGGCGGCCAGGAGGGCGAGGCCGTAGACGAGGGTCGCGGGTCCGGCCCAGGTGGAGTCGTTGGACAGGACGGCGAAGACGAGCGACACCAGGGCGACCGTCCAGGCGGCCCAGACGGCGGCCTGGCGCTGCGTGCGCAGCAGGGCGGCCAGCGCGGCCAGGACGATGCCGATGAGCATCAGTCCGTGCACCGTGCCGGGTCCGCCGGGGGCGGCGCCCAGCAGGTCCAGGGCGGAGGCGGCCGAGGAGCCGTACTCCAGGCCGGCCTCCTGGAAGAAGCCGGACGGCAGCAGCGTCAGCGACCAGGGGGCGAGCAGCAGCAGCGGGGTGAGGATCTGGGCCAGGAAGCGCAGCAGGCGCGCCACGAGGTCGCCGCGGCGCACGGCCAGCGGCACCAGGCCGAGGACCAGCGCGAGGGGCCAGACGATGGGGGTGAAGGCGGTGGTGATCGTCAGCAGGAGGGCGTACGCCCAGGTGGCGCGCCAGCTGCCGCGCGTGCCCGCCGGGGCGGTGAGCCCGGTGGCGGCGACGCCCGCGCGGGCGATGAGCGGCAGCAGGACGGCGAGCACCGCGGTGCCGACGCGGCCGCCTGCCAGGGCGCCGGTGGTGGCGGGCAGCACGGCGTAGACGACGGCCGCCCAGGCGCGCAGCAGCCGGGACGGGATCAGGGGGCGGGAGGCGAAGTACGCGGTGAATCCGGCCAGCGGCACGGCGCCGACCAGCAGCACGGTGACGGCGAGTCCCGTGGAGCCGAGCAGCAGGGACGCGAGCAGCGCCACGATCGCCAGGTAGGGCGGCGCGGAGGAGGTGCCGCCGGCGCCGACCGGGTGCCAGGAGTCGAGATAGCGCGCCCACAGGTCGCCGGAGCCGGGCGGGGCGGGCAGCAGGGCGCCGCCCGCGAGCGCGCCGCCGCCGAGCAGGCCGCGGCAGGCGATCAGGGAGACGAGCAGCAGGACCAGGAAGAGCACCGGGCCGGGTTTGCGGGCGATGCGCTTGAGCCGGGCGAACTGCTCGATCTCCAGGAAGTCGGCGTCCTCGCCGCCGGGTCCCGACTCGATCGCGCCGCCGTGCCGGCCCGCGGAGGAGACCTCGGGGTCGGAGCCGCCGACGAGGTTGCCCGCGACCTGTTCGACGGTGGCGCGGACGGTGGCGCCGGGCGGCGGGAACAGGGGGCGCAGCTCCCCCTTGTCGATCTGCGGTGCGCCGCGCGCGCGTCGGCCCGCGATGATCCGCTCGGGGCGCAGCAGGGTGCCGGCCAGACCGCGGATCTCGTCGAGGGCCTGTCCGGGGACCTTGCCGACGAGGTAGGCGAGGGTGCGCAGCAGGGTGCCGACGACGATCCGCACCAGGACCCAGGGCAGCGCGGCGGTACGGGTGTTGACGAGCAGGGTGTAGACGGCGCCCGCCTTGTCGACCTTGTGCGGGGAGGCCGCGGTGCGGCCCACGCAGTCGACGGTGCGGCGCTCGCGGGAGGCCGCCTCGGCGTGGCGTACGACGGCGTCGGGGGCGACGAGGACGCGGTGTCCGGCCGTATGGGCGCGCCAGCACAGGTCGACGTCGTCGCGCATCAGGGGCAGCCGGCGGTCGAATCCGCCGAGCTGTTCGAAGATGTCACGCCGGACCAGCATGCCCGCGGTGGACACCGACAGGACGGGCTGCACGTGGTCGTGCTGGCCCTGGTCCTGTTCACGGCGGTCCAGACCGGTCCAGCGGCGGCCGGAGTTGGCGATGCTGACGCCGACTTCGAGGAGTTGGCGGCGGTCGTACCAGCCGCGCAGCTTGGGGCCGACGACGGCGACGTCCTCGCGGCCGAGTTCGTACTCGTTGTCGACGACGCGCAACAGGTGGGCGAGGGCGTCCGGTTCGGGGGCGCAGTCGTCGTGCAGGAGCCACAGCCACTGCACAGGTTCGCCGTGCGGGAGGTCGGGCAGGTCGTAGGCGTCGTCGCGCCAGGTGCGCGTGACGGGGTCCCAGCCGCTGGGGCGCTTGAGGTAGGGCAGTTCGTCCGGGGTGAGGCGGGGGGCGGTGCGGACGGCCTCCTCGACGGCCTGGCCGAAGCCGGTGCGGCGGGCGAGGTGGAGCACCCGGTCGTCGCCGAGGGCCTCGCCGAGGACCTGGGCGGACGCGTCGGCGCTGCCGGTGTCGGCCGCGACCGCGTACTGGACGGGGCGTTCCTGGCCGAGCAGTCCGGCGAGCGCGTCGGGCAGCCAGCGGGCGCCGTCGTGGGAGACGAGCACGGCGGTCACGATGTGCCGCGGGTACTCGGGCGGGCGGTCGGGGTCGGACTGCGCCGGGGCGTATCGCGTGGCGCGCGGGGGGTCCGACGGCGCTGCGCCGTCGTGGTGGGCTGCCGTACGGCTGTGCACGGACATCGAGATACACGGCCCCGGTTCGATGGACTGCGGTGGACGCCCGTGCCTGCTGAGGGCGGCGGGCGTCTCGGACGAGCGACCACACTACTGGCTGGGCAAGACGGCGGCCCGCCGCCTGTGGATAACCCACCTGCGACGGGCCGTTCGTGAGGATTCTGCGGGGATCTGCGCGGTGTCCGTCCGGCCGGGCGGCGCCGTCGGACAGGGGCCGGAGCCCTGCCGGGCGGCGGCCGGAGCCGGGTTCAGACGGCGGCCTTCTTCAGACGACGGCGTTCACGCTCGGACAGACCGCCCCAGATGCCGAAGCGTTCGTCGTTGGCGAGGGCGTACTCGAGGCATTCGGAGCGGACCTCGCAGGCGAGGCAGACCTTCTTGGCCTCGCGGGTGGAGCCGCCCTTCTCGGGGAAGAAGGACTCGGGGTCGGTCTGGGCGCACAGCGCGCGCTCCTGCCAGCCGAGTTCCTCGTCCGCGTCGTCGACCAGCAGTTGCTGCACCAGCTCGGTCATGTGCGCCCCTCGTCTGTCTTTCGCGTCCCCGTGATGTAGCCGTTACCGATACCGGCTGAACGACACGAGTGAAATTACAAGTGTGCTGCTCCGGGCGAGTCAAGCCGAGATCTGCTATTGGGCCCCTTATTCACTCTGCGGAACCAAGGCCATGCGGAAAGTGTTCAAATCGGCATAAACCTTGACACCCAGCAGGGGCACCGAAGGCCGCCCGCCCTGCGCGGACCCCCGTCGGTGCCCGCACCAGGAAGGACGACCTGGCGTTCGATCCCGTTCCGGCCCGCGCGCCGAAGCGAACCGGATCACAGTCGGATCACAGGATCGCAACGGCGCTTGCGCGCCCGGCTTGTGCGCCATGTGTCCCGGTCTCCCGCTGAGCAAACCTTTCACCTGCGAGATGAACCGGATGAGGTGAAACATGTCCCACATTCCGGGCAGTGAGTTGACAGCGCTGGTGTGAACCGATGTGCTTGTGGGCATGCTCGCGCACTCGGCACTCACCTCGACCCGCACCGCCGGGTCCCACGGTGCTGCCCGCGCCCGCTGTAGCTGTCGCTGCTGCGGCTGTTGAGCCCCGCGCGTCCACGCGCCCGCTCCGGCCGCCGCCCGGGTCCCGCCCGCAGAACCCGGTGCGCCCCCTTCAGCACCACGCCTGAGAACCACGCCGATCGCCGCGGATCCCCGCATCCCGCAGATCTCCGAGTCTCCCGAGGAACCACCGCACCTCATGAACAGCGACAGCGACCTCCAGATCGCCGGCGACCTCCTGGAGGTCCCGCACCTCCTCCAGGCTCCGCGCGAGCACCCGGTCACGGTGGCCGAGTTCGCCGGCCTGGCCAGGGCCGTCGCCGCCGACCGCGCCCAGTGGGAGCACCTCGTCCGGTACGACGCGACGACGCGCTGGTACCACCGGCTGCGCACCGGCCCCGGCTACGAGGTGTGGCTGCTGTCCTGGGTGCCCGGACAGGGCAGCGGACCGCACGACCACGGCCGCTCCTCCGGGGTGCTGACCGTCCTGGAGGGCACCCTGACCGAGCGCACCCGGCGGGGCACGCGCGCGCTCGCGGCGGGTGAACAGCGCGTGTTCGCACCGGGATACGTGCACGAGGTCACCAACGACGCGCTGCGTCCGGCCGTCAGCCTGCACGTCTACTTCCCGGGCCTGACCGAGATGCCGATGCACGACTCCCCCGCCGCGCGGACCGCCGCCCGGTGCGCCGCCGCGAGCGGCGGCCGGGAAGCGGCGGACGCCGTCAACGCGTGACCCGTCCGGGGCCGACTCCGGCGACCGCGTGCCCCGTTGTCGTACCCGCCTGCCAGACTTGGCCCATGCGCATTGTGGTTCTGGCAGGCGGCATCGGCGGTGCCCGGTTCCTGCGCGGTCTGAAGCGGGCCGTGCCGGACGCGGACATCACCGTCATCGGCAACACCGGCGACGACATCCACCTCTTCGGGCTGAAGGTCTGCCCCGATCTGGACACGGTGATGTACACGCTCGGCGGCGGCATCAACGAGGAGCAGGGCTGGGGCCGGGCGGAGGAGACCTTCCACCTCAAGGAGGAGCTCGCGGCCTACGGCGTGGGACCGGACTGGTTCGGGCTCGGCGACCGGGACTTCGCCACGCACATCGTGCGCTCCCAGATGCTGGGCGCGGGCTATCCGCTCAGCGCGGTCACCGAGGCGCTGTGCGACCGGTGGAAGCCCGGGGTGCGGCTGATCCCGATGTCCGACGACCGGGTCGAGACGCATGTGGCCGTGGAGGTCGACGGCGAGCGCAAGGCGGTCCACTTCCAGGAGTACTGGGTGCGGCTGCGCGCGTCGGTCCCGGCGCAGGCGGTCGTGCCGGTCGGCGCGGAGCAGGCGAAGCCCGCGCCGGGCGTCCTGGAGGCCATCGCCGCGGCGGACGTGATCCTCTTCCCGCCGTCCAACCCGGTCGTCTCGGTCGGCACCATCCTCGCCGTGCCCGGCATCCGCGAGGCCATCGCCGACGCCGGGGTGCCGGTGGTGGGCCTGTCCCCCATCGTCGGCGACGCGCCCGTGCGCGGGATGGCGGACAAGGTCCTCGCCGCGGTCGGCGTGGAGTCCACCGCCGCGGCCGTCGCCGAGCACTACGGCTCGGGGCTGCTGGACGGCTGGCTGGTCGACACCGTCGACGCGGGCGCGGTGGAGCGGGTCGAGACGGCCGGGATCCGCTGCCGCGCGGTGCCGCTGATGATGAGCGACCTCGACGCCACCGCGCAGATGGCACGGGAGGCGCTGGCACTGGCCGAGGAGGTGCGCACGGCATGAGCGGCACACCCGCCGACGGCACGGCCGACACGGGGGGCAGCGGCGGCACCGCCGGGTCCGCCGGTCCCGCCGCCCCCTCCGGTCCCGGCACGGCGCCCGCGTTCCGGGTGTGGGCCGTGCCCGGCATCCCCGAGGTGGCCCCGGGCGACGACCTGGCCAAGCTGATCGCCGCCGCCGAGCCGGGCCTCGCCGACGGTGACGTGCTCCTGGTCACCTCGAAGATCGTCTCCAAGGCGGAGGGCCGGGTGGTCGAGGCCGCCGACCGGGAGGCCGCGATCGACGCCGAAACCGTGCGGGTCGTGGCCCGGCGCGGACCGCTGCGCATCGTGGAGAACCGGCAGGGCCTGGTCATGGCCGCGGCCGGGGTGGACGCCTCCAACACGCCCGCGGGCACGGTGCTGCTGCTGCCCGGGGACCCGGACGCCTCGGCGCGCGCGATCCGCGAGGGCCTGCGCGCGGTGCTCGGCGTCGACGTCGCGGTCCTCGTCACCGACACCTTCGGCCGCCCCTGGCGGGCCGGGCTCACCGACGTCGCCATCGGCGCCGCCGGACTGCGCGTCCTGGACGACCTGCGCGGCGGCACCGACGCCCACGGCAACCCGCTCGGCGCCACCGTCGTCGCCACCGCCGACGAACTGGCCGCGGCGGGCGACCTGGTCAAGGGCAAGGCCGCCGGGCTGCCCGTCGCCGTGGTGCGCGGCCTGGGGCACACGGTCACGGACGACGACGGGCCGGGCGCGCGGGCGCTGGTGCGCGAGGCACGCGACGACATGTTCCGGCTGGGCACCTCCGAGGCCGTACGGGAGGCGGTGACCCAGCGGCGTACGGTGCGGTCCTTCACCGACGAGCCCGTGGACCCCGGTGCGGTGCGGCGCGCGGTCGCGGCGGCGGTGACGGCTCCGGCGCCGCACCACACCACACCGTGGCGGTTCGTGCTGCTGGAGTCGCCCGGGGCGCGGACCCGGCTGCTGGACGCGATGCGCGACGCCTGGATCGCCGACCTGCGGCGGGACGGCAAGAGCGAGGAGTCGATCGCCAGGCGGGTGCGCCGCGGGGACGTCCTGCGCCACGCCCCGTACCTGGTGGTGCCGTGCCTGGTCATGGACGGCTCGCACACCTACGGCGATCCGCGGCGCGACGGTGCCGAGCGGGAGATGTTCGTGGTCGCCGCCGGAGCGGGCGTGCAGAACTTCCTGGTCGCGCTGGCCGGGGAGCGGCTCGGCTCGGCCTGGGTGTCCTCGACGATGTTCTGCCGGGACGTGGTGCGCGAGGTGCTGGAACTGCCCGCCGACTGGGACCCGATGGGCGCGGTGGCGGTCGGACACCCGGACGGCCCGCCCAGACCCCGGGACGAGCGGGACCCGCAGACGTTCGTCGAGGTGCGCTGAGGCGGCCTCGCCGGGACGGGTGACCGCGCAGGGACCTGCCCTAGGCTCATAGCGACCGCCTTCGACCCCGGGAACTGATCGTGGCAGGACGTTTCGCCCCGCGCCCCCGGCCCCCGCACTCGACCGTGTCCGGGGGCCGGGCCGCCGTACCCGCAGCCGCGGGCGCGCCCGAGGTGCCGCCGGGCGGACCCGAGCGGGAGCGCGCCTGGGTGCCGGACGAGCCGCTGGACCTGGGCCTGGTCCTGGGGCCGCTGCGGCGCGGGCCGGGCGATCCGACGTTCCGGGCGATGCCGGACGGCTCCGTGTGGCGGGCCAGCCGCACCCCGCTCGGGCCGGGCACGCTGCGGGTCTTCGTCCGTGGCGGACAGGTGTGCGGGCAGGCGTGGGGACCGGGCGCCGAGTGGCTGCTCGACCAGCTGCCCGAGCTGCTGGGCGCGGCCGACGAACCGGCGGCGTTCGCACCGCGGCACCGGCTGCTCGCCCTGGCCCGGCACCGGCGCCCCGGGCTGCGGCTGACCCGCACCGGACTGGTGCTGGAGTCGCTGATCCCCTCGGTCCTGGAGCAGAAGGTCACCACGCTGGAGGCGTACGCGGCCTGGCGGACGCTGGTGTGCGCGTACGGGGAACCGGCGCCCGGCCCCGTCCCCGTGCCGATGCATGTGATGCCGGCGCCGCGCGCCTGGGCGCTGATCCCGTCGTGGGACTGGCACCGGGCCGGGGTCGACGACAAGCGGGCGTCGACGGTGCTGCGCGCGGTGCGGGTGGCCGCGCGGCTGGAGGAGGCGACGGCGATGCCTCCGGCGGCGGCCCGGCAGCGGCTGGAGGTGGTGCCCGGGATCGGGCCGTGGACCTCGGCGGAGACCGTGCAGCGCAGCCACGGCGCGGCGGACGAGGTGACGGTCGGGGACCTGCACCTGCCCGGCATCGTGGGGTTCGCGCTGGCCGGGAACCGGGACGCCGACGACGCCGAGATGCTGCGGCTGCTGGAGCCGTACGCCGGTCAGCGGCACCGGGCGGCGCGGCTGATCCTGCTCAGCGGCCGGATCCCGCCGCGCCGGGCACCGCGGATGCCGTTGCGCGACATGGGACGGCTGTGAGCCGCGCGTAGGCCCGCCGGACCGGCCCGCCGAACCGGGCCGGGACCCGCGACAGCCTGACCACGGCAGAACCTCCGTCCGACCACCGCCGTCCCGTCGCCCCGCCGCGACGACGCCGCGGCAGACGGCGGACCGGCCGGCCGCCTACTGGTCCGAGGAGAAGCGCACCGCGCCCGCCGGGATGCGCGCGTCGCACCAGATCCGCATGCCGTCGCACAGCTCGTTGTCGGCGCCGACCACCGCGCCGTCGCCGATCACCGTGCCGGTGAGGACGGAGCGGCGGCCGATGCGGGCGCGGGTGCCGATGAGGGAGTCGGTGATGACGGCGCCGGGCTCGATGACGGCGCCGGGCAGGATCGTACTGCCGGACACCCGCGCGCCCTCGGCGACGCGGGCGCCCTCGCCGACCACGGTGCCGCCGGTCAGTTTGGCGTCGGGGGCGACGACGGCGGTGGGCAGGACGAGGCGGTCGCCGCAGCGGCCGGGCACCGCCGGGGAGGGGGCGCGGCCGAGGACCAGGTCGGCCGAGCCGCGGACGAAGGCGGCCGGGGTGCCGAGGTCCAGCCAGTAGGTGGAGTCCACCATGCCCTGGAGGTGTGCGCCGGCCGCGAGCAGACCGGGGAAGGTCTCGCGCTCCACCGACACCGGGCGGCCCTGCGGGATCCCGTCGATGACCGAGCGGCGGAAGACGTAGGCCCCCGCGTTGATCTGGTCGGTGACGATCTCCTCGGGGGTCTGCGGTTTCTCCAGGAAGGCGAGGACCCTGCCGGAGGCGTCGGTCGGGACCAGGCCGTAGGCGCGCGGGTCGGTCACCTTCGTCAGGTGCAGGGAGACGTCCGCGCCGCTCTCCTCGTGGGTGCGCGCCAGAGAACGGATGTCCAGGCCGGTCAGGATGTCGCCGTTGAGGACGAGCACCGGTTCGTCCGGCCCGGAGCGCAGGCGCGCGGCGACGTTGCGCAGGGCGCCGCCGGTGCCCAGGGGCTCCTCCTCGGTGACGTACTCCAGATGGAGGCCGAGGGCGGAGCCGTCGCCGAAGTACGGTTCGAAGACCTCGGCCAGATAGGAGGTGGCGAGCACGATGTGCTCGACGCCCGCAGCAGCGGCCCGCGCCAGCTGGTGGGTGAGGAAGGGCACGCCGGCCGCCCGCACCATGGGTTTGGGGGTGTGCACCGTGAGCGGGCGCAGCCGGGTCCCCTTGCCGCCGACCAGGAGGATCGCTTCTTTCACCTGTCGTCTCCGCTTCCTGCCGGGACCGGCCGCTTCGTCCTTCGGCCGGACAGTGTAGGCAGACCGCTCTCAGCGGCCCTGGTAGCGCGCCGCGGTCGAGCGGATCGTGCCGAGCTTGGCGTAGAGCTTGCGTCCGGGGCAGTCGGTGGCGAAGCCGTCCCGGTGACCGGAGATCACGTTCAGATGGACGTTCTTCCCCTTCTTGTAGCGGTTTCCACCGCCGGACTTCAGATAGGTCTTGCCGCGCGGGTCCATCCCGTAGAGGCCGAGCTTCCACGCGGTCAGCCGGGCGACGGCCTTGAGGGCGGCGGAGGACGGCTTGGTCTTGCTGTAGGTGCCGATGACGGCGATGCCCACGCTGTCGCTGTTGAAGCCCATGGTGTGCGCGCCGAGGACGGGCTTGGCCACGCCCCCGGCGCGGCCCTCGTAGACGGTGCCGCACTTGTCGACGAGGAAGTTGTAGCCGATGTCGCGCCAGCCCATGCTCCTGACGTGGTAGCGGTAGATGCTGCGGATCACCGAGGGGGCCTGCGAGCAGCGGTAGTTGTTGCCGGTCGCGGTGTGGTGGACGAACGCGGCCTTCACCTTCTTCGTGTAGCCGAACCCGCGCGAGCGCAGTGACTCGTCGGCGCCCCAGCCGTGCCGGGTGACGATGCGCGGGCGCGCTCCGATGTACGGCTTGGCGCGCTGGGCGGCCGTGAGTTCGTCGCCGCGCAGGTCGAGCAGTTCGCGTGCGGTGGCCGCCTGGTCCAGGGCGGGGATCTCGGTGGCGCCGAGCGGGACGAGGCCGGAGTTGGCGGCGGAGGCGGCGGTCGCGGCCTCGGTCAGTTCGCCGGTGCGCGCCTGGTCGGCCTGGGGGCCCGCCGGGGGTGTGTCGCCGGGGTCGACGAGTTCCAGGCGCAGCCCGGAGGGCAGCGGGGCCGGCTGCCGGGCGCCGTCGCCGTCCGTCCGGTCCCCGGTGTCGGCGCGGACCCGCAGGTCGACGCCGTCGGAGTCGCCCACCCACAGCGGTGCGGTGGCGCCGCGGATGTGGCCAGCGGCGCGCTCGGCGGCGCCCGGGTCGGCGCCGTGGTCGGCGTTGTGGGTGTCGACGTCCTGCCAGTCGGACCAGGTGCCGGTGGCCGCGGAGCGGGTGCGGACCTGGACGGTGCCGTGCAGTTCGGTGTCCGGGTCGTCCCAGACGACGCCGACCAGGGAGAAGTGCCGTACGTCCGTGCGGTACAGGCCCTGTTCGAGGCGGGCGGCGGTGACGGACCGGCCGCGGGCGTGGCCTGCGGCGCGCACGGCCAGGGGCAGGGACTGGGTGCTGCCGGGGACGGCGGGCGCCGTCGCGGCCGGGGCCGCTCCCGGCGCCGTGGCCGGTGCGGCGGCTGCGGCGGCACCCGCGGGGACGCCCGGCACGAGGGCGAGTCCGGCCGCACAGGTGACACCGATCGAGGACGCAAGGAATCCGTATCGACGCATGCCCCCGATCTTGGACATAGTCACACATATATGTCCATCTACGAACTGACGGTGCGTCGGGTGATGTTCCCTCGAACTGATGCCCGAGCGGCGAGATCCGGGCCGCCGTCCCTCGCCGCGGGCGGCCCGCGCCGCGTACGCTGACGCGGGTGAACGCCACCGAACGCACCCCTGCCGACCTGCTGCGTTCCGCGCTCGCCGCGGATCCGGGACGCCCCCTGGTGACCTTCTACGACGACGCCACGGGCGAACGCGTCGAACTGTCCGTCGCCACCTTCGCCAATTGGGTGGCCAAGACGGCGAACCTCCTCCAGGGAGACCTGGCCGCGGGCCCCGGTGACCGGGTCGCGCTGCTGCTGCCGGCGCACTGGCAGACGGCGGTGTGGCTGCTGGCGTGCGCGTCGGTGGGCGCGGTCGCGGACGTCGGCGGGGGCCCGGGGGCCGCCGACGTCGTGGTCAGCGGGCCGGACACGCTGGAGGCGGCGCGGGCCTGCTCGGGCGAGCGGATCGCGCTGGCGCTGCGCCCGCTGGGCGGCCGGTTCCCGCAGCCGCCCGCGGGCTTCGCCGACTACGCCGTCGAGGTGCCGGGCCAGGGCGACCGGTTCGCGCCGTTCGCGCCGGTGGACCCGGAGGAGCCCGCGCTGATCGTGGCCGGTGCGGAGCACACCGCGGCCGACGTCGTGGAGCGGGCCCGCGCCGACGCGTCCCGGCTGGGCCTGACGGGACCCGGTTCCCGGCTGCTGTCCGGGCTGGCGTACGACACCTGGGAGGGACTGAGCGCGGGGCTGTACGCACCGCTCGCCTCCGGCGGCTCCGTCGTCCTGTGCCGCCATCTGGACCGCCTGGACGAGACCGCCCTGGCCCAGCGCATCGAGACGGAACGGGTCACTGCCACGGCGAGGTGACCGCCACCCCGGTCCCGCTCCCCCTCGTCCCGGCGTTTTCCCCCGTTCGGCCCAGCACCACCCCGCCTCCCCTCCCCCGAGGGGCCATCGTCGTACGGACGGGACGTCGGGAAGACAGTCGGGAAGAAGGTCGGGAAGAGGCCGGGAAGAGGGTGGTCGCGGTCGTGGGCCGCAGGGCGGAGGGTCGGGACGAGGGACCCGGGGCAGGGGTCCCGGGGCAGGGGTGCGGGTCCCGGGGGCCGTGGGGCCCGGACAGGGCGCGTCGGCCACCGGCGCCGGGCGGCGGCGCGGCGCCTGCGCAGACTCCGGGCCGCCGTGTTCGCCGCGGCCGTCCTCGTCGGCGGTTCGGCCTGCACGATCCGGACCGCGGAGAAGCTGACCGGCATCCGGGTCGACCACCACATGGTCGTCGACTTCGGCGGGTTCAAGGACCTGGTCGACGCGGCCGACGGCGTGCGGGTGTGCCTGAAGGAACCCGTCATCGACGAGGACGCCGGGCTGCGGCTGCCCGCGGGCCGGGTGACGCTCGACGGCGAGCAGGCCCTCGGCTACGTCCGGGCCCGCAAGACGCTCGGCGACGGCAGCGACACCGACCGGATGGCACGGCAGCAGCGGTTCCTCGGCGCCCCCATCGGCAAGGTGCGCGGCGACGGGGTCCTGCTGAACCCGGTGAAGCTGTACCCCGTCCTCGACGCGGCCACCTCCTCACTGACCACCGACCCGGCGCCGGCGAATCTGCGCGGTCTCCACCAACTCGTGCGCGGACTGCGCGGCATCCCCACGGAACGCGTGCGGTTCCTGACGGTTCCGCGGAAGTCGTACGCCTACGACGCCGACCGCGATCAGCTCGTGCAGCCGGAGGCCGAAAGGCTGTTCGCCCGGCTGCGTACCGACCGGCCGCTGGAGGTGGCCCCGGAGGATTCACGGGATTCCGGCGCAAACAACGGCAATTCCGGGCCGCTGGATTCCGTGCGGGGACCCGATTCCACGCCCGGCGAGGAATCGCCTGCGCAGCCGGACGACTACGTTCAGTACGTTTATCCGGGCGTCCCGGCGGACGCCGGGACCAGCCGGGTCCTCGCGGCCCCACCTTCGCCGACGCCCACCTTCACCGGCAATACCGCCGCACAGGCCCCCTGCGGGTAAAGCCGCCGCCAAGGGCGAACTTTTGTCCGGGGAGAATGGGCGGATTGCCCAGTTGTAGGGGCGTGGAATTCGTCACCGGCGTCGCTCAATGCTCAACAGGCCGGATAGTGTGAGCGATCCGGTGCTACCGGCCACGAGGTCATCCTGGGGTCGCGCACTGTGTGAACCAGACCTGAGCGCCTCAGGGGGAAGGCGCCGCGTGGCCCCGACGGAGGGTTCGGACAACCGTGGACGCGCAAGGCCGTGGGCGGGCGGACAACATTGATCCCGCAGACCAGTGGGTGCTCAATCCGGCCACCGGTGAATACGAACTGCGACTGGACCCTTCCCCTCCGCAGTCGGCGGTGCCGGGGCAGCGCCGGGGCGCCGCCCCCGGGCCCGGGGGCGGCGCCTCCCGGCGGCGCGGCACTCCGTCCGACGCGGAGCAGGCGCACGAGACGGCCCCGGCGCCCACCGTGCCCGGCCCGCGCCGCCGCCGCGGCGCGCCCGACGAGGAGGAGCCGCCGCCCGGCCGGCGCAGCCGCCGCCCGGAGAAGAAGAAGCGGTCGCGGACCAAGAAGGTCCTGATGTGGACCGGCGGCACCATGGCGTTCGTCCTGGTCGGCGCCGGTACGGCGGGCTATCTGATCCTCAAGCACCTCGAAGGCAACGTCACCACCACCGACGTGGGCAGCGCGGCCAAGGACAGCTTCAGCAAGGACGAGGCCTTCAACATCCTCATCATCGGCACCGACAAGCGGACCGGTAAGGGCAACGAGGGCTACGGCGACAAGGGCAGCGTGGGCCACGCGGACACCAACATCCTGCTGCACGTCGCCAAGGACCGGACGAACGCCACCGCGCTGAGCATCCCCCGGGACCTGATCGTCGACGTCCCCGACTGCCCGACCAAGCAGCCCGACGGCAGCACCAAGGTCGTCCCGGGCTCGCACAAGGTCCGGTTCAACGAGAGCCTGGGCCAGGACGGACGCGACCCGGGCTGCGCGATGCGCACGGTCAAGGAGATCACGGGCATCTCCCCGGACCACTTCATGATGGCCGACTTCAACGCGGTGAAGACCCTGACCTCGGCGGTGGGCGGCGTCGAGGTGTGCCTCAAGCACGCCGTCAACGACAAGGACTCGCACCTGAACCTGCCCGCCGGTTCGTCCAAGATCGAGGGCGAGGAGGCGCTGGCCTTCGTCCGCACCCGGCACAGCTTCGGCAACCACGGCGACCTGGACCGGATCAAGGTGCAGCAGCAGTTCCTCAGTTCGCTGATGCGCAAGATGGCCTCCGGCGACACCCTCACCAACCCGGTCAAGCTGTACGACCTGGCGGACGCGGCCACCAAGTCGCTGACCGTCGACACCGGCATCGGCAAGGCGAGCACGCTCAAGGACGTCGCGCTGGAGCTGAAGAAGGTGCCGACGAAGAACATCACCTTCCTGACCGTGCCCGTGCTCGACAACCCCGACGACGGCCCGGTCCACAAGACGGTCATCCTCAACCAGGCCCAGGCTCCCCAGGTGTTCGACACCATCAACAGCGACGTCTCCTTCACCGAGGTGCAGAAGAAGAAGCAGCAGGCGAAGGACGCGCAGGCGGCCCGGCTCAAGGGCACCCGGTCGGCGGCCTCCGAGGTGCGGGTGCGCGTCCTCAACGGCGGGGCCAAGGACGGCGCGGCGCAGGAGACGCTCACCTGGCTCCAGAACCAGCAGGGCGTGCTCAAGTCGGAGAACGGCAGCAACGCGCCGGAGAAGCTCGCCAACACCACGCTGGAGTACGCGCCCGACCAGGCGGACCAGGCCCGTGAACTCGCCTCGCTCATGGGGCTGCCGGGCGCCGCGCTGAAGCCGGGCAAGAGCGTGACCAACTCCCAGGGCCTGCCCGCGATGACGCTGACCCTGGGCAAGGACTACAAGGGCGCGGGAGTGTCACTCACCGCGCCCAAGAAGGCACCCAAGGTGGAGGGGCAGCACACGGCTGACACGGTTCAGTGCGCCAGTTGAGCGCACCGTGTGACCTGACGGGCCTGTCGTACGTCTAACACGGCGTACGACAGGCCTGTTCGATGACTTGAGGGCGGGGAGGATGGGGAGTTGACGCAGAGCGGTCTGCGCGGGGAGGGGCCCGCGGTCGAGGACACGATGCCTCTGGCGCAGTACGAGAAGAACACGGGAGGCGGCGGCCACGGCCGGCGCGGCGGGGGCGGCCGGGGCACCGGCGGCAGACCGCCCAAACGCCGGGTGCTGCGCTGGTCGGCCACGGTGCTCGCGGTGGTCATACTCGGGACGGCCGGCGCCGGTTATCTCTACTACGAGCATCTGAACGGCAACATCCAGAAGGGCGAGCGCAGCAGCGGTGACTCCAAGGCGGCCAAGTCGAAGGCGAACGCCGACGGCCAGACGCCCCTGAACATCCTGCTGATCGGCTCCGACAGCCGCGACTCCGACGCCAACATCGCGCTCGGCGGCGGCCGGGACAACCGCGGCAACCCGCCGCTCGGCGACGTACAGATGCTGATCCACCTGGCCGCGGACCGCAAGAGCGCCTCCGTGGTGAGCATCCCGCGCGACACCCGCGTGGACATCCCCAAGTGCACGGACCCGAAGTCCGGCAGGACGTACCCGGCGACCAACACCATCATCAACGAGTCCCTGGCCCGCGGCGGCGCCGGCTGCACCCTCGCCACCTGGCAGAACCTCACCGGTGTGTACATCGACCACTGGATGACCATCGACTTCGCGGGCGTGGTGCGGATGGCGGACGCCATCGGCGGCGTCGACGTCTGCGTGAACCAGAACGTGTGGGACCGCTCGACGGCCCTCGCGCACGGCGGCTCCGGCCTGAAGCTGACGGCCGGCACCCACAAGGTCAAGGGCGAGCAGGCCCTCCAGTGGCTGCGGACCCGGCACGCCTGGGGCAGCGACCTGCTGCGGGCCAGGGCCCAGCACATGTACCTGAACTCGATGATCCGCACGCTCAAGGACCAGAGCATCTTCACCGACACGGGCCGGCTGATGGACCTGGCGGAGGCGGCCACCAAGTCGCTGCACGTCTCCGAGGAGATCGGCACCGGCAAGAAGCTCTACGACCTGGGCATGCAGCTCAAGGCGGTCCCGACGAACCGCATCACCATGACGACGATGCCGAACGTCCAGGACCCGCAGAACCGCGACCACGTCGTGCCGGACGGCAACAACGCGCAGAAGATGTGGAAGCTGCTGCGCGACGACGTCTCCTTCGACGCCAACGGCAAGCCCACCGACGCGAAGCAGGGCGCGGACGGCGCCAAGAAGACGACGCGGCCCAGCTCGCCGCCCGCGCACGCGGACGGCCAGATCGGTGTCACGGTGCAGAACGGCACCCGCACCGCCGAGCTGGCCCCGGTCGGCCACCGGGCCACCGCCATCAGCGACGAGCTGGTGCAGAAAGGCTTCACCAGGGCGACGCCGGACGGCTCGACCACCCCGGCCGTGTCCGACACGGTCGTGCGCTACCCGAGCGCCGAACTGAAGGGCGACGCCGAGCGGGTCGCCACCGCGCTGGGCATCCCGGTCGGTTCGGTGGAGCGGTCGACCGACGTCTCCGGCGTCACGCTCGTCGTCGGCGCGGACTGGCGCGAGGGCAGCACGTACCCGAAGCAGAAGGCACCCAAGGCCGGGGACATCCCGGAGAACTCCGACGCCATCAACGGCGCGGACACCAAGCAGTGCATGGACGTGTACCAGCCCTACCGCTGGTAGCGGCGCGCTCATCCGGAAGGGCCCCTCCCGCCGTGCGGTGAGGGGCCCTTCGGGTGTCCGGGCGGGTGGGCCGGTCAGGCGGAGGAGGTGACGACCGCCGGGCGCCGGGAGGCGATGACCCGCTTGGCCAGGGAGCGGGGGCTGGTGAGGAAGCCCCAGCCCCAGGACATGTGCATGGTGGCCAGGGCCACCGGGATGCGCAGCCGGGCGCGCAGCGGCAGGCCCTTGCCCGCGGGCAGCGAACCGGCGGCGATGGCCGCGAGATAGCCGCCCGGGACCACCAGGGCCCAGGGGGTCACGGCGGCGCCCACCACGATCCCGGCCGCGATGGCGCACACGGCGGTCGGCGGGGCGAGGTAGCGCAGGTTGATGGAGCCCTCGTGGTAGCGGGCGACGACGTGCCGCCAACGACCGTAGTCCTTGTACTGCTTGGCGAGCGCCTTCACGGTCGGCCGGGGGCGGTAGGAGACCCGCAGCTCGGGCGAGAACCAGATCAGGCCGCCCGCCTCGCGGATGCGGAAGTTCAGCTCCCAGTCCTGGGCGCGGATGAACTCCTCGTTGTAGCCGCCCTGTTGCTCCAGCGCCTCGCGGCGGAAGACGCCCAGGTAGACCGTCTCGGCGGGGGCGGCCTGGCCGCCGGTGTGGAAGGCCGCGTTGCCGACGCCGATCTTCGAGGTCATCGCGGCGGCGACCGCGTGCTCCCACGCGTTCTCGCCCTCGGCGTGCATGATGCCGCCCACGTTCTGCGCGCCGGTCTCCTCCAGGAGCCGTACCGCCGTGGCGATGTAGTTCGGCGAGAGCATGCCGTGGCCGTCGACGCGGACGACGATCGGATGGCGGGAGGCCTTGATCGCGGCGTTGAGGGCGGCGGGGGTACGGCCGGTGGGGTTCGGGACCGTGTGCACGCGGGGGTCGTCGCGGACGAGCTGGGCGGCGATCTCGTCCGTGCGGTCCGTGGACGGACCCAGGGCGATCACGACCTCCATCTCGCCGTCGTACTCCTGCGCGAGGATCGCTTCGACGGCCCCGCGCAGATGCCGCTCCTCGTTGAGGACGGGCATGATCACAGAAACGGCGGGGAACCGCACGTCGGAGTTGGCGTTCATCGGTGCTCACGTTACCGCGAACGGGGGACACCGGTGCGCGCCGCGGGGGCCGCTGCACCGGTCAGCAGATCGTATGGGCCTACGGTGCTCACGGTGTCCACCCACGCCATCCGCGGAGGTGCCCCCCATGTCCACCACGTCGCCCCGGCCGCCCAGGCCGCCCGCGCCACCGCGACGCGGGCCGCGGCAGGCCGCCGCACCCGTACGGGCGGCCCGCATGCCGTACGCGCCGCCGCCGCGCCGCAGACCGCGCTGGGCCATGCGGGCGGCGACCACGCTCTCCGTGGTGGTGCTCGCCTCCGCCGGGATCGGGCACGCGGTGGTCTCCAGCCTGGACGCCGACATCACCCGGATCGATCCCTTCCGGGACATGAAGAACCGGCCGCCGACGGGCCACGGCATGAACGTGCTGCTGGTCGGCACCGACGGCCGGGACCGGATCAGCGAGCAGGAGCGGCAGCACTACCGGCTGGGCGGCCAGCCCTGCCACTGCACCGACACCATGATGATCGTGCATCTGTCCCAGGACCGGGAGCGGGCCAGCGTCGTCAGTCTGCCCCGCGACTCCTACGTCGACCTGCCCGCCCACCTCGACCGCAACACCGGCAGACAGCACCCGCCGCACCCGGTCAAGCTGAACGCGGCCTACGCCGAGGGCGGTCCGGCCCTGACCGTGAGCACGGTCGAGAGCATGACCCGGCTGAAGATCGACCACTATCTGGAGGTCGACTTCACCGCCTTCATGCGGACCGTGGACGTCCTCGGCGGCGTCCAGATCTGCACGGCCGTCCCGATGAAGGACACCTACACCGGGCTGGACCTGGCCGCCGGCGTGCACACCCTCACCGGCGGGCAGGCCCTCCAGTACGTCCGCTCCCGGCATGTCGACGGGGCCAGCGACTTCGGGCGGATGAAGCGGCAGCAGCTCTTCCTGGCCGCCCTGATCGAGCGGGCGACCTCCTCGCGGGTGCTGCTGAACCCCATGAGGTTCCGGGACGTCACCCGGGCCGTGCTCGGCTCGGTCCGCGCCGACCAGGGCTTCCACACCGACGAGCTGCTCGACCTCGGCCGGGCGATGCGGAACTTCTCGCCCTCGTCCTCGGAGTTCACCACCGTGCCGGTCGCCCAGGCGTCCTTCCCCGTCAAGGGGCTCGGCTCGACCGTGAAGTGGGACCCGGCGCAGGCGGACCGGCTGTTCCGCACCCTGCGCGACGACCGGCCGCTGGCCGCGCGCAAGCCGGCCCGCAGGCCCGATGCGGCCACGGCCGTGGAGATCCCGCCGCAGCGGATCCGGGTCCAGGTGGAGAACGGCACCGACACGGCGGGACTGGCCCGCCGGGTGGACACCGCGCTGGCCGCCGCCGGGTTCGCCACCACCAAGGCACCCGTGGACGCCAGACAGCGCGGGGTGACGCGGACGCTCGTGTTCTACGACCCCCGCTGGGACCGCTCGGCCCGGTCGCTGGCCGCCGCGCTGCTCGGCAGCGAGCTGCGGGCCGTGCCGGGACAGGGCGCCACGCTGCGGGTCGTCGCCGGGAGCGGCTTCCGGCAGGTGCGCCAGGTGCGGGTGCGGACGGTGGCGCAGGACAGCACCGAGGTGGTGCGCGGCGACCAGGTGGCGTGCGACTGAGATCACACCCGGCGCGGGCGGCCGGGGCGCGGACTCAGTCCTCGTACCCCTGCGCGGCCCGCTGCTCGCGCAGCTCCATGATGGCGCGGCGGCGGGCCAGGCGGTGGGTGCGCCGGATCTGCGCCTCCTGGTAGCGGCGCTTGTCCCGCTCGGTCTCGGGGAGCACCGGCGGCACCGAGCGGGGCTTGCCGTCGGCGTCCACGGCGGCGAAGACCAGATAGGCGGAGCCGACCTGGGTGGCCGGGGCGGACTCGTTCCAGCGCTCGGCGAGCACCCGGACGCCGACCTCCATGGAGGTCCGGCCGGTCCAGTTGACCTGGGCTTTCACATGGACGAGGTCACCGACGCGGACCGGTTCGAGGAACGCCATCTCGTCCATGGAGGCGGTGACGGCGGGCCCGCCGCTGTGCCGTCCGGCCACCGCGCCCGCGGCGTCGTCGACCAGCTTCATGATCACCCCGCCGTGCACCGTACCCAGCAGGTTGGTGTCGCTGTGGGTCATGATGTGGCTGAGGGTGGTCCGGGACGCCGAGGTCGGCTTGCCCGGTATCTCCGGATGTCCGGATTCCGCGGCGGGGGCCTGATCTGTCATGGGCCCCACCTTATGCCGCACCTTGTGCCGCGCCGGGATCCGGCGAATTTGTGTCAGCTTGGCAACAGCCCTGACCTTATTTTCCGACGGCCCTTGTGGGGCACACCCCGGGGCCCGGCACACTGGGCCACATGAATGATTGGCCCGAGGGGTTCTCCGGCGGCGACGACCGCGGATCCCGGTACGGACGCGGCAGCGCCGGAGCGCAGCCGGAGGGCGCGCGCGTGATGCGCCAGGTGCGGCGCGGCGGCCCCGCGGGCCCGCCCGGACAGCGCGGCCCCGGCCCCGCGGCGCCGCCCTACGGCGTGCCGCAGCAGCCGTCGTACGTCGATGGCGGTCAGGGTCCGGCCTACGACGACGGCCAGGGCTACGACAGCGGCTACAACACCGGACAGGTCTACGGCTCGCCGGGCGGGCCCGGCGGCCCGGCCGGTCCGGGCGACGGCCGCACCCGCGGTCCGCGGCCCGCGCCGAACTGGCGGCGCCGCATCAAGTGGACCGCGATCACCCTGGTCACGCTGGTGGTGGTCACATCGGTGTCCACGTACTTCTGGGCCGACTCCAAGCTCCACCGCGACGTCGACCTGTCCAAGGTCATCGACCGGCCGGAGGGCGGCAAGGGCACCAATTACCTGATCGTCGGCTCGGACAGCCGCGACGGGCTGTCCGACGCGGACAAGAAGAAGCTGCACACCGGCTCCGCCGAGGGCAAGCGCACCGACTCGATGATGATCCTGCACGTCGGGGACAACGGCGACACGCTGATCTCCCTGCCGCGCGACTCCAACGTCGAGATCCCGACCTTCAAGGGCTCGGACTCCGGCAAGATGTACCCGGCCTCGGGCGCCACCAAGCTGAACGCGGCCTACGCCAAGGACGGCCCGACGCTGCTGGTGCGCACCATCGAGTACAACACCGGCCTGCGCATCGACCACTACGTGGAGATAGGCTTCGCCGGCTTCGCGAACATCGTGGACTCGGTCGGCGGGGTCGAGATGACCATCGACAAGCCGTTCAAGGACAAGTGGTCCGGCGCCGACTTCCAGGCGGGCAAGCAGAAGCTGGACGGGCAGCAGGCGCTGGCCTTCGTCCGCACCCGGCACGCCTTCGCCGCCTCCGACCTCCAGCGCACCAAGAACCAGCAGAAGTTCCTGTCCGCGCTGGCCCACGAGGTCGCCACCCCGACGACGGTCCTCAACCCGTTCACGTTCTACCCGACGATGAGCGCCGGTCTCGACTCCCTCATCGTCGACAAGGACATGAGCCTGTGGGACCTGGCGTCCATGTTCTGGGCGATGAAGGGTGTCAGCGGCGGCGACGGCACCTCCATGAACATGCCGATCTCCGGCTCCGTCGGCGGCAACCTCGTCTGGGACAAGGCGAAGGTCAAGACGCTGGTGGAGCAGCTGAAGAACGACGAGAAGGTGACCGCCACCGGCGACTGACCGGACGGCACCCGGCAGCGGGACCCCGCGGCACCGGGCCGCGGGGTCCCGCTGTTCCCGTCGGACGGATCACATCCGGGTGCTCATGGCGCGACACGTCTCCGCGCAGCGGCGACACGCCTCGGCGCAGCGCATCATCATCTGGTCGTCCGGCATGGTCATGCACGCCTCGGCGCACATGTCGCAGGCCTTGGCGCACATCGCGCACATCTCGCCCGCCATGGGCGAGCGGCGCATCATCATGTCCGCGCACATCCGGGTCGTCTCGGAGCAGTCCATCAGCGCGCGCATGACCTGCATCTGCGCCTGGCCGCCCTGCTGCATGCAGGAGCTCATGGCCTCCTCGCAGGCGGTGTGGCAGCTCATGCAGGCGTTGACGCAGTCCTGCATCTCCTTGCTCATGGCGGTCATCGCGCCGGGCTGGGTGTGGGTCATGGCTCCTCCTGGAGACCGAAGGGGCCCCGGGGCGGGCCCCGTGCCCTTCCGTCGTACGCCCGGCCGCCGCCGTCCGCCATCCGGCGCAGTCGCGGGCGCGCTACGCCCGTCCGGATGACGGCCGGGGCCGGGCGGCGGGCCGTTCCCTCACGGCTTGCCACAGGGCTTGCTCAGGGCTTGCGGCCCACGCCCGCGAAGTGGGTGACCTCGGCGACCTCCCCGTCCCCGGCCCCGGGCCGCCAGCGGGAGCAGGAGACGATGCCGGGCTCCAGCAGCTCGACGCCCTCGAAGAGCCGCTCCAGGTCGGCCCGGCCGCGCAGGGTCATGGGGGCCGAGCCCTGGCCGTTCCAGTACTCCACCGCCCGGGTCATCGCCTCGCCGTCCACCTCGGTGGTGGGGTGCGAGACGACCAGGTGGCTGCCGGAGGGCAGGGCCGCCAGCAGCCGCCGCACGACGGAGACGGCCTCGTCGGTGTCCAGGACGAAGTTCAGGATGCCGAGCATGGTGACGGCGACCGGCCGGCCGAGGTCCAGGGTCGCGGCGGCCTTGCGCAGGATGGCCTCCGGGTCGTGCACGTCCGCGTCGACGTAGTCGGTGGCGCCCTCGCGGGTGCTGGTGAGCAGGGCGCTCGCGTGGGCGAGGACGAGCGGGTCGTTGTCGACGTAGACGATCCGGGCCTCGGGGGCGGCCCGCTGGGCGACCTCGTGGGTGTTGTCGGCGGTCGGCAGCCCGGTGCCGATGTCCAGGAACTGCCGGATGCCCACGTCTTCGGCGAGGTGGCGCACCGCGCGGGCCAGGAAGCGCCGGTCCGCGACCGCCGAGCGGGGCAGCTGGGGCACGAACGAGAGGATCCGCTCGCCGACCTCCTGGTCCACCGGGTAGTTGTCCCGGCCGCCCAGCCAGTAGTTCCAGATCCGAGCCGAGTGCGACACGTCGCTCCGCAGCCGGGCCGTGCGCGCGACTGTCTCGTCGTGCGTCGCGGAAAGGTCGGACATGGTGCCGGGCCCCCTTCGGGCAAAACGGTTCGGCCGGGCCCAACGTAGTGCCAAGTCGCCCCCGGGACAGGCCCCTTGGCCAACTTCCGTCCCGCGCAAAGCCGTCGCCCCCCGTCCAGGCGGACGAGGGGCGACGGCGTCGGTGCGCGTACGGGCGGTTACGGCAGGTTACGAGCCATCACGATCCGCTGGACCTGGTTCGTGCCCTCATAAATCTGCGTGATCTTGGCGTCGCGCATCATGCGCTCCACCGGGTAGTCACGGGTGTAGCCGTAGCCGCCGAGGAGCTGGACGGCGTCGGTGGTGACCTCCATGGCGATGTCGGAGGCGAAGCACTTGGCGGCGGCGCCCTGGTAGGTCAGGTCGGCGTCGACCCGCTCGGAGGCGGCGGCGGCCTGGTAGGTCAGGGCGCGGGCCGCGGAGACCTTCATGGCCATGTCGGCGAGCATGAACTGGATGCCCTGGAAGTCGGCGATCGGCTTGCCGAACTGCTTGCGCTCCTTGACATAGCCCTTGGCGTAGTCGAGGGCGCCCTGGGCGATGCCGAGGGCCTGGGCGGCGATGGTGATGCGGGTGTGGTCGAGGGTCTTCATCGCGGTGGCGAAGCCGGTGCCCTCGGCGCCGATCATGCGGTCGGCGGGGATCCGCACGTTGTCGAGGTAGACCTCGCGGGTCGGGGAGCCCTTGATGCCGAGCTTCTTCTCCGGTGCGCCGAAGGAGACGCCCTCGTCGGACTTCTCGACGACGAAGGCGGAGATGCCCTTGGAGCGCTTCTCCGGGTCGGTCACGGCCATCACCGTGTAGAAGTCGGAGACGCCCGCGTTGGTGATCCAGCGCTTGACGCCGTTGAGCACGTAGTGGTCGCCGTCGCGGACCGCCTTCGTCCTCATGCCGGCCGCGTCCGAGCCCGCGTCCGGCTCGGAGAGGCAGTACGAGAACATCGCGTCGCCCTTGGCGAGCGGGCCCAGGTACTTCTTCTTCAGCTCCTCGGAGCCGGAGAGGATCACCGGGAGCGAGCCCAGCTTGTTCACGGCGGGGATCAGGGAGGAGGACGCGCAGACGCGGGCCACCTCCTCGATCACGATGACGGTGGCGAGGGCGTCCGCGCCCGCGCCGCCGTAGCTCTCCGGGACGTGCACGGCGTGCAGGTCGTTCGCGACCAGGGCGTCGAGGGCCTCCTGCGGGAAGCGGGCCTCCTCGTCCACCGCGGCGGCGTACGGCGTGATCTTCGCCTCGGCCAGCGAGCGGACGGCGTCGCGGAGCATGTCGTGCTCCTCGGACGGGCGGTACAGGTCGAAGTCAGCCGATCCGGCCAAGGTCTCTCACGCTCCAAAGACGACCAGTGATGAACAGGTGATGACGAGCGGCGATGCTAATTACCGTTAAGTAACTCGAATTTTAGGGGCCTGCTCACGTGAGCGGTACGTGAGCTTGGCGACAACGGGTGGCTGTGGGGACATTGCCCCGCGCGGGCCGCTCGCACGCCCCCGATATGCTCGGGCAGCGCTTCCCCGTCGTCCCTCCTGGAGCATCCATGAGCCTGAAGATCACCGTGATCGGCACCGGCTATCTCGGCGCCACCCACGCCGCGGCCATGGCCGAGATGGGCTTCGAGGTGCTGGGTCTGGACGTGGTCCCCGAGAAGATCGAGATGCTGCGCCGGGGCGAGGTCCCCCTGTACGAGCCCGGTCTGGGGGACCTGCTGCGCCGCCATGTGGCCGGTATCGAGGGTTCCACCGGACGGCTGCGCTTCACCCAGGACTGGGCCGAGGCGGGGGCGTTCGGCGATGTCCACTTCATCTGCGTGAACACCCCGCAGAAGCACGGCGAGTACGCCTGCGACATGTCCTACGTCGACTCCGCGGTCGGCTCGCTCGCCCCCCATCTGGCCGGGCCCGCGCTCGTCGTCGGCAAGTCCACGGTGCCGGTGGGCTCGGCCGACCGGCTGGCCCGTACGCTCGCCGCGCTCGCGCCCGCGGGCGAGGACGCCGAGCTGGCCTGGAACCCCGAGTTCCTGCGGGAGGGCTTCGCCGTCCGGGACACCCTGCACCCGGACCGGATCGTGGTGGGCGTGCGCAGCGAGCGGGCCGAGAAGCTGCTGCGCGAGGTGTACGCCACGCCGATAGCCGAGGGCTCCCCCTTCGTGGTCACCGACTTCCCCACCGCCGAGCTGGTGAAGACCTCCGCGAACTCCTTCCTGGCCACCAAGATCTCCTTCATCAACGCCATGGCCGAGGTGTGCGAGGCCGCCGACGGCGATGTCGCCAAGCTCGCCGAGGCCATCGGGTACGACGACCGGATCGGCCGGAAGTTCCTGCGCGCCGGGATCGGCTTCGGCGGCGGCTGCCTGCCCAAGGACATCCGCGCCTTCATGGCGCGCGCCGGTGAGCTGGGCGCCGACCAGGCGCTGACCTTCCTGCGCGAGATCGACTCGATCAACATGCGCCAGCGCGGGCGGATGGTCGAGCTGACCCGGCAGGCGCTGGGCGGCGGGCCGTTCCTCGGCAAGCGGATCGCGGTGCTGGGCGCCACCTTCAAGCCCGACTCGGACGACGTACGGGACTCCCCCGCGCTCAACGTCGCCGGCCAGATCCACCTCCAGGGCGGCCAGGTGACCGTCTACGACCCCAAGGGCATGGACAACGCGCGCCGTCTCTTCCCGACGCTCGGCTACGCCGGCTCGGCGCTGGAGGCGGTGCGCGGCGCCGACGCCGTGCTGCACCTGACCGAGTGGCAGGAGTTCCGCGAGCTGGACCCGGCCGAGCTGGGCGAGGCCGCCGCCGTCCGGCTCGTCCTGGACGGCCGCAACGCGCTCGACGCGGAGCTGTGGCGGCGGGCGGGGTGGACGTACCGGGCGATGGGCCGCCCGACGGCCTGAACCGCGGCCCACGGCGCTCTCGGAAGCGCGCCCGGGGGCACAGGCGCGCGCGGGCGGCGCCGGTTCGGCCGAGGCTCAGTCGGCCGAACCGGCGCCTTCCGGCATTCTCGCACCACCGGACGGATGGTCAGGCTTCCCTGGCGCGGTACCGGCGCATCTTCGCGCGCGCCCCGCACACCTGCATCGAGCACCAGCGGCGGCGGCCGGCCGGGCTGCGGTCGTAGTACGCCCAGTGGCAGGTGCCGGCCTCGCACGCCTTCAGCCGGGTCCAGGTGCCCGCGACCAGCGCCTCGGCCACGGCGGCGGCGACCCGGGAGAGCAGCGGTCCGTCGTCGGCGGGCGTCAGGGCGGCGGCGCCGTCCCGTGCGTCGACGGCGACCACCAGCGGGGCCCGCGCCAGCAGCTCGCCGAGCGGGGTCACCCGGCCGTGCGGGGCGTGGCCGGCGTGCGCGAGCAGGGCGGCGCGCAGCGACTCGCGCAGCTCGCGTGCCCGGGGCAGGTCCGCCTCGGCGATCCCGAAGCGCTCCAGGTTCTCCGCCGTGCCGAGCGAGTCCGCTGTCGTCTCGATGTCCAGGGTGTTGACCAGGGACTCGATCAGCGCCAGGCCGCCGGGCGCGGACGATCTGTCACTCATGCCAGTGACGGTACCGCGTAAAGAGGTTGCGCCGTTACCGGAGATCGGCAAGCATGCAGTAACGGTTACTGGTTACCCGCTCTTACGGGTAACCGCCACCTTCACCAGGAGGAAGTCATGGCTCTCGCCAAGCTGGGTGTCGTCGTACTGGACTGCCCCGATCCGCGCGCGCTCGCCGGTTTCTACGCCGGGGTGCTCGGCGGGACCGTCGAGGGCGAGGGCGAATGGGTGGACCTGAAGGTGCCGGGCGGGGTGGCGCTCGCCTTCCAGCGGGCGCCCGGCTGGGTCCCGCCGAAGTGGCCCGCGGCGGACGCCTCGCAGCAGTTCCATCTGGACCTGGAGGTCGAGGATCTGGACATGGCCGAACAGGGCGTCCTGGCCCTGGGCGCGAAGCCGCTGGCCCACCCGGACGGCAGGGGCTTCCGGGTCTACGCCGACCCGGCCGGCCACCCGTTCTGTCTCTGCGCCTGCTGAGGCCGGGGGCGGCGGGCGGGGGCACCTGGGACCCGGGTGTTCCGGTGCGCCGCCGCACCGGTGGCGGGCGGGAGGGCGGCCGCACCGCCGTCCCGCCCGCACCACCGGCGTCTCAGCCGTCCAGCTCCCCGATGGTCGCGTTCGACGGGGTGCGACGGGCCCGCAGGTCGCGGGCGACGTCCTCGGCGGCGCCCAGGACGCGTACCGCGTTCTGCCAGGTCAGCTTGGCCAGGTCGGTCCGCGACCAGCCGCGCTCCAGCAGTTCGGCGATGAGGCGGGGATAGCCGGAGACGTCGTCCAGGCCGTCCGGGGTGAAGGCCGTGCCGTCGTAGTCGCCGCCGATGCCGAGGTGGTCGATGCCGGCCGCCTCGCGCATGTGGTCGAGGTGGTCGGCGACCGTGGCCGCGGTGGCGACCGGGCGGGGGTGGGACGCCTCGAAGGCCCGGTGGACCTTCATGCCCTCCTCGGTGGTGTCGAGGTGGTGCAGGCCGTGCGCGCGCATGTTCTCGTCCGCGGCGGCCGTCCAGTCGACGGCGGCCTGGAGGACGAACTTCGGCACGAAGGTGACCATGGCCATGCCGCCGTTGGCGGGCAGGCGTTCGAGCACGTCGTCCGGGACGTTGCGCGGATGGTCGCAGACGGCCCGCGCCGAGGAGTGGGAGAAGATCACCGGGGCCGCCGAGGTGTCCAGCGCGTCCCGCATGGTCGTCGCGGCCACATGGGACAGGTCGACCAGCATGCCCAGGCGGTTCATCTCCCGGACCACCTCGCGACCGAAGGCCGACAGGCCGCCCACGCCCGGCTCGTCCGTCGCCGAGTCCGCCCACGCCACGTTGTCGTTGTGGGTGAGGGTCAGGTAGCGCACCCCGAGGGCGTACAGACCGCGCAGCGTGCCCAGCGAGTTCGCGATGGAGTGGCCGCCCTCGGCGCCCATCAGGGAGGCGATCCGGCCCTCCGCGCGGGCCGCCTCCATGTCGGCGGCGGTCAGGGCCGGTGCCAGGTGCGCGGGGTAGCGCTCCAGCAACTGCCATACGCCGTCGATCTGTTCGAGGGTCGCCGGGACCGGGTCGGGCAGGTCCGAGCGGACGTACACCGACCAGTACTGCGCGCCGACCCCGCCCGCGCGCAGCCGCGGGATGTCGGTGTGCAGATGGGCGGCCTGGTCCACGGCGATGTCCCGGGCGCCGAGGTCGTAGCGGACCTGCTCGCGCAGGGCCCAGGGCAGGTCGTTGTGGCCGTCGACGACCGGGAACTCGCGCAGCAGTTCGCGGGCCTGTTCCAGTGCGCTCACGGCGGTCACTTCCCCGTGCCGAAGCCGAAACCGGCCGCGCCCTCGACCTTGGCGCGCAGCCGCTTGCCCTTCTCGGTGGCCTGGTCGTTCAGGTCCTGCTGGAACTCCCGCATCCGGGCCCGGAGGTCCTCGTCGTGCGTGGCGAGGATGCGCGCGGCGAGCAGGCCCGCGTTGCGCGCGCCGCCGACCGAGACCGTCGCGACCGGCACCCCGGCCGGCATCTGCACGATGGACAGCAGCGAGTCCATGCCGTCCAGGTACTTCAGCGGCACCGGGACACCGATCACCGGCAGCGGCGTGACCGAGGCGAGCATGCCGGGCAGATGGGCGGCGCCGCCCGCGCCCGCGACGATCGCCTTCAGCCCGCGCTCGGCCGCCTGCTCGCCGTAGGTGATCATCTCGCGGGGCATGCGGTGCGCGGAGACGACGTCGACCTCGTAGGAGATCTCGAACTCGTCGAGGGCCTTCGCGGCGGCCTCCATGACGGGCCAGTCGGAGTCCGAGCCCATGACGATGCCCACCAGAGGAAAGGGGCGTGCGTCAGCGCTCGTCGAGGGGCGGTGGTCGGGCGACGGGTGGGCTGGGCTCATTCGGTGATCGTGCCTCTCAGGTAGCCGGCTGCGTGACGGGCGCGCTCCAGCACGTCGTCCAGGTCGTCGCCGTAGGTGTTGACGTGTCCGACCTTGCGGCCGGGCTTCACGTCCTTGCCGTACATGTGGATCTTCAGCTGGGGGTCGCGGGCCATGCAGTGCAGGTACGCGGAGTACATGTCCGGGTAGTCGCCGCCGAGGACGTTCGCCATGACCGTCCACCTCGCGCGCGGGCGCGGGTCGCCCAGCGGCAGGTCCAGCACGGCGCGGACGTGGTTGGCGAACTGCGAGGTGATCGCGCCGTCCATCGACCAGTGGCCCGAGTTGTGCGGGCGCATCGCCAGCTCGTTGACCAGGACGCGGCCGTCGCGGGTCTGGAACAGCTCGACGGCGAGGTGGCCGACGACGTCCAGTTCCTTGGCGATGCGCAGGGCCATCTCCTCGGCCCCGAGCGCGAGGGACTCCTCCAGGTCGGGGGCCGGGGCGATCACCGTGTCGCACACGCCGTTCACCTGCCGGGACTCGACCACCGGGTAGGCCACGGCCTGGCCGTGCGGGGAGCGCACCACATTGGCCGCCAGCTCCCGGACGAAGTCGACCTTCTCCTCGGCGAGCACGGGCACGCCCGCGCGGAACGGCTCGGCGGCCTCCTCGGCGGAGTCCACCACCCACACGCCCTTGCCGTCGTACCCGCCGCGCACGGTCTTCAGGACGACCGGGAAGCCGTCGCCCTCGGCCGCGAAGGCCGCCACGTCGGCCGGGTCGCTCACGATGCGGTGCCGCGGGCAGGGCACGCCGAGCGCGTCGAGCCGGGCGCGCATCACCCCCTTGTCCTGGGCGTGCACCAGCGCCTCGGGGCCGGGGCGGACGGGGATGCCGTCCGCCTCCAGGGCCCGCAGATGCTCGGTGGGCACATGTTCGTGATCGAAGGTGATCACGTCGCAGCCCCGCGCGAAGGCACGCAGCGTCTCCAGATCGCGGTAGTCGCCGATGACGACATCGCTCACGACCTGTGCCGCGGAGTCCTGGGGGGTGTCACTGAGAAGCTTGAACCTGATGCCGAGCGGGATGCCCGCCTCGTGTGTCATACGAGCGAGCTGTCCACCGCCGACCATGCCGACTACCGGGAACGTCACGCCCCCAGGGTATCCGCCGCGCCACGGCGGCCGGATTCCGCGCCCGGTGTCCGGATCCCGGGGGTCCCGGGCCGGGCGGCGCGAACCGGCCGCCGCTCCCGCCCGGCGCGCGGGCGCCGCCGGGCCGCGCTGGATAGCATGGGCGGGTTGACGACACCGAACCGGGCGGAGGCCTGCACGACCATGGACCGTGGTTCCTCGGGGCACCGACCGGCGCCCGCGGCTCCCCCGGCGGCCCGGGGCGCGCTGCTGCGGCGCGTCCGGCGCGCTTGGCGGGAGGTCGCCAAGTTCGGCGCGGTGGGCGGAGCGGGGCTGCTGGTCAACCTGCTCGTGTTCAACCTCGTCCGGCACACCACCGGTCTCCAGGTGGTGCGGGCGAGCGTGATCGCCACCATCGTGTCGATCGTCTTCAACTACATCGGCTTCCGGTACTTCACCTACCGGGACCGGGACAAGAGCGGCCGCACCAAGGAACTCACCCTGTTCCTGCTGTTCAGCGCGATCGGCCTGGTCATCGAGAACGGCGTGCTCTACCTGGCGACGTACGGCTTCGGCTGGGACAGCCCGATCCAGAGCAACGTCTTCAAGTTCCTCGGCATCGGCATCGCCACGCTGTTCCGCTTCTGGTCCTACCGCAGCTGGGTCTTCCGCGCCCTGCCCGCGCACGACACCGCGGCCGGTGCCGGACCGCTGCCGGGCGGGGCCGCGGGCCGGGACGCGGCGGCGGCGCAGGCGCGCAGCGACGCCTACCGCTGATCCCGGGCACCTGCCGCCGAGTCGTACGCCCGATCCCGTACGCCCCACGCCCCGCCCGCCCGGACGGTGCCGCGGCACCGCTCAGCGCACCGTCGTCTCGTCCTCCGCGGACCGCTGCAACGGGGGTGTGCGGGACAGGAACAGGCCGAAGACCGGGGGCAGAGCCTGGAGGAGTTCCAGCCGGCCGCCGTCCGCCTCGGCCAGGTCGCGGGCGACGGCGAGGCCGATGCCCGTGGAGTTGCGGCCGCTGATGGTGCGCTCGAAGATCCGGGCGCCCAGGTCTGCGGGGACCCCGGGGCCCTCGTCGGTGACCTCCACGACCGCCTGGTTGCCGGTGACACGGGTGCGCAGGGCCACCGTGCCGCCGCCGTGCATGAGCGAGTTCTCGATCAGCGCCGCCAGCACCTGCGCGACCGCGCCCGGTGTCCCCACGGCCCGCAGATGCCGCTTGCCCGAGCTGACGATCGCCCGGCCCGCGCTGCGGTAGGCGGGACGCCACTCGGCGATCTGCTGCTGGATGACCTCGTCCAGGTCGAAGGTGACGGCCGAGCCGGTGCGCGGGTCGCGGGAGTTGGTCAGCAGGCGCTCCACCACGTCCGTCAGCCGCTCGACCTGGGTGAGCGCGACGTTCGCCTCCTCCTTGACCGTGTCCGGGTCGTCGGTGAGGGTGATCTCCTCCAGCCGCATGGACAGCGCGGTCAGCGGGGTGCGCAACTGGTGGGAGGCGTCGGCGGCCAGGCGTCGTTCCGCGGTCAGCATCCGGGCGATGCGCTCGGCGGAACCGTCCAGCACATCGGCCACCCGGTCCAGCTCGGGCACGCCGTAGCGCTTGTGGCGGGGCCGGGGGTCGCCGGAGCCCAGCCGCTCGGCGGTCTCGGCGAGGTCGGTCAGCGGGGAGGCGAGCCGGTTGGCCTGGCGGATCGCCAGCAGCACGGCGGCGACCACCGCGAGCAGCGCCACCAGCCCGATGATCAGCAGGGTGCGGCCGACCTCGCGGGTGACCGAGGAGCGGGGCTCCTCCATCCGCACACTCTCGCCCTGCTCGCCCCGGGCGGTGGAGTGGATGACGTCACCGGAGGGCTTGGTGCCCACCTCGATGGGCGGATGCCCCGGAATGCCGATCACCGCGTACTGGCCCGCGGCCACCTGGTCGCCGAGGATCTCCGCGTTGACGGTCTCCGCGCCCAGCAGTCTGCTGTCGACGATGCTGGCCAGCCGCAGCGCCTCGGAGTCGACGCGCTCCTGCGCGCTGTTGCTGATCGTGCGGGTCTCCACGATCACCAGGGAGACGCCGAAGACGGCGATCACCACGAGCACCACGGCGAGCGTGGACTGGATCAGTCGGCGGCGCATGTCCTCTTACCTGACGGTGCCGGATCGCCCGGCGGTGCCGGACCCTGCCGGGTCCGTACCGCGGGCCGGACTCAGCTCTTCTCGAACCGGAAACCCACCCCGCGCACGGTCGCGATGTACCGGGGGTTGGCCGCGTCGTCGCCGAGCTTCTTGCGCAGCCAGGAGATGTGCATGTCGAGCGTCTTGGTCGACGACCACCAGGTGGTGTCCCAGACCTCGCGCATCAGCTGGTCGCGGGTGACGACCCGGCCCGCGTCCCGCACCAGCACCCGCAGCAGGTCGAACTCCTTGGCGGTGAGCTGGAGTTCCTCGTCGCCCATCCAGGCGCGGTGCGACTCGACGTCGATGCGCACGCCGTGCGTGGCCGGGGGCTGCTGGGGCTCGGCGGCGCCGCGCCGCAGCAGGGCCCGTACCCGGGCCAGCAGTTCGGCCAGCCGGAAGGGCTTGGTGACGTAGTCGTCGGCGCCCGCGTCCAGGCCGACGACGGTGTCCACCTCGTCGGCGCGCGCGGTCAGGATCAGGATGGGCACGGTGTGGCCCTCGGCACGCAGCCGACGGGCGACCTCCAGGCCGTCCATACCGGGCAGACCGAGGTCCAGCACGACCAGGTCGACACCGCCCTGCATTCCGGCGTCGAGCGCGGTGGGTCCGTCCTCACGCACCTCGACCTCGTAGCCTTCCCGGCGCAGTGCGCGGGCCAGCGGCTCCGAGATGGACGCGTCGTCCTCGGCGAGCAGTACACGGGTCATGGGGTGATGGTAGTCCGCCCGCGCCGCCCGCCGGGGTGACCTGCGGTGTGATCGGCCTCCGGTGCTCTTACTTTGCGGGGCTATGGTCGCGGCCTTTCCGGCGTCATGGTCACAAACCCTTCACCGCGTCCGCGCCAAGCCGCTGACCTGGGGTGCGAACCTTGAATAAACCTTCGAAAAGGCGTGTGCGGTTCCCTCATTCCCTGTGATCCCTGTCTCAAGTCCTTCCATATCCGGCACTGTCCTGCCGTATGGTGAGTTGAACGCCTGTAGCACGCAGCGGACCTTCGGCGCTCTTTAGACGCTGAGGGTCCCTTTTGTGTGCGGGCCGGTTCTTTCCGGCCTCGAAAAGGAATGACCTAGGGCCGGGCCTCACCGGACGCATCGTCGCGTCGCGAGGCGTGGATCCCGGTGGCCGCCGTCCGAAGCTCCGTGACCCGGGGCACAGTCCCCTGGGCGTGGGGTGGACGACGGCCCTGCCGGTGCCGGCCAGCCCCCCACCGGGCGCGTACCGGCTCGCCGCGGCGCGTCCCGACCAGCAAGGAACGACCATGGCGTCCAGCCTGACGAAGGACTCGGTCCATCCGGGCACCCCCGGTTCCGAGAAGACCTTCTTCGGCCACCCCCGCGGCCTGGCCACCCTCTTCATGACCGAGATGTGGGAGCGCTTCTCCTACTACGGCATGAGGGCCCTGCTCCCGCTGTACCTGGTGGCCCCGGGCGGCCTGCACCTGAGTGCGGCCGGCGCGACCGCGATCTACTCGGTCTACCTGTCCCTCGTGTACCTGCTCGCCATGCCGGGCGGCTGGTTCGCGGACCGGGTCCTCGGCCCCCGCCGGACGGTCGCCGTCGCCGGTACGGTCATCATGCTGGGCCATCTGACGCTGGCCCTGCCCTGGTCCGGCAGTTTCTTCGCCGGTCTCGGCCTCGTCGCCATCGGCTCCGGCCTGCTGAAGGCCAACATCTCCACCATGGTCGGCCACCTCTACAAGGGCGCCGACGACCCGCGCCGCGACGGCGGCTTCACGATCTTCTACATCGGGATCAACCTCGGTGCCTTCGCCGCGCCGCTGATCATCGGCACCATCGGCGAGAACGTGAACTGGCACATCGGCTTCGCGCTCGCCGCGCTCGGCATGGCGCTGGGCCTGGCCCAGTTCCTGCTCGGCTCCCGCCATCTGAACCCGCGCTCCGACGTCGTACCGACGCCGCTGTCCGCGCAGGAGAAGTCGTCGCTGCTGCGCAAGTCGGCCCTGTGGGCGGCCGTCGCGGCCGTCTTCTACGCGATCGTCGGCTTCTCCGGCCTCTACACCCTGAACTGGCTGCTGGTGCCGATCACCGTCGCCGGTCTGCTGATCCCGGTCGCGGTCATCGCCCGGATCAAGCGGGACAAGGACCTGGACCGCACCGAGCAGTCGAAGATGACCGCGTACATCTGGTTCTTCGTCGCCGCCGCGGTCTTCTGGATGATCTACGACCAGGGCGGTTCGACCCTGTCGCTGTTCGCCGAGAAGTCCGCCGAGAACAGCGTCTTCGGCTGGCACTTCCCGGTCTCCTGGTACCAGTCGGTCAACCCGGTCCTGATCATGGCGTGCGCGCCGGTCTTCGCCTGGCTGTGGCTCGCGCTGGCCCGGCGCGGCAAGGAGCCGAGCACCGCGGTCAAGTTCACGATGGGCCTGGTGCTGGTCGGCGCCTCCTTCTTCCTCTTCCTCGCCCCGCTGGCCATCGCCGACGGCGGCCACAAGGCCGCGGCGCTGTGGCTGGTGGCGATCTACTTCGTCCAGACCGTCGGTGAGCTGACCCTCTCCCCGGTCGGCCTGTCGGTCACCACGAAGATGGCGCCCGCGAAGTACGCCTCGCGGATGATGGGCGTCTGGTTCCTGGCCGTCACCGCAGGCGACGCCACGACCGGTCTGCTCTCCATCGCCGGGGTCGACCTCAACAAGACCGGCATCGTCGCGCTGGAGGCCACGCTCGCGGTGCTCGCCGGTGTCGCGGTGTGGATGTACCGCAAGAAGGTCAAGGAACTCATGGGCGACGTACGCTGACGCCCACCCGCCGGACCCTCCAGGGCCGCCGCGTCCCCATCGGGGTGCGGCGGCCCTGTGGGTTTCCGGGGCGGGGAGGCGGGGCGCGCGGGGGCGATCGCGGGGACGGGTGAGGGCCGTACTGCCCGGCGGACCGGGCGCGGCAGCGCGCGAGGCGGGCTCCGGCAGGCACAGGCGGACGGAGCGCGGGGGCGTCCGGACGCGACCGGCGCGGGGGCGGGGCCGTCTGGACGCGACCGGCACGAGGGCGGGGCAGGCGTGCGTGGACACGGCCCGGCGCCGGAATCGGGACGCGGCGGGCGCGAGGCCGACGGGCGGGCGCGGCGGGCGGGCGCGATCGGCGTGCGTACGCGGGCGCAACCGACGTACGCGGCTGCTGCGGGCGTACGCGGGGACACTGCGGGGCGGCGGGCGTCCAGGCGCCCGCCGTGCGCGCCCTACGCCGGTGCGCCCAGTTCCGCCCACACCTTCTTGCCGGCGACGCCCGGGACCCGGACCACGCCCCAGTCCAGGCACAGGCGCTGGACGATGAACATGCCGTGACCGCCGGGGCGGCCCGCGCGGTGCGGGGTGCGCGGTGCGGGCTGGCCGGCGCCGAGGTCGGAGACCTCGATGTGGATCACCTTGTTGTCACAGGTGATCTCCAGCCGGTCCGGGCCCTCGGCGTGCAGGCAGGCGTTGGTGACCAGTTCGGAGACGACGAGGAGGACGTCCTCGGCGGCGGCCCGCTGGTCGGCCGACGCGGCGGGCAGCCAGCCCCACGCGTACAGCGCCTGACGGGCGAAGTCGCGGGCGAGCGGCACGACGCCGCTCGTGCCGTCGAAGCTCAGTCTGCGGACCTGGCGGCCTGCCGACGGGGTCGCCGGTACGGCCGTCACACCCCCTGCGGAGGCGTCGTCGGCCGGCGCATCCCCCTCGGACGCCCCGGCAGCGCCGCTGGGCTCCGGGCCACGGTCGCCCGGCGAACAGGGCCGGGTGGTGCTCATCAGCGCTTCACCTCACCGATTCACCAGTTCACGATTCAAAAGTCACCACGCTCGTACAGGGCCGGTACGCCACCGGTCGATCCGCTTCCGCATGTCTCCTGCCCGACCGATCCCGCGGAACACCCCCTGTTTCGTGCCACACGGGAAAGAAAGGAGGGGAAGGGGTCTGCGGAAGGGGACAGGGTGACGGCACCGCCGTCGGTTCAGCCGGTCCCGCCGGCCTCCCCGGCCCGTCCGGCCGCGCCGGATCCGCCCCGCTCACCGGCCAGCGCGTCGTCGAGCGTGGCGTGCACGGTGAACACCGCGTCCGCCCCCGTGATCTCGAACACGCGCGCCACCACCGGCAGCATCCCCGCGAGATGCACACCTCCCCCGGCCGCCTCCGCCTTCAGCCGCGCCCCCAGCAGCACGTTCAGCCCCGTGGAATCGCAGAACTCCAGGCGCGAGCAGTCCACCACCAGACGCGAGCGCCCCTTGTCTAGGCACTCCTCCAGCGGCTCGCGCAGAAGGTCGGCCGTGTGGTGGTCCAGTTCACCCGCCGGTGTCACGACGGCACTGGAGCCCTCTTGCCGCACCTCCACCAGAAGCCGGCCCGACTGTGCGCTGCCGACCGTCCCGCGGTCCATGCCGTCTCTCTCCCAGGAGTCGTGGCTGCTGACTGATGCCCTCGAACACTACGCCTTCCCCGACCGCCCCAACACCCGAACAACCGCACACAAACGGACATATACCGACAGAACGCACTTGCGATCGCCTCGGGAAAGCGGGTAGGGCTAGTAGGGACACGTAACCGACACGGCCGGCTTTGGAGGCGCCGCACACCGCAGTGCACGAATTGGCTTCGGCAGCCATATGCCGAGAACGATGGAGGACATCATGTCACCCCGGCTCGACGCCTCGCATACCCAGACGGCGACGTCGACACCCGCTCCGGAGTACCTGGACCCCCTCGCCGCGCTGGCCGGCCTCCCGGACATCCCGCCGTACGACGAAGTGGCCCCGGACGACGCCAGGGCCCTGTCCAAGACCCTCTTCGAGCGACTGGAGTGCCTTGAGGAAGGCACCCACGAGTACGCGTACGTACGCAACACGCTCGTCGAACTCAACCTGGCGCTGGTCAAGTTCGCCGCCTCCCGCTTCCGCTCCCGCAGCGAGCCGATGGAGGACATCATCCAGGTCGGCACCATCGGCCTGATCAAGGCGATCGACCGCTTCGAACTGTCCCGCGGCGTCGAGTTCCCGACTTTCGCGATGCCTACCATCATCGGCGAGATCAAGCGCTTCTTCCGGGACACCTCGTGGTCCGTGCGCGTGCCGCGGAGGCTCCAGGAGCTGCGGCTCGACCTGGCCAAGGCCGGCGACGAGCTGGCCCAGCGCCTGGACCGCGCGCCCACGGTGGGCGAGCTGGCCCGCCACCTCGGTCTGACCGAGGACGAGGTGGTGGAGGGTATGGCGGCCTCCAACGCGTACACCGCCTCGTCGCTGGACGCCCAGCCCGAGGACGACGACTCCGAGGGCGCCCTCGCGGACCGCATCGGCTACGAGGACCACGGGCTCGAAGGCATCGAGTACGTCGAGTCGCTGAAGCCGCTGATCGCGGAGCTGTCCGCCCGGGACCGGAAGATCCTCTCGCTGCGGTTCGTGGCCAACATGACCCAGTCGGAGATCGGCGAGGAGCTGGGCATCTCCCAGATGCACGTCTCACGGCTGCTGTCGCGCACGCTGGTGCGGCTGCGCAAGGCGCTGACGGTCGAGGAGTGAGCCCCGGGCGGGAGGGCCCGGCCAGCATCCTGCGGCCCGGGGCCTTCCCGCCTGTCTCCCGCCTGACGCCTCGGTGGCTCAGACCTCGCGCACGCCCCGACGCCACACCTGGTCCACCAGCGGCACGCCCGGCCGGTAGGCCAGGTGGACATGGCTCGGGGCGTCCAGGACGACCAGGTCGGCGCGGGCGCCGGGGGTGAGCCGGCCCACGTCGGTGCGGCGCAGCGCCGCCGCCCCGCCCGCCGTCGCCGACCAGACGGCCTCGTCGGGCGTCATGCCCATGTCCCGCACGGCCAGGGCGACGCAGAACGGCACCGAGGACGTGTACGAGGACCCCGGGTTGCAGTCGGTGGACAGGGCCACCGTGGCGCCCGCGTCCAGCAGGCGGCGGGCGTCCGGCCACGCGGCCCGGGTGGAGAACTCGGCGCCGGGCAGCAGCGTGGCGACCGTGTCGCTGTGCGCCAGCGCGTCGACGTCCGCGTCCGTCAGATGCGTGCAGTGGTCCGCGCTGGCCGCGTCCAGCTCCACGGCGAGCTGCACCCCGGGGCCGTAGGAGAGCTGGTTGGCGTGGATGCGCGGGTGCAGGCCCCTGGCCCGGCCCGCGGTGAGGATCGCGCGCGCCTGGTCGCCGTCGAAGGCGCCCTGTTCGCAGAAGACGTCGATCCAGCGGGCGTGCGGGGCGCAGGCGTCCAGCATCTCGCCGGTGACCAGGGCCACATAGGCCGCCGGGTCGTCGGCGTAGTCCGGGGAGACGATGTGGGCGCCGAGGTAGGTGACCTCGTCGGTGTGCGCGGCGGCGACGCGCAGGGCGCGGGCCTCGTCCTCGACGGTCAGGCCGTAGCCGGACTTCGTCTCGAACGTGGTGGTGCCCTGCCGCAGGGCCTCGGCCAGGTGGCGGGTGAGGTTGGCCTCCAGTTCCGCGTCGGTGGCGGCGCGGGTGGCGGCGACGGTGGTGCGGATGCCGCCCGCGCTGTAGGCCCGGCCGGACATCCGGGCGTTGAACTCCTCGGTGCGGTCGCCCGCGAAGACCAGGTGGGAGTGGGAGTCGACGAAGCCCGGGAGCACCGCGCGGCCACCGGCGTCGAGGCGGTTGTCAGTGGCGGGTGCTTTGCTTGATTCACCGGTCCACGCGACGCGGTCGCCGTCGATGACGAGCGCCGCGTCCCGGATCAGTCCGAGAGGGGAGTTGTCGCCGAGGGAGGGGTCGTTGGTGACCAGCGTGGCGATGTGGGTGATGACGGTGCTGGTGCTCATGGTGTCCTCGTGGGGGGCGATGGGGGTCAGCGCAGGGCTTCGACGGCGGCGGCCAGCGCCCGCGGCACGTCCGGCACGAGCGTGTGCGCGCCGTCGCGTACGACCTGCCGGCCGCCCACGACCGTATGCCGTACGTCGGCCGCGCCCGCCGCGAATACGGCCGTCTCGGCGCCCAGCCGGGGCTCGGGCCCCGCTGTCCTGACGGAGTCCAGCGCGACGGTGGTCAGATCGGCGGGCGCGCCGGGTTCGATCCGGCCGGCCTCCGCCCAGCCGAGGGCCGCGTGGCCGTCGGCGGTGGCGGCGCGCAGCAGGGCGGCGGCGGTCCAGTGGCCGCGGGTGCGGGTGCGCAGCCGTTCGTCCAGCTCCATCGCGCGGGCCTCTTCGAGCAGGTCGATGACGGCGTGGCTGTCGGAGCCCAGGGAGAGCGGGGAGCCGGCCCGCTGGAGGGCCGCGGCCGGTCCGATGCCGTCCGCGAGGTCCCGTTCGGTGGTCGGGCACATGCAGGTGCCGGTGCCCGTGGAGCCGAGCAGCGCGATGTCGTCGTCGGTCAGGTGCGTGTTGTGCACGCCGGTGGTGCGCGGGCCGAGCACGCCGTGGTCGGCCAGCAGCCGGGTGGGGGTGCACCCGTGGGCGGCGAGGCAGGCGTCGTTCTCGGCGGTCTGCTCCGAGAGGTGCACGTGCAGCGGGGCCCGCCGCTCCTCGGCCCACCGCGCCACGGTCGCCAACTGCCCGGCGGGCACCGCCCGTACGGAGTGGACGGCGGCACCGATCCGCGCGTGATCCCGTTCCTTGAGAACTGCACAGCGTTCGGCCCAGGCTTCGGCGCTGGTGTCGGAGAAGCGGAGCTGGTGGGCGTTGGGCGGCTCCCCGAAGCCTGCGGCGAGATAGCAGGTGTCCAGGAGGGTGATCCGGATGCCCGCCTCGGCGGCGGCCGCGATCAGAGCCTCGCCCATGGCGTTGGGGTCGGTGTAGCGGGCGCCACCGGGGGCGTGGTGCAGGTAGTGGAACTCACCGACGCAGGTGATCCCGGCGAGGGCCATCTCGGCGTACACCGCGCGGGCGAGCGCGTGGTAGGTGTCCGGGGTCAGCCGGTCGGCCACGGAGTACATGACCTCGCGCCAGGTCCAGAAGGTGCCGGAGCCGACCTGGACGGTGCCGCGCAGCGCCCGGTGGAAGGCGTGGCTGTGCGCGTTGGCCAGGCCCGGCAGGGTGAGCCCGCGCAGCACCTCGGCGCCGGGCGGCGGGGCGGCGGTGCCCGTGCGCACGGCGGTGATCCGTCCGTCCGCCGTCTCGACCGCCACGCCCGGCTCGACGCGGGTGCCGAGCCAGGCGTGCTCCAGCCAGTAGGTCGCCTCGGTCACGCGCACGCCAGTCCTTCCAGTACGTCGGCCAGTGCGCGCACCCCGGCCGCGCAGTCGTCCTCGGCGGCGGACTCGGCCGGGGAGTGCGAGACACCGGTGGGGTTGCGCACGAACAGCATGGCGGTAGGGACGCTTCCCGAGAGGATCCCGGCGTCGTGTCCGGCGCCGGTGCCGAGCACGGGCACCCGCAGTCCGGTGTCCCGGCCCAGGATGCGCCCGAGTTCGTCGCGCAGGGCGTGGTCGAACTCCACGACGGGCGTGAAGGACTCCCGGACGACGGCGAGGTCGATGCCGTGGGCGTCCGCGTAGGCGCGGGCCGCCTTCTCGACGCCGCCGACCACCGTGTCCAGGGTCTCCTGGTCGGCGGCGCGGGAGTCGAGCCAGCCGCGCACCAGGGACGGGATCGCGTTGACCCCGTTCGGTTCCACGGCGATCTTGCCGAAGGTGGCGACGGCACCGGCGAGTTCGGCCTCGCGGCGGGCGGCGAGCACCGTCTCGGCGTAGGACAGCATCGGGTCGCGGCGGTCGGCCAGGCGGGTGGTGCCCGCGTGGTTGGCCTCGCCGCGGAAGTCGAACCGCCACCGTCCGTGCGGCCAGATCGCGCTGGCCACGCCGACGGCGTCGCCGGTGAGATCGAGGGCGCGGCCCTGCTCCACATGGAGTTCGACGAACGCCCCGATGCGGGCGAGGCGCTCCGGGTCGGGGCCGATGGCGTCCGGGTCGTACCCGGCGGCCTCCATGGCCTGCGGCAGGGTGGTCCCGTCGCCGTCGGTGAGCCGGTGCGCCTGTTCGACGGTGAGCTGCCCGGCGGTCAGCCGCGATCCGACGCAGGCGAGTCCGAACCGGGCGCCCTCCTCGTCGCCGAAGTTGACGACGGCGAGCGGTCGGGTGAACCGCGCTCCCCGGTGGCGCAGTTCGTCCAGTGCCGCGAACGACGAGACCACGCCGAGGGGTCCGTCGAAGGCGCCGCCGTCCGGTACGGAGTCCAGGTGCGAGCCGGTGACGACGGCGTCCCCGGCGGCCGGGTCGCCGAGCCAGGCCCACTGGTTGCCGTTGCGGTCGGTCTCGTGGGCCAGACCGCGGTCCTCGGCCTGCTGCCGGAACCAGGCCCGGCAGTCGGCGTCGGCACCGGTCCAGGCGTAGCGGCGGTAGCCGCCGGAGGCGGAGCTGCGGCCGACCGGCAGCAGCTCCGCCCACATGCTGTGGAAGCTCACGCCTGGTCACCCTCGCGCATCGGGATCCGCACGCCCCGCTCGCCGGCCACCGACTCGGCGATGTCGTACCCGGCGTCCACGTGCCGGATGACGCCCATCCCGGGGTCGTTGGTGAGCACCCGGCGGATCTTCTCGCCCGCCAGCGCGGTGCCGTCGGCGACGGTCACCTGCCCGGCGTGGAGGGAGCGGCCCATGCCGACGCCGCCGCCGTGGTGCAGGGAGACCCAGGAGGCGCCGGAGGCGACGTTCACCATGGCGTTCAGCAGCGGCCAGTCGGCGATGGCGTCGGAGCCGTCGAGCATGGCCTCGGTCTCGCGGTACGGGGAGGCGACGGAGCCGCAGTCGAGGTGGTCGCGGCCGATGACGACCGGCGCCTGGAGCTCACCGCTCGCGACCATGTCGTTGAACCGCTCGCCGGCCTTGTCGCGCTCGCCGTAGCCGAGCCAGCAGATACGGGCGGGCAGCCCCTGGAAGTGGACGCGCTCACCGGCCAACTTGATCCAGCGGGCCAGCGACTCGTTCTCCGGGAAGAGGTCGAGGATCGCCTTGTCGGTCTTGGCGATGTCGGACGCCTCGCCGGACAGCGCGGCCCAGCGGAAGGGGCCCTTGCCCTCGCAGAACAGCGGCCGGATGTAGGCGGGGACGAAGCCGGGGAAGGCGAAGGCGCGCTCGTACCCGGCCAGTCGGGCCTCGCCGCGGATGGAGTTGCCGTAGTCGAAGACCTCGGCCCCGGCGTCCTGGAAGCCGACCATCGCCTCGACGTGCCGGGCCATGGACTCGCGGGCGCGGGTGGTGAAACCGGCCGGGTCCTTGGCCGCGGCGTCCGCCATGTCCTCGAAGTCGACGCCGAGCGGCAGATAGGCCAGCGGGTCGTGGGCGCTGGTCTGGTCGGTGACGATGTCGATGGGCGCGCCCATGGCGAGGAGCTGCGGGACCAGTTCGGCGGCGTTGCCGAGGACGCCGATGGACAGCGGCCTGCGCTGGTCGCGGGCCTCGGTGGCGAGCTGGAGGGCGTGGTCGAGGGAGTCGGCGCGTACGTCGAGGTAGCGGTGCTCGATACGGCGGTCGATGGCGCGCGGGTCGCAGTCGATGCAGAGGGCGACGCCGTCGTTCATGGTGACGGCCAGCGGCTGGGCGCCGCCCATGCCGCCGAGGCCGGCGGTGAGGGTGATGGTCCCGGCGAGGGTGCCGTCGAACTTCTTCGCGGCGACGGCGGCGAAGGTCTCGTAGGTGCCCTGGAGGATGCCCTGGGTGCCGATGTAGATCCAGGAGCCCGCGGTCATCTGCCCGTACATGGTCAGGCCGAGGGCCTCCAGGCGGCGGAACTCCTCCCAGTTGGCCCAGTCGCCGACGAGGTTGGAGTTGGCGAGCAGGACGCGCGGCGCCCACTCGTGGGTCTGCATGACGCCGACCGGGCGGCCGGACTGGACGAGCATGGTCTCGTCGGCCTTGAGGGTGCGCAGCGTGCGGACCATGGCGTCGAAGGAGCGCCAGTCGCGGGCGGCCTTGCCGGTGCCGCCGTAGACGACGAGCTTGTCGGGGTGCTCGGCGACCTCGGGGTCCAGGTTGTTCTGGAGCATCCGCAGGGCGGCCTCCTGCTGCCATCCCAGGGCGCTCAGTTCCGTACCGCGCGGTGCTCGAACAGGGCGGGGTCCTGACATGGGCTGCCTCCTGGCGGTTGCTCCCGAGGGATGTGTTACGGCTTCTATTCACATCCTGGACCGCTGAATAGAGCTAGTCAATACGCCGCGGTGACGCGGTGGCGGCGAGGGCGGGCGGCGGAGCGCACCCCGGGGCCCGGCGCGGGGGCGGGCGGGGGCTCAGCCGACCCACACTAGTTCCCGGGACGCATGTTCCACCGGAAAATGCCAGAACCCTCCATCGCCCCCGCACACCCTGCGTAGCGTCCCCCCTCACTCAGCCGAAACCGCAGGCGGGAGGGGAACGAGCGTGCCCGGAATCGACGAGTGCCTGTTGGAAGCCATGCGGCTGCCCGGTGCGCGGGGTGCCGCGCTGGTCGACTGGACGAGCGGACTCGCCCTGGGCGCGGTCGGGGAGCCGCCGGGCGGCGACCACGAGACCACGGCGGCCGAGGCGGCGGAACTGGCGCGGCTGGCCGCCGAACACGGAGCGTTCGCCGCCACCTCCACCGGCACCTCCACCGGCACCGGCACCTCCACCGGCACCGCGGACGACGGACGCCCGCCCGTCGAGGACCTGATCGTCAGCAACCGGGACAGCTACCATCTGCTGCGGTTCGTGGACACCGGCTTCGACAGCACCGTGTTCCTGCACCTGTGGCTGACCCGCGCCGAGGGCAACCTCGCGCTGGCCCGCATACGCCTGGGCGAGATGGCCGAGCGGCTGGTGCTGGGATGACCGCGGTCGACACCCCCGCCCCACCGCCGCCCCCGCCCCCGCTGCCGGTGCGGGACCGGACCCGCGGCGAGCGCGCCCCGGCCGGCCTCTCCCCGATGCTGACCCGGCTGGCCGCCGAACGGGCCACCGGCGTCCTCGTCCGCGAACACGGCACGCTCCACCTCGACGAGGGCCGCGTGGCGTACGCCGAGAGCCCGCTCGCCCCCGGCCTCGGCGTCCTGCTCACCACGCACGGCACACTGCGGCCCGAGATCTGGCAGGAGGCCGTCTCCCGGGCCGGCGGCCAGGGCGGCGCCGCGCGGGTCCTGCTGGCCGACGGCCGCCTCGCCGAGGGCGCCCTGCATCTGTGCTACCTGAGCGCGCTCTACGACGCCGCCTACTTCGTCCTCGCCCCGAGCAGCACCCCCGGCCGCTTCCGCTACGGCACCGGCCACCGGTCCGGCCCCTTCCCCCCGGTCCCGGTCGACGCCCTGGAGCGGGAGACCCTGCGCCGCCGGGCACTGCTGGACCGCATCTGGCCCGACGCCCGGCCGGACAGCGCCCCGCTGCTGCGCACACCCACCGCCGCCGCGCCGCGCCCCACCCCCCGCCGACAGGACCTGCTGGACCGGACCGACGGCGTCCGCACCGCCGCCGACCTGGCCCGGGACCTGGGGCGGCAGACGTTCCACACCCTGGTGGACGTGCGGCGCCTGGCCGCCGCGGGCCTCCTCGCCCCGCGCCCGGGACCGGAACCGCCGCCCGCGCGGGACCCCGCACCACCCCCTCCCGCTCCGTACGGCCGAGGAGACCGGGCAGGGCAGGGAGCCGGTCCCGCACGCGCGGACCCCTGGCCCCCCGCGCCGGACCAGGGCACCGAAGACCCCCACATCACGCTGCTGAAGAGGCTCAGGGATGCGCTGGAGGCCCTTTGAGAGGAGACACCGGATGGCGGCCGAGCCCGAGATCCTGGAGGAGCTGCGGCGGGTGCGGTTCCGCGTGCCGCAGCTCACCGGCGCCCTGGCCGCGAGCGTCGACGGCCTCGTCCTGGCCCACGACACCCCGGGCGTGGAACCGGAGGGCCTGGCGGCGCTCACCGCGACCGCGCTCGGCGTGGCCGTGCGCATGGCGGACGTGACCGGCCGGGGCGAGCTGCGCGAGGTACTGCTGCGCGGCGTCCACGGTTACGTCGCCACCTACGCGGCGGGCCGCGGCGCCGTGCTGACCCTGCTCGCCGAGGACCGCGTCAACGTCGGCCGCCTCCATCTGGAGGGCCGCCGGGCGGGCGCCCGCATCGGCGAACTCACCGACGTCCCGCGCACCACCGGCGGCGGGCACCCGGCCGCCGGACCTGACCACCGGCACCCGAGAAAAAGCCAGAGAAGCTGAGAACCAGAGAAGCCGAAGGAGACCGACCGGCCATGGCCAACACCGAGACCTGTCTGAAGGAAGCGCTCGCCTCCATCGAGGGCGCCACCGGAGTCGCGCTCGTCGACTACACCAGCGGTATGGCGCTGGGCACGATGGGCGGCAGCAAGACCTTCGACCTGAACGTCGCCGCGGCGGGCAACACCGACGTCGTACGGGCGAAGCTGCGCACCATGGAACACCTGGGCCTCAAGGGGGAGATCGAGGACATCCTGATCACCCTGAGCGACCAGTACCACGTCATCCGCCTGCTCGGCGGCCGCAGCGGGAACGGGCTCTTCCTCTATCTGGTCCTGGACGCGAAGCGGGCCAACCTCGCGATGGCCCGCCATCAGCTGAAGCGGATCGAACAGGACCTGGAGGTCTGAACCACGGCCACCCCGGGCTGCGGTGACGGCGGATCAGACGAGCGCGGCGGTGCGGCGGCGGGACCCTCCGGGGGCCGCGTCGCCCGCCGCGATGCCGGTACTGCGGTACGCCTTGACCGCCCTGCCCGCCGGACACCCGCCGCGTCGGCCGAGCCAGTCCACCCGCACCCACAGCAGCACGTCCCCGGACCGCTCCAGCCGCCCGAGCCAGGCGGCCTTGAGCCGCAGCCCCGCCCCGGCGCCCGCCAGGAGCATGCCGCCCGCCGCCGGCAGGGCGAAGGAGGAGCCGAGCGCGGCCGCGAACGCCGCCAGCAGCCACCAGCGGTGCCCGCGGCGCCAGGCGCGGGCGCTGACCGCCCGGTCCTGGAGCACGTCGTGCCGTCCGGCGCGGGCGGCCGAGCGGGCGAGGCCCGTGTAGCGGCGGCGCCGGACACCGGCGACGGCGGGCGCGGCCACCAGGAACAGCGCGGCGCCCGCGAGGACGCCGATCCGCCTCCCGGTCAGCCCCGGCACCAGCACCCCCGCGCCCGCCGCGACCACCCCGAGCCACCACATCGGCGCCGCCCCGGCCCGTACGACGACGGCCACCCGGGCCAGTCCCCTGCCTCCGCGGTCGCCTCCCCGGTTGCCCCCGCGGTTGCCTCCACCGTCCTCGCGCGTTCCGCGTGCCACGTGCTGCCTCCTCCGCTTCCCGGCACACTCCTGTCCGTCCGGGCGGGAGGCTAGCGAGCGTTCGTGAGACGAGTCTGAGAGCGCGTCCGGGCCGTCCGGACGTCCGTTCAGTCCTCGAAGAGGCCGCGTGTCAGTCCTCTCAGTCCTCGAAGAGGCCGCGCGCCGCCGCCTTCGCGTCGAACTCCTCCAGGCGCGCCTGCGCGTCGGGCAGGTCGTCGCACATGGCCTCCAGGAGCACCCGGCCCAGCAGCATCGGCGCGCAGGCGGTGTCGAAGGCGAGCCCGGTGCCGACGGCGGCGGGCAGCAGCAGGTCGCTGTGGCGGGCGACCGGGGCGAACGCCGAGTCGGCGACGGTGACGACGGCCAGCCCGGCCTCCTTGGCGTGGGCGAGGGTGTCCACCACCTCCCGCGGATGGCGCGGCAGCGCGAAGCACAGCAGCGCCGACGCCCCGGCCCGTACGGCGCCGTCGATACGGTCCTCGATCATCGAGCCGCCCTCGTGGAGCAGCCGTACGTCCGGGTGCACCTTGGCCGCGAAGTACGCGAAGCCGTACGCCTGGGAGGCCGCGGCGCGCAGGCCGAGGACGGGCAGCGGGCGCGAGGCCGCGAGCAGGCGCCCGGCCTCGCGCACCGGGCCCGGATCGGCCAGCGCCTCCGCCAGGTGCCGCAGGTTCTCGATCTCCGCCTCGACGGCCTGCTGGTACTCGTTGGCCGACTCCGCGCGCGCCGCCGGCTCGGCGGGCGCGACCTCGCGCAGATGGCGGCGCAGCGCCGGGTAGCCGTCGAAGCCGAGGGCGACCGCGAAGCGGGTGACCGACGGCTGGCTGACCCCGGCCAGTTCGGCCAGCTCGACGCTGGACAGGAACGGCACGTCGGCGGCGCGCCGCACCATGCTGTGCGCGATGCGCCGCTGGGTCGGTGTCAGCCGGTGCCCTTCGAAGAGCGCCTGCAACCGCGCGGCAGGACTCTCGGTCACGCTCATGACGTGCTCCCCCTCCAGAAGTCGTCGACGCCCCGGGAGAGTACTCCCCGACCAGTTCCTATTCAGACACCAAGAACTCTGCATGACCCCATACAGACGAGGCAAGGGAACCGCCAAGTGTCGCCCTATCGGCACGGAAAGCGACCGTTCGCATGCTAATCGTGACCGTACGCGGTGCACGCGACCCCTGTGCCCGCGCTCCGGCCCCCACCCGGGGCCGAGGTGACGGCCGCCGCCGTCGGTGCGCCCGCCGCAGCCGCAGTCCGGGTGGCACCGGCGGCGGACGGCCCCCGGGCGGGGCGGGGGGCTAGCACCAGTGCGGGCGCGCGGGCTCCTCTCTAGCCTGGTGCGCATGAGCGGAATGGACGCGCGGGACACCGACCTCAAGAAGGAACTCGACGCCACCTTGCAGGCTCGCAGGGAGCTGGGGTCGGAGTACGAGTCGGAGCTGGTCGACTCGTTCCTGGAGAAGGTCGACCAGCGCATCGACGGCGCTGTCGAGCGGCGGATGCGGCGCCATGTGGCCGAGCAGCAGATGGCGTCGACCCGCGACGCCCGCTCGCCGCGGCCCACGGACACCTTCGGTGAGCGGTTCGGCTTCGGGATCGTCTCGCTGGTGCTGGCCGTCCCGCTCTCCGCGATCGGCGGCGGGCTCGCCCATCTGCCCGGCCTGATCGCCGCCTGGGCCGGGATCGTCGGCGTCAACGCCGTGCAGGCGGCCCGGACCAACCCGGACCTGTTCCGGCGGCGGAGGCCCTCCTCGGACGACTGGAGCGACTGACCGGCCGACCGGCCGGGCCCCTCGGCAAGCAGAGCCCCCAGCTCCCGGCAAGGGGCGTAAGGGACGTACGAAGCGGGACGTACGGCGAAGGAGGTGTGCGCGGGGACCGCCGCACCCCCAGCACTGGGGGGCGGGACGACGGCGGTCCCCGCGAGGGACGCGGGCCGGGTCAGGCCGGGCCCTGCGTCCGGGGCGTCCATGGAGGTCCGGGAGCCGCTCCGGTTGTCCTTGACGCCGCTCGGGCGCCGGCCAGGAGGAGAGGTCCGGGGCGTGAATCCCGGGGGCTCCGCCTCCCTGCCGACGACCACCACTGTGGCGGACGCGTGTTAAGCGGGTGCTGCGGGCACGTGACACGCGCGTACCACTTGTACGACGGATGCTCGGCCGCAGGTCACCGCGTGTTCCCGCGGCGTCCGGCGGACACCGGGCGGCGGCCGGGCGCTACTGCTTGCCGCCCTTGGCCAGGAAGGCGAGCAGGTCCTGGCGGCTGACCACACCGGTCGGCTTGCCCTCCACCAGGACGATGGCCGCGTCGGCGGTGCCGAGCACGGTCATGAGGTCGGCCACCGGCTCACCGGAGCCGACCTGCGGCAGCGGGGCGCACAGGTGCTTCTCCAGCGGGTCCTCCAGCGAGGCCCGCTTGGTGAACAGCGCGTCCAGCAGCTCCCGTTCGACCACGGAGCCGACCACCTCGGCGGCCATGACGTCGGGGTGGCCCGCGCCCGGCTTCACGACGGGCATCTGCGAGACGCCGTACTCGCGCAGCACCTCGATGGCCTCGCCGACGGTCTCGTCCGGGTGCATGTGGACGAGCGAGGGAATGGAGCCGCCCGCCTTGTCCTCCAGCACGTCGCCGACGCGGGCGCTGGGGCCCTCGTCCTCCAGGAAGCCGTAGTCGGCCATCCACTCGTCGTTGAAGATCTTCGAGAGGTACCCGCGCCCGCTGTCCGGCAGCAGCACCACGACGACGTCGTCCGGGCCGAGCCGCTCGGCCACCTCCAGGGCCGCGACGACCGCCATGCCGCAGGAGCCGCCGACGAGCAGGCCCTCCTCCTTGGCGAGGCGGCGGGTCATCTGGAAGGAGTCCTTGTCGGAGACGGCGACGATCTCGTCGGCGACGTCCCGGTCGTAGGCGGTGGGCCAGAAGTCCTCACCGACGCCCTCGACCAGGTACGGCCGCCCGGAGCCGCCGGAGTAGACGGAGCCCTCGGGGTCGGCGCCGACGACCTTGACCCGGCCGTCGCTGGCGTCCTTCAGATAGCGGCCGGTGCCGGAGATGGTGCCGCCGGTGCCGACGCCCGCCACGAAGTGGGTGATCCGGCCCTCGGTCTGCTCCCACAGCTCGGGGCCGGTGGAGTGATAGTGCGAGAGCGGGTTGTTGGGGTTGGAGTACTGGTCGGGCTTCCAGGCGCCGGGGGTCTCACGGACGAGGCGGTCGGAGACGTTGTAGTAGGAGTCCGGGTGCTCCGGTGCCACGGCGGTGGGACACACCACCACCTCCGCCCCGTACGCGCGCAGCACGTTGATCTTGTCGGTGGAGACCTTGTCCGGGCAGACGAAGATGCACTTGTAGCCCTTCTGCTGGGCCACGATCGCGAGGCCCACCCCGGTGTTCCCGCTGGTCGGCTCCACGATGGTGCCGCCGGGCCGCAGCTCTCCGCTGCGCTCGGCGGCCTCGATCATGCGCAGCGCGATGCGGTCCTTCACCGAGCCGCCCGGGTTGAAGTACTCGACCTTGGCCAGGACGGTCGCCTTGATGCCCTTGGTGACGCTGTTGAGCCGTACCAGCGGGGTGTTGCCGACGAGGCTGATCATCGAGTCGTGGAATTGCACCGTTGTCTCCGGTCGCTGCACAGATGGGTCGGGGTGTGCCGCCAGCCTAAGGCCCGGGGACCGCCCGCGACGGGCGTTCACTCCCCGTCGCGATTGGGCGACGGTCGGTACGGGGCAAGGACTGGGTGGACGGCTATGCGGGAGGTGGCGGCGGCATGACGAGCATGTCGAGGGCGCGGGTGGCCCGGCGGATCGCGGCCGGCGCGGCGTACGGCGGCGGGGGGCTCGGACTGGCCGGCGCCGCCGCGCTCGGGCTGCTGGTGGCCGAGGCGCAGCTGGCCAGGCGCCAGGTGGCGGGCGGCACGGACCACCACGTGCCGGCCGCGGCCGGGCTGTACGGCCGGGAGTACGAGGCGCCCGGCCAGGAGCCGCTGCTGCTGGTCATGGCCGGGGACTCCACGGCGGCGGGGCAGGGCGTGCACCGAGCGGGCCAGACGCCGGGCGCGCTGCTGGCGTCCGGGCTCGCCGCGGTCGCCGAGCGTCCGGTGCGGCTGCGCAACGTGGCGGTGCCCGGCGCCCGCTCGGACGATCTGGACCGGCAGACGGCGCTGGTCCTGGCCGGGCCGGACCAGGTCCCCGACGTCTGCGTGATCATGATCGGCGCCAACGACGTGACCCACCGGATGCCGCCGACGCGCTCGGTGCGCCATCTGTCGGCGGCGGTGCGGCTGCTGCGGACGGCCGGTGCCGAGGTGGTGGTGGGCACCTGCCCCGACCTGGGCACGCTCGAGCCGGTGCAGCAGCCGCTGCGGTGGCTGGCCCGCCGCGCCTCCCGGCAGCTCGCGGCGGCGCAGACGATCGGGGTGGTGGAGCAGGGGGGCCGCACGGTGTCCCTGGGCGACCTGCTGGGGCCGGAGTTCGCGGCCAACCCGCGCGAGCTGTTCGGTCCCGACAACTACCACCCGTCCGCCGAGGGGTACGCGACGGCGGCGATGGCGGTGCTGCCGACGGTGTGCGCGGCGCTGGGCCTGTGGCCGGCGGAGGAGGAGCGGCCGGACGTGTCGCGGCGCGAGGGCTTCCTGCCGGTGGCGCGGGCGGCGGCGCAGGCGGCGTCCGAGGCCGGTACGGAGGTCACGGCGGCGATGCCGACCGGGCCGCGCGGCCCGTGGGTGCTGCTCAAGCGGCGCCGCAGGCGGCGGGTGCCGGAGCCGCAGCCGAACCAGATCACCCCCTCGCCCTGACACCGCCCGGCGGCGGTCCGGCGGAGGCGCCCGGCGGCGGCCCGGTGGCGGCCCGTCCCGGCAGGCCAAGCAAGCGCTTAGAAAACTGCGGCCAGGGTCACACCGCGATCCCCGTGACCCGGACCATACGGACCGGTAACTTCCCATCCAGCCCTGCCCGCCCTCCCCCTCGTGGAGCCGTGATGCCCGAAGCCGTCATCGTCTCGACCGCCCGCTCCCCCATCGGCCGCGCCGGCAAGGGGTCCCTCAAGGACCTGCGCCCCGACGACCTGACCGCGACGATCGTCCGGGCGGCACTGGCCAAGATCCCCGAGCTGGACCCGCGGGACATCGACGACCTGATGCTCGGCTGCGGGCTCCCGGGCGGCGAGCAGGGCCACAACCTCGGCCGGATCGTCGCCGTGCAGATGGGCATGGACCACCTGCCGGGCTGCACGATCACCCGCTACTGCTCCTCCTCGCTCCAGACCTCCCGGATGGCACTGCACGCCATCAAGGCGGGCGAGGGCGACGTCTTCGTCTCGGCCGGTGTCGAGATGGTCTCCCGCTTCGGCAAGGGCAGCTCCGACGGCCTGCCGGACACGCACAACCCGCTCTTCGCCGAGGCCGAGGCCCGTACCGCCGCCGTGGCGGAGTCCGAGGGCTCCACCTGGCACGACCCGCGCGAGGACGGCCTGCTCCCGGACGCCTACATCGCGATGGGCCAGACCGCCGAGAACCTGGCCCGCGCCAAGGGCGTCACCCGCCAGGACATGGACGAGTTCGGCGTCCGCTCGCAGAACCTCGCCGAGGAGGCCCTCAAGAACGGCTTCTGGGCGCGCGAGATCACGCCGGTGACGCTGCCCGACGGCACCGTCGTCGGCAAGGACGACGGCCCGCGCGCCGGGGTCACCATGGAGGGCGTGTCCGGCCTCAAGCCGGTCTTCCGCCCCGACGGCCTGGTCACCGCGGGCAACTGCTGCCCGCTCAACGACGGCGCCGCCGCGCTGGTCATCATGTCCGACACCAAGGCCCGCGAGCTGGGCCTGACGCCGCTCGCCCGGATCGTCTCCACCGGGGTGTCCGCCCTGTCCCCGGAGATCATGGGCCTGGGCCCGGTGGAGGCGAGCAAGCAGGCGCTGAGCCGGGCCGGTCTCACCGTCGGCGACATCGACCTGGTGGAGATCAACGAGGCGTTCGCCGCCCAGGTGATCCCCTCCTACCGCGACCTCGGCATCGACCTGGACCGGCTGAACGTCAACGGCGGCGCCATCGCGGTCGGCCACCCCTTCGGCATGACCGGCGCGCGCATCACCGGCACGCTGATCAACTCGCTCCAGTTCCACGACAAGCAGTTCGGCCTGGAGACGATGTGCGTGGGCGGCGGCCAGGGCATGGCGATGGTCGTCGAACGCCTCAGCTGACCCTCGCGCCCCGTGCGCACCACCAGTTGAGACACCGTCAGTGCCCGGCGTGGCACCCAGCGTGAACGAGCGGCCCGGAATCCGGAAAACTCCCGGATTCCGGGCCGTTCTGTGATCCAATCTCCCCCAGAGTGTGACCTATCTCCCTCGGGGAGGAGATCTCCGCAGGTCAGCGATAGCTCCACAGGGGGCACAAGCACCTCTCACGCCACATTCCTGTCCGTTTCGTGACGTTACGCACTGACAGCTTGATAGTCCACCCTTCAAGCTGATGTAGGAAGTCGGGGGTCGACCTTGAACCCGGGAGTACGTCAGTGAGCGCCATGCCCATCGCCCTGCTGCTCACCACGGCCGCCACCGGCGCCGTGGGCGTCGCCGTCCTGCGCACCCTCTTCACCCTGCGCCGCCAGGTCACGGCTCTGGAGCGGCAACTCGCCGAGAACCACGCCGCCACCGCGCGCGCCCTGCTGCCCGCCGCCCGCGGCCACGCGGACGCCGAGCAGATACGCACCGCCGTCGTGCAGGCACTCGCCGAGGAGCGGGAGCGGGAACTGGCCGAGGCGCGCGCCTTCTGGGCCGCCCAGGAGGCCCGGGACGCGGCCGACACGCCCTCCCTGCTCGGGCTGCCCGACAGCGAGCTGTTCCTGCCGCGCCAGGCCGATCTGGCCGGTCTCGAACACCTGGAGCCGGTGACCGAGTCGGGCGCCGAGGCCGACGAGTTCTCCGGTCTGCCCGGCAAGGACACCGCGGCCGGCACCGCCGCAGACTCCCCCGAACTGGCCGCGGCCCGCCGCCGCCACCCCTCGCACCCGGACTTCACCCCGCATCCGTCCCCGGTCGTGGGCGACCACGAGCGCACCGTCGCCACGCTGGAGGAACTGGCCGACGCCAAGGTGGCGCTGGCCGATGTGCGGCCCGGCCCGCTGGGCACCCTCGACGTCTACGTCTTCTCCGACGGCACGACCCTGTGCATGACCCCCGGCCACCGCGAGACCGCCGAACGGCTGGCCGCGGCCCTGCACGCGGGCGAGACCCCGGTGCTGCTGGGCGGTTCGGGCGTGTCCGGCGCCTACACCCTGACCTTCGCCTGCGGCGAGGAGAACGTGTACATCCTGGCGGACCGCGTCATCGCCTCGCTCTGACCCTCCGGTCCGGGCCCGCGCCCCGGCCTCTGGGGTCCGGTCCCGCTCAGGCCCGTCGACCGGGCCGGCCCGGCGTACGGACCGTTTCCCGCGCGCGGGCGCTCACACGCCCGCGCGTTTCTGCGCCTCCTCCACCAGCCGTACCGCCTCGGCGACCTCGGCGTCGGTGGTGAGGACGAGCGCCAGGTCGTGTCCGGCGACGGTGATCTGGTCCGCGGCGGCGAACATCCCGGCGTCGGGCATCTCGCGCGGTTCGGCCGCGGGGTCCTCCAGCAACTGCGCCCGCCGGGACAGCTCCCGGGCCAGCCCCAGCGCCTCGGTGGCGCCCGCCCGTTGCAGCCGGCTCTGCGGCGCCGCCCTCAGACGGTCGGCGAAGTGATCCACTGCCCGGGTCAGAGATGTCGTGTCAACCACGCCGCGAGACTACGCGTCGTCCCCGGACTGTTGCCAACGCGCCGACGCTCAGGCACGGTGACGTGAAGGACCGGCTTCACAGCGTCCGGAGGCGCCGATGTCCCAAGTCTTCTCCGAAGAGACCCACCGCAACCTGCTCGCCCGCATCCCCCAGTGCACCGGCCGTGAGCTCGCCGACTGGCTGCGCACCGTCGACGAAGGCCCCGCGCTCTGCTTCGAGGAGCGGCTCAGCTGGCTCCGGCAGGAACACAACCTCGCGTACGGGCACGCGAAGGCGATCATCCACGAGTACGACCTGCGCCGGGCCGCGCGCAGACTGCTCTAGCCGCCGCACCGGCCGCCCCGGCCCCGAGGTGCCGCTGCACACGCGAGGGCCCCGGCCGGAGCCGGGGCCCTCGCGTGTGCGGGCGTATCGCGGAGCGGTGCGGTGACCGCCGACCGTCGTCGCTACCGCTAGTCGTTGCTGTTGAGGATCGCGATGAGCCGCAGGAACTCCAGGTAGATCCACACCAGCGTCAGCGTGAGGCCGAAGGCGGCGAGCCAGGCCTCCTCGCGCGGGGCGCCGTAGGCGACACCGTCCTCGACCTGCTTGAAGTCCAGGGCGAGGAAGCAGGCGCCGAGCAGCACGCCGATGATGCCGAAGACGATGCCGAGGCCGCCGCTGCGGAAGCCGAGGCCGTCACCGCCGCCGAACACGGCGAACAGCGTGTTGACCACCATCAGCAGCACAAAACCGAGCGCGGCGGCCATCACGAAGCCGTAGAAGCGCCGGTTGACGCGGATCCAGCCCGCCTTGTAGGCGACCAGGACGGCGACGAAGACCGCCATCGTGCCGAGCACGGCCTGCATGGCCGCGCCGCTGGCGATGCGGTTGTCGACGACGCTGGAGAACATCCCGAGGAAGACGCCCTCGAAGGCGGCGTAGCTCAGGATCAGCGCGGGCGAGGCCGTGCGCTTGAAGGACTGGACGAAGCCGAGCACCATCGCGATCAGCGCGGCGCCGATCCCGATGCCGTAGGAACGGCTGAGGTGCGCGTCGTCGACCGGCAGCAGCGCCCAGGCGAGGGCGGCCGTGACGACCAGCACACCGAGCGTGGACGCGGTGCGCGCGACGACGTCGTCCATCGTCATCCGGCCGGGGGCGGCCGGGGCCTGCGGCGGCGTGCCGGTCTGCACGTCCTGCTGGCCGTAGGGGTTCTGAGCGTAAGGGTTCTGCGCGTAGGGGTTGCCGCTCGGCTGGGCGTACGGATTGCCCTGCGCGTACGGGTTGCCCTGCGTGCCGACTGCGGGACCCCCGGCCTGCGGCGCGGTGTTGAAGCCCGCGTAGCCGTTGTCGCGGCTGAACCCCCGTCGCGAGAAGACCGGGTTTCTGCTCCTCATCTCACTCCTCCATGGCCGCACGTCGCGGCCTTGGCTCAAGAGTAATGGAAAGGCAAAGGATCGACCCTACTACCTGGGAAGGATCTTTCCCTCCTTCTGCTGACGAACACGCTACGCGGACAGGTGATTCCCGGCCATGGCCGGGGCCTTTCCTGACCGAGCCGCGACCTGCCCGGAACCGGCCGGAGATCATCGGGCGCGCCGGCGGCCGGGACGCCCGCGCGTGTCAGCCGACCGGGAAGCCCGTGTACGCCTCGGCGAGGTCCGCCCCGGCGGACCGGCAGGTGGCGATCCGGTCGAGCCGGGCCAGGTGCAGCCGCTCCTCGAAGCCGTCCGCCTCCGGCGAGCGGTGCAGCATCGTCGTCATGTCGTAGCTGAAGTGCTCGGCCTGCCAGACGCGCCGCAGACAGGTGGCCGAGTAGGCGTCCAGCAGTTCGTCGGAGCCGGTGTCGCGCAGGTGGACCAGCGCCCGTGCGAGGGTGACGACGTCGCCGACGGCGAGGTTGAGCCCCTTGGCGCCGGTGGGCGGGACGATGTGGGCGGCGTCACCGGCCAGGAAGAGGCGGCCGTGGCGCATCGGCTCGTGGACGTAGGACCGCATCGGGGTCACCGACTTCTGCGTGATCGGCCCGCGCTCCAGACGCCGCCCGCCGGGGATCTCCAGCCGGCGGTCCAGCTCGTCCCAGATCCGCTCGTCCGGCCAGGCGGCCGGGTCGGTGTCCGCGGGCACCTGGAGGTAGAGGCGGGAGACGGCGGGCGAGCGCATGGACAGCAGGGCGAAGCCGCGCTCGTGGCGGGCGTAGACCAGTTCGTCGTGCGAGGGGGCGACGTCGGCGAGGACACCGAGCCAGGCGAAGGGGTACGTCCGTTCGAACACCTGGGAGAGCGCGGCGGGCACGGCCCGGCGCGCCACCCCCCAGAAGCCGTCGCAGCCGACGACGTGGTCGCACTCCAGGACGGACTCGCGGCCCTCGTGCCGGAACCGTACGGAGGGACGGTCGCCCTCGGCCCCCTCCACGGCCAGCGCCTCCGCCTCGAACAGCAGCGGGCCGCCGTCCTTCAGCCGGAGCGCGACGAGATCCTTGCAGACCTCCGTCTGCGCGTACACGAGCACGGACTTCCCGCCGGTCAGCGCCGGGAGGTCGACGCGGTGGCGGCGTCCGGCGAACCGCAGCTCGATGCCGTCGTGCCGCAGCCCCTCGCGGTCCATCCGCTCCCCGGCCCCGGCGGCGCGCAGTACGTCGGCGGTGCCCTGCTCCAGGATCCCGGCGCGCTGGCGCCGCTCGACGTAGGCGCGGTCGCGGCTCTCCAGGACGACCGAGTCGATCCCGGCGTTGTGGAGCAGCCGGGCCAGGAGGAGACCGGCCGGACCGGCTCCGATGATGCCGACGGTGGTGCGCATCGGTCGTCCTCTCGGGTGGGCGTCGTTGCCGCGGGGCGGGTCCTCGTGCCCTCGACGGGCCCGCGTGTTCGCCTGGTGAAGTTTTCTTCACCGATGCGGGACCGAGTTTCCGCCCGCCCCGAGGCGATGTCAATGGCCCCGGGGCGGGCGCGGACGGCTCCCCCGGTGAGCGTCGCCGTCACCGGACGGCGCTCACTCGGCGACGATCACGTGCCGGCCGGACACGTCCACGGCGGGGCCGGGCAGCGGGACACGCACCGGCACGGCGGTGCCGCCCGGGGCGTTCGGGGCGAGCGCCAGGCCGGAGCCCCAGCCCCACAGCCCGCCCTCGGTGTCGATGGCGTACCCGGTGAACTGGTACGCGGCGATCCGGCTGATCCGGGGCAGGCCGGCCACCCGGACCGGCCGCGCGGAGACGTGGTCGGAGGTGTCGCCGTCGCCCAGTGAGCCGCTCGCGCCCCGGCCCCACGCCCACACCGCGCCGTCGCGGTCCAGGGCGTACGCCACGTTCTCCCCGCCCGCCACCTGCACCGCCCCGCGCACGACCGGCACCCGCACCGGCCGCCCGCTCTGGCCGCCGCGCGGCTCGACGCCCAGCAGGCCGTGCGCGTTGTTCCCCCAGGCGCAGACCCGGCCGTCCGCCTTCACCGCGACCACGGCCTCGCCCGCCGAGGCGACGCCGACGGCGCCGGAGACACCGCGCACGGCCGTGAGGCGGGTGCCGTCCGTGTCCCCGAGCACATCGGTCAGGTTGACGCCCCAGCCCAGGACCCGGCCGTCGCCGCGCAGGGCGAAGGAGTTGAGCAGCCCCGGGCCCATCGCGACCACCCCCTTCACACCGGGGACCGACTGCGGGACGCTCACCCCGTCGTGGCCGCGCCGCCGCCCGGCCTCCACCAGGAACCGGTCGGCACCCCAGCCCAGGACCCGGCCGTCGCGCAGGACGGCGTAGAACGTCGAGCCGCTGTTGTAGACGGCGCGCGCCGGGCCGATCCCGGTCACCTGCCGGGGCGTCGCCTCGTACACGCGTTCGCGCGTGCCGTGCCCCAGGGAGCCCTCGACATTGACGCCGTAGGACCAGACGGTCCCGTCCGCCCGGACGGCCACGGTGGTGTATCCGCTGTCCGCGACCGAGACGACGTCGCTCCAGCCGGGCACCGCCCGCCGGGCGGGGGTGCCCTCGGGTGCCTGGAAGTGCGGCGCCCAGGTCCACACGGTCCCGGCCCGCGCCGGTGCCGGTGCCGGTGCCGGGCGCGCGGCCGGTCCTTCCGGGCAGCCCGGCGCGCCGAGCACCGCGCGGTCGGCCTTGCTGCACCCGGCCAGCGCGAGGACGGCGGCACCGGCGACGAGCACACGCAGCCAGGACATGGCAGCCATGGGACGCTCCTGTCTGGTTCCTGACCCGCACGGCGCGTGGCGTGCGGGCCGGGGGCGACCGCTCGCCCCTGCCGCCCACGGTGCCGCCCCCGGCCTGCCGGGCGGCAGCCGTACGCCCACTCATCCGCACCGGCCCGGTGCCCAGGCGGGGCTGAGCAGGTGCGCGGGGGTGCGCCGGGGCCGGTCTGAGTACGGCGACTCAGAAGCCGGGGCGGGAGCCCGTCAGTAGCCCGTCAGTGTCCGCCGCCGGTACGGTCGGCGCCGGTACGGGGGCGTTCCGGCCCGGGGCGGGAGCGGCCGAAGCGGGCCCCGAGAGCGGCCCCGATCTCTTCCGGCGTGCGGTCCTTGGTCTCCGGGACGAACCGGGCCACGAACAGCAGGCCGAGGAAGCAGATGACGGCGAAGACGAGGAAGGTCTCGCCCTGCCCGAGGACGGCGACCAGCGGCAGGAACGCCTGGCTGACGGCGAAGTTGGAGACCCAGTTGGCGGTGGTGGCCGTGCTGGAGCCCAGGGCGCGGGAGGCCGGCGGGAACACCTCGCCGACCAGGACCCAGAAGACGGGGCCGAGGCCGCCGGCGTAGACGGCGATGTACAGGAGCATGCAGAGCAGGGACAGTTCGGAGTTCCAGCCCGCCATGAAGCTGATCCCGAGCAGCGCGACCGTGAGCGCCATGCCGGACAGCGAGACCAGCAGCAGGGTCCGCCGCCCGGCGCGGTCGATCAGCCGGGACGCGACGACGGTCATCACCAGGTTGATGGCGCCGATGAAGACGGAGTAGAAGATCGAGTTCGAGGCGCTGAGCCCGGTCTGCTCGATGATGGTCGGGGCGTAGTAGATGATCGTGTTGATCCCGCCGAACTGCTGGACGACGGCCATGCCCAGGGCGACGACCAGGGCCGGCCGCATGCTCCGGTCCAGCAGCGTGCGCCGGTTCTGCGCCCGCGGGCGCCCCTGCGCTCCCCCGGCTCCCCCGTTCGGGCCGCGCCCCTGCCGCTCCTTCAGGTCGGCCACCAGCCGCTCCGCCTCCTCCCGCGGCATGACCCGGCACAGCACCGCGCGCGCCCGGTCCCACTGCCCGCCCCGGACCAGCCAGGGCAGCGACTCGGGGACCGTGAGGAGGACGCCGAGGCTCAGCAGGACGGCCGGGACGGCGCCGAGGGCGAACATGACGCGCCAGTCGCCCGCACGGGAGAAGGCCAGGTCGACCAGGTAGGAGACGAGGATGCCGGTGGTGATCATGAGCTGGTTGGCGCTGAGCACGCGTCCGCGGATATCGGTCGGGGAGATCTCCGCGAGGTACACCGGGACCGTGGCCGACGCCGCGCCGACCGCCAGACCGAGGACGACCCGGCCGACCAGCAGTTGCGCGTAGCCGGGCGCGGTGGCGGCGATGGCGGTGCCGACGACGAAGACGGCGCCCTCGACGGCGACCGCCTTCCTGCGGCCGAGCCCGTCGGCGAGCCGCCCCGCCAGCAGCGCGCCGGTCATCGCGCCCAGCAGCAGGACGCTGACGATGCTGCCCTGCTGGGCGGCGGACAGCCGGAAGTCCCTGGTGACGAAGAGCAGGGCGCCCGAGACGACACCGGTGTCGTACCCGAAGAGGAATCCGCCGACCGCGATCGTCCCGGCCCACCGGTAGATCTTCCGCTTCCCCCCGGCCTCCAGGCGGACGAGCGGCCCCTGCGTCCCCGGCTCACGGGAGAAGCCCTGCATCTGACCGCCCCCTGTCCTGAGTGCGCAGCACGGTGCGAGCCAAGGCATTCCGTACGCGGACCGGACGGAAACAGCCGTCACCCGGACGCGCTGCGGCTCGGCGGACGACGCGGGGGCGGGCGCGGGCCGGGTTCCGGCTCTTTCTGGTATATGTGATGGGCATATGCACGCGCCGGGGGCACGCCGAAGGCGGCCCCCGAGGGGCCGGTGACACGTGTGACGGGCAGCACCGAACGGCCGTTCCACCGTGTCGGCGCCGCTGCTGCGGTGGTGCCCGGAACCGGACTTGAACCGGTACGCCCGCGAGGGGCAGCGAGGTTTAAGCTCGCCGTGTCTGCATTCCACCATCCGGGCAGGCCATGGGCACCGCGCTGAGGTTCCGAGCCTATCGGGGAGCACCCTTCGGGCATCGGGCAGGCGGACCGATGTTGTCTTATTTTATTGGCGTCTGAGGGTGCATCAGCACACGGAAGACGCCATCGGCACTTGCCAACAGCGTTACGGCCGACAAGCGCCCGTGCATGCGGAATGACGGAATTTCACCGTCCGAACAAGGACGCTCCACCTGTTCCTGACCTCCCCCTTCCGGGCGAAGCGTCCGGATCGCTCTCGGGGGCCGGCGTCATCCCCAGGTATGACGCGGGCGACCGCGGTGCGACCCGAGTCGCCCCCCGGAACCGGAACAGCGGCTGACTTCACGGACCGGATCGGCGGGAACCATGGAAGACATCCCCGGGAACGGGGAAACCGAGAACCCACAGCCGAGTATCTCCGTCCCGACAGGAGCAGCCCCCGTGACCACCTCTTCCATCGCCGGACGCGCCACCGCAGTGGCCGCGCGCGCCACGGATCTGTCGAAGATCTACGGACAGGGCGAGACCCAGGTGGTCGCCCTCGACCGGGTCTCCGTCGACTTCGCGCAGGCCGAGTTCACCGCGATCATGGGCCCCTCCGGGTCCGGCAAGTCCACGCTGATGCACTGCGTCGCGGGCCTGGACACCTTCTCCTCCGGTTCGGTGCGCATCGGCGACACCGAGCTGGGATCCCTGAAGGACAAGCAGCTCACCAAGTTGCGCCGGGACAAGATCGGGTTCATCTTCCAGGCGTTCAACCTGCTGCCGACGCTGACGGCGCTGGAGAACATCACGCTGCCCATGGACATCGCGGGCCGCAAGCCGGACAAGCAGTGGCTGGACACCGTCATCAACATGATCGGGCTGTCCGGGCGCCTGAGCCACCGTCCCTCGCAGCTCTCCGGCGGCCAGCAGCAGCGTGTCGCCGTGGCCCGTGCCCTGGCCTCCAAGCCGGACATCATCTTCGGTGACGAGCCGACCGGGAACCTCGACTCGCGCTCGGGGGCCGAGGTCCTCGGCTTCCTGCGCAACTCCGTGCGCGAGCTGGGCCAGACCGTGGTGATGGTCACCCACGACCCGGTGGCGGCGGCGTACGCGGACCGCGTGGTGTTCCTGGCCGACGGCCGGATCGTCGACGAGGTGTACGGGCCGACGGCGGACTCCGTGCTGGACCGCATGAAGCAGTTCGACGCCAAGGGCCGCACCAGCTGACGCGCCCCGCCCCCGGCCGGACCGGCCTGGACGCCCGGGGCCGCACCCCCGCCGGCCCGCCCGGGGCGGCGCCGGCCGGCACGGTCCCGCCCGCGGGCCCGCCGCACCCCCACCTCGTACACCTGGACTGGACAACCATGTTCCGCACCGCCTTGCGCAACGTACTCGCGCACAAGGCCCGGCTCCTCATGACCGTGCTCGCCGTGATGCTCGGCGTCGCGTTCGTGTCGGGGACCCTGGTCTTCACCAACACCATCTCCGACGCCTACCAGAACAGCTCCGCCAAGGGCTTCGGCCATGTCGACGTGGCCGTCGAGCCGAAGCACCAGGACAGCAAGGGCGACCGGGTCGGCACGACGCCGGACCTCACGCAGGCGCTGCTCAACCGGAGCGCCCGGGTGCCGGGCGCGGACTCGGCGCTCGGCGTCGTGCACGGCTTCACCGCGATCGCCGACAAGGACGGCAAGCTGATCGGCGGCGGCTACCAGTCCCAGGGCGGCAACTACTGGGGCGCGAAGGACCCGCGCTACCCGCTGGTCTCCGGCACCGTCCCGCACGGCAAGGACCAGGTGCTGATCGACTCCGACACCGCCCGCCGGGCCGGCTACAAGGTCGGCGACACCGTGCGCGTCTCCGTCGACGGCCCCGTCCTCACCCCCACCGTCAGCGGCATCTTCAGCACCGACGACGGCAACGTCGCCGCCGGCGGCAGCCTCGCCCTGTTCGACACGGCCACCGCGCAGCAGCTGTTCGGCAAGCCGGGCACGTACGACGAGATCGACGTGAAGGCGAAGGCCGGTGTCAGCCAGAGCACGCTGAAGGCGCAGCTGGACGCGGTGCTGCCGAAGGGCAGGACCGAGACCACCACGGCCGAGAAGCTCGCCGACGACCAGGCGAAGACGATCTCCTCGGCGATGAGCAGCATGAAGCAGGGCCTGCTGGTCTTCGCCGGGATCGCGCTCTTCGTCGGCACCTTCATCATCGCCAACACCTTCACCATGCTGGTCGCCCAGCGCACCAAGGAGCTGGCGCTGCTGCGCGCGGTCGGCGCCTCGCGCCGCCAGGTCACCCGCTCGGTGCTGGTCGAGGCGTTCGTGGTGGGCGCGGTGGCCGCCGTGACCGGTCTGCTGGCCGGTATCGGCATCGGTGCGGGCCTGAAGGGTCTGATGGGCACGTTCGGCGCCACCGTGCCCGACGGGCCGCTGGTCATCACGCCCGGCACGGTCGTCGCCGCGCTCGCCGTCGGCGTCCTCGTGACCATGCTGGCCGCGTGGCTGCCCGGCCGCCGGGCCGCGAAGATCCCGCCGGTGGCGGCGATGAGCAGCCTGCACGCCCAGGCCACCACCAAGTCGCTGGTGCTGCGCAACACGATCGGCGCGCTGTTCGCGGCGGCCGGTGTCACGGTGGTGATCGCGGCCACCACGATGGACACCGACGCCGCCCAGGCCCCCATGGGACTCGGCGCGGTGCTGCTGATCATCGGCGTGTTCGTCCTGACCCCGCTGCTGTCCCGGCCGCTGATCGCCGCCGCGGCCCCGGTGCTGCGCCTGTTCGGTGTCTCGGGCAAGCTGGCCCGGCAGAACTCGGTGCGCAACCCGCGCCGCACGGCGGCGACCGCGTCCGCGCTGATGATCGGGCTGACCCTGATCACCGGGATGACGGTGATGGCCGGCAGCCTCCAGCACGCGATCGACAAGCTGGCCGCCTCCGCGATCCGCGCCGACTACGTGGTGTCGATGGCCAACGGCAACGGCCTCTCCCCGGACGTCGACAAGAAGCTGAGCCGCGCCGAGGGCGTCACCGCCACCAGCCCGCTGCGCAACGCGCCCTCCCGGATCGGCGGGCAGACCGAGTACCTGACCGGTGTCAACGGCTCCGCCATCCGCAAGCTGACCGACCTGGACGTCGAGGAGGGCGCGTTCACCGTCGGCGGCGACCGGGTCGTGGTGGACGACAGCACCGCCAAGGACCACCGCTGGAGCGCGGGCTCCGCCTTCACCGTCTCCTACGAGGACGGCAGGAAGCAGCAGCTCACCGTCGCCGGGGTCTACAAGGGCAACGCCATGATCCGCGGGATCATGCTCGACAACGCCACCCTCGCCCCGCACCTGCGGGCCGACGCCACCGACATGCAGGTCATGGTCAAGACCGCCGACGGCACCTCCGCCGCCGCCAAGGACAAGCTGGTCAAGGCGCTCGGCTCCAACCCGGCCATCAAGATCCAGGACAAGAAGGACATCTCCAGCGAGATCGCCCAGGCGTTCACGCTCATGCTGAACATGCTCTACGGCCTGCTCGCCATGGCGGTGATCGTGGCGGTCCTCGGGGTGATCAACACCCTGGCGATGTCGGTCTTCGAGCGCTCGCAGGAGATCGGGATGCTCCGCGCGATCGGCCTGGACCGCAAGGGCATCAAGCGGATGGTCCGCCTGGAGTCCCTGGTGATCGCCCTGTTCGGCGGTGTCCTCGGCATCGGTCTCGGCGTGTTCTTCGGCTGGGCGACCGGTCAGCTGGTCGGCTCCAAGATGGCGACGTACGAGCTGATCCTGCCGTGGGGCCGGATGGCGGTCTTCCTGCTGCTGGCGGCGCTGGTCGGGGTGCTGGCCGCCCTGTGGCCCGCCCGCCGCGCGGCCCGGCTGAACATGCTCCAGGCCATCAAGGCGCAGTGATCCGCCCCGCGGACAGCCGCGGGAGGGGCCCGTTCCGGCGCGGAACGGGCCCCTCCCGCGTCCTGGCCCGGCGGTTCCTAGGCGTCCGGCGCGCCCCAGGTGCGGGCGCGCAGCGGCATCCCCGAGGCACCGGAGTCGGGGGTCTTCACCGCGAGCACCTGGTTGACGCCGATGCGGTTGCGTTCGAAGGCGAGCGCGGAGGCCGCCATGTACAGCTGCCAGACGCGGGCGCGGCCGGGGCTGGTGAGCCGTACGGCACGGTCCCAGTGCTGCTCCAGGTTGGCGACCCAGCGGCGCAGGGTGAGCGCGTAGTGCTCGCGGATCGACTCCACGTCGCGCACCTCGAACCCGGCGCGCTCCAGCTGCGTGACGGTGGTGCCGACGGGCGCGAGTTCGCCGTCCGGGAAGACGTAGGCGTCGATGAACTCGTCCACCCGGTACGTCGACTCGTCGCGCTGCGGGCGGCGGCCGATCTGATGGTTGAGCAGCCGACCGCCCGGCTTGAGCAGGGCGTGGAGGTCGGCGGCGTACTCCAGATAGCGTTCGGCGCCGACGTGTTCGGCCATGCCGATGGAGGAGATGGCGTCGTACGGTCCGTCGCTCACGTCCCGGTAGTCCTGGACGCGGATCTCCACCCGGTCGGTCAGCCCCTCGTCGGCGACGCGCTTCCTGGCGTAGGCCGCCTGCTCCTGGGAGAGGGTGACGCCGACGACGCTCACGCCGTGCTCGCGGGCCGCGTGGACGGCCATGGAGCCCCAGCCGCAGCCGACGTCGAGCAGGCGCCGGCCGGGCTTCAGGTCCAGCTTGCGGGAGACGAGTTCGAGCTTGTCGTGCTGCGCCTGTTCGAGGGTGGCGCCGGGCTCGGGGGCCGGCCAGTAGGCGCAGGAGTAGACCATGGACGGGCCGAGGACGAGCTCGTAGAAGTCGTTGCCGACGTCGTAGTGGTGGCTGATGGCGCGCTTGTCGGTGCGCTTGGTGTGCAGGTGGCCGGGGCGGCGGACCTCCTCGGCGGGCGGGGCGGGCGGCAGCGGCGGGCCCGCCATCCTCACCAGGCCCGCGACCGCGGAGCGTACCGACGGGTCGCGCAGGGCGGCGGCCAGGCCGCGGCTGTCCTCGCCGCGGTCCCAGATCAGCCCGGAGAGCAGGCCGAGGGCGGTGTAGAGGTCGCCGTCCACGGTGAGGTCACCGGCGACCCAGGCGCGGGCCAGGCCCAGTTCGCCGGGCTTGAACAGCAGGCGGCGCAGGGCGCGGCGGTTGCGGACGACGAGCACGGGGGCGCCGGGCGGGCCCGCCTCCGTGCCGTCCCAGGCGCGGATGCGCACCGGGAGCGGTGCTCCCAGCAGCTGTTCGAGGAGTCTTGTGAGCCGCAGCGCGGCGTCGGGCATGGTGCACACCTCCGTGACGGCGAACGCCGGATGTCATCCACCACGTAAACACCGCGAGAGCCCTGGCGCAGTCCCGCACGCGGGTCATGAACGGGCAAAGTAGTTGCAGCGACCACGTATTGGGGGCGGCGCCGGGCGGCCCGGGGCCGGACACGCCGAAGGGGCCGCCCGCACCACGGATGGCGGGCGGCCCCTTCAGTAGAGGGTGTTCGGGCCTGGCGTCAGGACGCCTTGGCCTTCTCCTCGGTCTTCTGCGCGGGGACCGGGGCGGGCTTGGCGGCCTCGTAGAACTCCTCGCGGGGGTTCTCCATGGCGCCCAGCGAGACGACCTCGCGCTTGAGGAACATGCCGAGGGTCCAGTCCGCGAAGATGCGGATCTTCCGGTTCCAGGTCGGCATGGCCAGACCGTGGTAGCCGCGGTGCATGTACCAGGCGAGACGGCCCTTGAGCTTGATCTTCATCTTGCCCATGACGATCATCGCGACGCCCTTGTGCAGGCCGAGGCCCGCGACCGCGCCCTTGTTGGCGTGGCTGTAGTCCTTCTGCCGGAAGCCCCGCATACCGGAGATCACGTTGTCGCCGAGGACCTTGGCCTGGCGCAGCGCGTGCTGGGCGTTCGGCGGGCACCAGGCGTTCTCGTTGCCCGCCTTGCGGCCGACCAGGTCCGGCACCTGGGCGTTGTCGCCCGCGGCCCAGATGTAGTCGGTGCCCTGCACCTGGAGCGTCGGCGCGCAGTCGACGTGACCGCGCGGGCCGAGCGGCAGACCGAAGCGGGACAGCACCGGGTTGGGCTTGACGCCGGCCGTCCACACGATGGTGTTGGAATCGACCTCCAGGCCGTTCTTCAGCACCACGTGGCCGTCGACGCAGGAGTCCATGGAGGTGGAGAGGTAGATCTCCACACCGCGGCTCTCCAGGTGCTCCTTGCCGTACTGGCCGAGCTTGGGGCCGACCTCGGGGAGGATCTTGTCGGCGGCGTCGACCAGGATGAAGCGCATGTCCTCGCGGGACACGTCGGTGTAGTACTTGGCCGCGTCCCGGGCCATGTCCTCGACCTCGCCGATGGTCTCCGCACCGGCGAAGCCGCCGCCGACGAAGACGAAGGTGAGCGCCTTGCGGCGGATCTCCTCGTCGGTGGTCGAGGCGGCCTTGTCGAGCTGTTCGAGGACGTGGTTGCGCAGGCCGATGGACTCCTCGATGCCCTTCATGCCGATGCCCTGCTCGGCGAGGCCGGGGATCGGGAAGGTGCGGGAGACCGCGCCCATGGCGATGACCAGGTAGTCGAACGGCAGCTCGTACGCCTCGCCCACCAGCGGGGCGATCGTGGCAACCTTGCGGTCCTGGTCGATGGTGGTGACCCGGCCGGTGAGGACCTCCGCCTTGGGGAGCACGCGCCGCAAGGGGACGACGACGTGCCGCGGGGAGATGCTGCCGGCGGCGGCTTCGGGGAGGAAGGGCTGGTAGGTCATGTACGACCGGGGGTCGACGACCGTGACGGTCGCCTCTCCGTAGCGCATCTTCTTGAGAATGCGCCGAGCTGCGTACAGGCCTACGTACCCACCGCCTACTACGAGGATCCTGGGACGCTCCGTGGTGCTCATGGCATCGAGTATCCACCTGTTCCCGGGGGGTGCCTCGTGCGCCCCTTCACAAGCTTCGGGAGGGCCTGTGTTAAACTCCGCGCCCCTCGTGACGCAGATCATGATCGTGGAAGCGAACCGATGGGCGACTTGGGACGTTGTCAAGGGCGCGTGAGCTGCCGCTCCGATCCCCGGAAGGCTCCGGAGGGCCGCCGCAGGACCCTCTCACGGGACCCCGTCCGGACACGACCCCGAACACCTTCCGCACCCCGTAAACCCCCTCCACGGGGCCGCCGGAGGGCCCGGATCGCCCTGCCGGACCGAATTCCTTGTGAAGAACTTCACGAAGTTTTCCGACGGCGCGTCATCCGTCCGCCCGGAACCCCCGCCCCGGCCCGCTCATGCGTTGTCGCGCCTGCTCAGCAGAGGTTACCAATGGGTAGGAACGGGGGTGCGCCGGGCCGCCCCGGACGGTGCGCGCGGTGCCCCGGCGGCCTCCGCCGCCGGGACCGCGGTCCAACCGGGCTACGCCACGGACCAGGCGATCCCGTCGAGGATGTCGTGCTCGCTCACCACGACCTCCGTGGCACCGACGCGCTCCATCACGGCCAGCAGGACCAGAGCGCCCGCGCCGATGACGTCGACGCGGCCCGGGTGCAGCGAGGGGATGGCGGCGCGCTCGGCATGGGTGGCGCGGAGCAGCGCACTTGTGATCTCGCGGACCCGGTCCAGGGAGACGCGGGAGTGGTGGATGCGGGCCGAGTCGTAGGCGGGCAGCTCCTGCGCGACGGCCGACACCGTGGTCACCGAACCGGCCAGGCCCACCAGGGTGCGCGCATCGCGCAGCGGCACCGACCGCTCGGCCAGGTCCAGGGCCGCCTCGATGTCGGCCCGTACGGCGGCGATCTGCTCCTCGGTGGGCGGGTCGGTCACCACCCCATCACGGACCAGGTGACGCTCGGTCATCCGCACACAGCCCACGTCCACCGAGCGGGCGGCGCGCACCCGGTCGTCGCCCACGACGAACTCCGTGGAGCCGCCGCCGATGTCCACGACCAGGAACGGGGTGGCCAGATCCGTACGCCCCGCCAGCTCCTTGGTCGCACCCGTGAACGAGAACTCCGCCTCCTGGTCGCCGGAGATCACCTCGGGCTCCACGCCCAGGATGTCCACCACGCCGCGCACGAACTCGTCCCGGTTCTCCGCGTCCCGGGAGGCGGAGGTGGCCACGAACCGCAGCCGCTCGGCGCCGTACTCCTTGATGACCTGCGCGTACTCCCGGCAGGCCGCGAAGGTGCGCGCCAGCGCCTCGGGGGCGAGCCGGCCGGTGCGGTCGACGCCCTGGCCGAGCCGCACGATCGTCATACGCCGGTCGAGGTCGACCAGTTCGCCGGTTTCCGGATTCGCGTCCGCGACGAGCAGACGGATGGAGTTCGTCCCGCAGTCGACGGCGGCCACCCTGGTCATGCGTCCCCCTCCGTGCGGGCCGTGCGGTCCGCGTGATCCGTGCGGTCCGCGTGATCCTCGGGCACGGTCACGCACGGGCCCTTGCGCCACCACTCGGGCAGCATCGCGATGGCCTCGTCGCCCAGCGGGTTCACGCCGGGTCCGGCGGCCAGCGAGTGGGCGACCAGGACGTGCAGGCACTTGACCCGGTCGGGCATGCCGCCCGCGCTCGGAAAGCCCGTCAGCTCCTCGATCTCGTCCCGGCGCCGGATGTAGTCCTCGTGCGCCGCCCGGTAGGCCGCCGCCAGCTCCGGATCGCTCGCCAGCCGCTCGGTCATCTCCTTCATGACGCCGTCGGCCTCCAGCGTGCCGATCGCCGAGGCCGCCCGCGGGCACGTCAGGTAGTACAGCGTCGGGAAGGGCGTGCCGTCGGGCAGCCGGGGGGCCGTCTCCACGACGTCCGGCTGCCCGCACGGGCAGCGGTGCGCGATGGCGCGCAGTCCGCGCGGCGGCCGGCCGAGCTGCTGCCGGAAGGCCGCGACGTCCGCGTCGGTGGGTTCGGTGCGCTCGGTGGGCGGCGGGGGCGTTTCCATGCCTGTGGGGAAGTCTCTCTGTCGGTTCACTGGCGGGCGGCGTCGGACTTGTCGACCCCGTACCAGACGTTGGTGTACCAGGGGCGGCGGGCCGACCCCTGCTCGGCGCGGGACTGCTTGGCCGGGCCCGGGTCGACGACCGTGAAACCGGTCTCGCCGGGCAGTACGTAGTGCAGCCGCTGCCGGATCTGCTGCTGGGCGTAGGCGTCGTCCTGCCAGCGCGCCTTCTGGTCGCGCAACTGCTCGACCCGCTCGCGGGCCTGCTGCTTCTGCCGCCTCAGATCGGCGATGTCGGCGCGCTGGGCGACGTACTGGCGCATCGGGTACGCCAGGGCGACCACCAGCGAGCAGACGACGAGCGCGAGCAGCGCGGCGCGCCCGGTGAGCCGGGAGCGGCGGGCCTGCCGCCGGGTCTGGGAGCGGTAGACCCGGGCCGCGGTCTGCTCACCGAGCAGCCTGAGCCTGGTCGCGGTGGAGAACCGGTCCCGGTCCTTCACGGCCATCGTCGCGCCTCCCGTTCCTGCCCCGCGCATGCCGTCCATGCCCGCTCACACGTGCGTACGTCCCCGGACACGGTACGGGACCGGGTGCGGGGACGTACGGACGACTGGCTCGGCCTCACCTTTTTACGGGCTCGGCCGGCGCGCGGCTCAGCCCTTGAAGCGCGGGAACGCGCTGCGGCCGGCGTACACCGCGGCGTCGTCGAGGATCTCCTCGATGCGCAGCAGCTGGTTGTACTTGGCGACGCGCTCGGAGCGGGCCGGGGCGCCGGTCTTGATCTGGCCGCAGTTGGTGGCGACGGCGAGGTCGGCGATGGTGACGTCCTCGGTCTCGCCGGAGCGGTGCGACATCATGCACTTGAAGCCGTTGCGCTGGGCCAGCTCGACGGCGTCCAGGGTCTCGGTGAGCGAACCGATCTGGTTCACCTTCACCAGCAGGGCGTTGGCGCTGCCCTCCTCGATGCCGCGGGCCAGGCGCTCGGGGTTGGTGACGAACAGGTCGTCACCGACGATCTGGACCTTCTCGCCGAGGCGGTCGGTGAGGACCTTCCAGCCGGCCCAGTCGTCCTCGAACAGCGGGTCCTCGAGGGAGACCAGCGGGTAGGCCGCGACCAGCTCCTCGTAGTACTCCGTCATCTCGGCGGCGGAGCGCTCCTTGCCCTCGAAGAGGTACTTGCCGTCCTTGTAGAACTCGGAGGCGGCGACGTCGAGCGCGAGGGCGATCTGCTCGCCGGGGGTGTAGCCGGCTTCCTTGACCGCTTCCAGGATCAGGTCCAGGGCCTCGCGGTTGGAGCCCAGGTTCGGGGCGAAGCCGCCCTCGTCGCCCAGACCGGTGGCCAGACCCTTGTTCTTCAGGACCTTCTTGAGGGTGTGGTAGACCTCGGCGCCCCAGCGCAGGGCCTCGGAGAAGGACTCCGCGCCGATCGGGGCGATCATGAACTCCTGGATGTCCACGTTGGAGTCGGCGTGCGAGCCGCCGTTCAGGATGTTCATCATCGGCACCGGGAGCAGGTGCGCGTTGGGGCCGCCCAGGTAGCGGAAGAGCGGGAGGTCGGACGCCTCGGAGGCGGCGTGCGCGACGGCGAGGGAGACGCCGAGGATGGCGTTGGCGCCGAGCGAGCCCTTGTTGTCGGTGGCGTCCAGGTCGAACATGGCCTGGTCGATCAGGCGCTGCTCGGTGGCGTCGTAGCCGACGAGCTCCGGGCCGATCTGCTCGATGACGGCGAGGACGGCCTTCTCGACACCCTTGCCCTGGTAACGGTTGGGGTCACCGTCACGCAGCTCGATGGCCTCGAAGGCGCCCGTGGAGGCGCCGGAGGGGACGGCGGCACGACCCGTGCTGCCGTCGTCGAGGCCGACCTCGACCTCGACCGTGGGGTTGCCTCGGGAGTCCAGGATTTCCCGGGCTACGACGACGTCGATGGACGGCACGAGCATCTCCTTCGTGGATGTGACGCTGAAAGTGCGGGGCTTGTGAGCCGTGCGACTAGAGCCTAACCGTCCCGGGCCGCCGACCGGCCGACCGACCGTCCCGTGGACAGAGTGACCGTACACATTGTTTCAGCACGGAACAAAGAAGACGGGAACGGGGGTCCGAACGGAAGGTGAAATGCCCCCGCCCCGGCGCGTACGGGGGAGAACGCGCCGGGGCGGGGAGCCCGTGGGGACGGGGGGGGTGGGGCGGTGGCCGCCGCGCCTTACTTCAGGTGCAGCTGCTGGCCCGGGTAGATGAGGTCGGCGTCGTCGACGATGTCCTTGTTCAGCTGGAAGAGCTTCTCCCAGCCGCCCTGGACGTGGTGGGCGGCGGCGATGGAGCTGAGCGAGTCGCCGACGGTCACCTTGTACTCGCCGTCGCCCTTCTTCACCTTCTTGCCGGTGGGGGTGGTGACGGTCTTCTTCGGCGCCGGGCGGTCGGCGGAGCGGCCCGCGGCCTGCTGCTCGGTGGAGCGGGTCGTGGTGCTGCTCTTCTTCGACGAGGACGACGAAGAGGAGGACGACGACGAAGAGGAGGAAGAAGACGAGGAGGACGAGGAAGAGGAGGACGACGAGGAGCTGCCGCCCGAGTACGCGGCGCCGGACAGGCCCTTGCCGCACACCGGCCAGGCGCCCTTGCCCTGGCCCGCGAGGACCTTCTCGGCGATGGCGATCTGCTGGGACTTGCTGGCCAGGTCGGCGCGCGGGGCGTAGGCGGTGCCACCGAAGGCGGCCCAGGTGGAGTTGGTGAACTGGACGCCGCCGTAGAAGCCGTTGCCGGTGTTGATCGACCAGTTGCCGCCGGACTCGCACTGGGCGACCGCGTCCCACTCGGAGGCGGTGGCGGCGGAGGCGTTGCCGGCCGCCATCAGCGGGCCGGCGACGGCGACGCCGGTGACACCGGCGAGTGCGATGGCGCGAGTGGCCTTGGACGGACGACGGTGCTTGCCCTTGCCGGAAAACAGCATGGAAGGATCCCCTCACCGACGCCTGCGAGGTGAGCTGTCGGGTTCGGGCCGGTTGAGTTGCCCGGCCGTGCCTTCCGAGAGGCACGGCTTCACCCCCAGCCGCTCCGGTCAACTGCCCGGCGCGGCACTTACCTTGGGTCCCCCGCTCCTGCCTGCGGCGCTTGACGCGACGACTGTTCCCGTACGGCCGCTGGCAGGATTCGGCGTTGCGGCAGCCGGGGCTCGCGGTGGCGAGCGGTCATGACCGTAGACAGGTGATCCGCCGGATTTCAAAGACGATCAGGGCTTCTGAGACTCATCCCACACTTTCACCGAATAGGACATACAAGGCGAAGTATGACGCGAACTCCCGCTACTTTTGGGCGTTTTCGGTGGGGACATCCAGGCTCTGACCGGCGACGATGTGGTCCGGGTCGGCCCCGATGGCGCCCTTGTTGGCGTCATAGAGCGTGTGCCACCCGCCGTGCAGGCCGAAGGAGTCGGCGATGGACGTGAGCGAGTCGCCGGTGCGCACGGTGTAGGAGTCGGCGGACGAGGCGTGCGCGCCGCCGCCCCGGGAGGCGTGCCGCCCGCCCGTGGCGTCCGCGGCGCCGTCCGTCGCGCCCTCGTCGGCGCTGCCGCCGCGGTGGCGGCCGCCGGAGCCGAGCGCGCCGGTGTCGACGAGCGCCGAAGAGCCGACGTCCTGGACGTAGTTGTCCGCATCGCCGGAGTTGTCACGATCCTGGTCCCCGGTGCCGGTGCGGGTGCCCGTGGACGAGGTGGCATCGGGCGTGCCGGTGCCGTGAGAGGTGCCGGACCCGGCCGGACCGCCCGTCGTCGCGGGCGAGGAAGGGCCGCCGGACGGTCCGGTGGTGGCGCCGTGCGACGCATCGGTCCCGTGCGAGGATCCGGGCGTTTGGGTGGTGTCCGGCGAAGAGCCGGACGAACCGGATGAGTTGTCGGCGTCCTGGGGCGAGTCGGACAGACCGCCCTCGCCCGTACGAGGCTTCCCGGACGCGTCGGAGCCGCCGGAGTCGCCGCCCTTGCCCGTGGAACCGGAGGTTCCGGACGAGGTGGAGCCCTTGTCGTCCTTGTCTCCCTTGCTCCCCTTATCTCCCTTGTCGCCCTTGCCGTCCTTGTCCGACGAGGTGGATCCGTCCGCGCCGGACGCCGAGGAGTCGCCGCCCACGCCCGTGTCGACGTCGGCCGTACCGGAACTCTTGGTGAGCCCGGCCAGCAGCCCGCAGGTGTGCCAGGCGCCGGGCCCCTTGTCGGCGAGGATCTTCTCGGCCACGGCTATCTGCTGGGAGCGGCTGGCCTGGTCGGCGCTGGCCGCGTAGGAGAGGCCGCCGTACGCCTCCCAGTCGTCCTGGGTGAGCATCAGGCCGCCGTAGTAGCCGTGGCCGTTGTCGGCGCTCCAGGAGCCGCCGGTCTCGCACTGCGCCACCTTGTCCCAGGTGGTGCCGTCGGCGGCGCTGGCGCCGGACGCGGCGACCAGCGGGATGGCGATGGCCGAGCCGGTCACTCCGGCGGCGACGAGGAGGGCCGGAGCCTGGCGGGGGCGACGGTGACGACCGTTCCCGGAGAGCATCTGGAGACCTTTCGCACGACGGCAGTGACGGCGCGGCGGCGGGACGGGAGGGCCCCGGCGTCACGCTGATGGGTGAAAGTATCGGGTGACGATCACTTGTCACAAGTTCATGCCGCGCAGATCACATCAACATCACATAGTTGAACACGCGTCATGTTCACCGCCGTCAGCGCCCGGGAACGGGGCCGTTCCCGGTGGTCGTCCCGGGGGCGGGGGCCGGCCCGGGGGCGGGGGCCGGCCCGGGGGCGGGGGCAGAGGCGGGAACCGGGACGGGGGTGAAGCCGACCGGGAGGGTCCGCAGTCCGCGCATGATGAGCCCGCCGCGCCAGCGCAGTTCGGCCGGTTCCGCGTCGAGGCGGAGGTCGGGCAGCCGGGTCAGCAGGGTGGCCAGCGCGGTCTGCCCCTCCAGGCGGGCGAGCGGGGCGCCCAGGCAGTAGTGGATGCCGTGCCCGTACCCCAGGTGCTGGTTGTCGCCGCGGGCGAGGTCGAGCGTGTCGGGGTGGGAGAACCGCTCCGGGTCGCGGTCGGCGGCGGCCAGCACCACCAGCACCGGATCGCCCGCGGCGATGTCCTGTCCGCCGAGCGTGAGCGCCCGGGTGGCGAACCGCCAGGTGGCCAGCTCCACCGGCCCGTCGTAGCGCAGCAGCTCCTCGACGCCGGTCTCCAGCAGCCCGCTCTCCCCCGCGGCCAGCGACTCCTGGAGCCGCGCCCGCTGACCGGGGTGGGTGAGCAGGGCGTACATGCCGTTGCCGATGAGGTTGACGGTCGTCTCGAAACCGGCGAAGAGAAGGATGAACGCCATCGCGGCGGCCTCGTTCTCCGTGAGGTGCTCGCCGTGGTCAAAGGCGCGGATGAGCCCGGAGATGAGGTCCTCGCCCGGCTCCGGTTCGGCGGGCAGGGCGGCCCGCTTGCGGTGGATCAGCTCGGCCAGATAGCCGCGCATCTTCTTCACCGACCGGGCCACTCCGCCCCGGGGCCCCTTGCCGTGACGGATCATCATGCCCGCCCAGTCCCGGAAGTCGTCCTGGTCCTCGCGCGGGACGCCGAGCAGGTCGCAGATGGCGTAGATGGGCAGCGGGAACGCGAACTCGTGGATGAGGTCGGCGGTGCCGCGCCCGGCGAAGGACGCGATGAGGCCGTCCGCCAGCTCCTGCACGCGCGGCGCGAACTCGGCGACCCTGCGGGGGGTGAACGCCTTGCTGACCAGCCGCCGCAGCCGGGTGTGGTCCGGCGGGTCGATGTTGAGCAGATGCGTCATCAGCTCGGCCTTGCGCTCGCCGGGGATGCCGGTCTTGCCCTTGGCGTGCGCGGGCTCGTCGTGGTGGGCCGGGTTCTTGGAGAGCCGGGGGTCGGCCAGGGCCTGCCGGGCGTCGGCGTACCGGGTGACCAGCCATGCCTCCACTCCGCTGGGCAGCCGGGTGCGGTGCACGGGCGCGTGCTCCCGCAGCCAGGCGTACGCCGGGTACGGATCGCTCGCGAACTCCCAGGTGAACAGGGGCGGCGGGAGATCGGACGGGGTGGAGGAGGCGGCGGGCGGCTGGTCGTGCATGGGGCGACAGTAGCCGCCGGGGGCGGGTGGAGACGGGTGGGGTGGAGGCGGGTGAAGTGGAGACGGGGAGGCCTGGGGTCCGGAAGCCGGTGGCCGGGGCGCGGTCGGCGGCGGGCGGCTGCCGGGGCCGGGCCGGGGGCTCAGGCGGTCTCCTTCTGCTTGATGGCGTCCCGGTACGCTCGGGCCGCCGCTCTCAGGGCCGCCTCCGGGTCGACGCCCTCCGCCTCGGCGCGGGCGGCCAGGGCCAGCAGCTCGTAGCCGATGCCCTCGCCCCGGGGCAGCGGCACGTCCAGACCCGCGGTGCGCACCCGGGACGCCAGCTTCGCCGCGAGGGCCAGGCCCGGCTGGTGGAGGGGGACGCCCTCCGTGACGGAGGTGCGCTGCTTCTCCTCGGCCTTGGTGCGCAGCCAGTGCTCCTTGACCTCCTCCGGGGTCGCGGCCGTCTCCTCGCCGAAGACATGCGGATGGCGGTGGATCAGCTTGGCGACGATCCCGCCCGCCACGTCGTCGACGGAGAACGGCTCCTCCGGGTCCTCCTCGGCGATCCGGGCGTGGAAGACGACCTGGAGCAGGACGTCGCCCAGCTCCTCGCGCAGCTCGTCCCGGTCGCCGTCCTCGATCGCCTCCACCAGCTCGTACGCCTCCTCGATGGCGTACTTGGCCAGGCCCCGGTGGGTCCGCTGCGCCGACCAGGGGCACTCCACGCGGATGCGGTCCATGACCTGGACGAGGTCGAGCAGCCGGGCGCCGGGCAGGTCGTAGGAGGCGGGCAGCAGCTCCAGCTCCGGCATGGAGACGCGACCGGATCCGGCGAGCCGGGCGAGCCCGTCGGTGAGCGCGGGCTCGCCCTCACCGCCTGCGACGACCACCGCCGTACGGCCGCCGGCGCAGGCGGCCACCAGCTCCTCGGCGGTCGGGGACGCCTCGGCCACGGTGATGCCCGCCTCGCGCAGATACGGCAGCTGCGGGTGCGCCGCGTCCGCGCACAGCACCCGGTCGGCGGTGCGCAGCGCCTGCCAGGCGGGCCAGGACAGCAGTCCGGGGGCGACCCGGTGGCTGGTGGTCAGCAGGACGATGCGGCCGGGTGCGGCGGCGCCCGGCTCGGCGGCGGGGGCAGAGGTCGTGTTCACGCTTCGAACGTAACGCACCCCGCCGACGGCCCCGGAAGTTGTCCACAGGCGGTTGTCCACAGGTCCGGGGGCGCACCGGCGCCCGTGCCGCGGCAAGGGCGCCGGTGCGGTCCCGGGATCAGGCCGGCTGCTGGGCGGCGGACGCCGAGACGTCCCGCAGCCACGGGGTCTTCGCGGCGACGCCGCCCTTCCGCACGTCCCAGGCCCCGTAGCGCGGATTCAGGTCGACGCCCAGTTTCCCGGAGGTGGCGGACAGCGCGTTCCAGAACTCGGGGCGGCTGGGGTCCGTGTGCAGCTTCGCCGCCACCTTCTGCGCCTCCACCTGGAGGCGGAGGTTGTCGTCCAGGCGCTGCGGCGGCACCCCGTACTGCTGGAGCCAGGCCGTCTCCAGCGCCTTGGCGCCGCCCGCCTGCTGTTCGAGTCCGGAACGCAGCTGCTGCACCTCGCGCGGGGTGACGGTGACGCCCTCGTCCCGCGCCGTGCGGTCCAGGACCCGGTCGAGCACCATCTGGTGCAGGGTGTCCCGGTTCAGCGTGCCGGTGCGGGCGACGGCCTGCTGGTACTGCGTCTCGTCGGCCACCGCCGCCCGCTGCGCCCGGCGCACCTCGTCCACCCGGCTCTGGAGCTGTGCGACGGTGATCCGCTGCCCGCCCACCACGGCCGCGGCGCCGGGATGCGCCTCGCTGCCGCAGGCGGTGAGGACGGGGGCCGCCGCGACGATCGCGGCGGACAGGGCGAGCGCGGTGCGACGGCGGCGGTGCAAGGGGGCCTCCCTGGGTGGGGATTGTGCGACGGTGCACAAAGTCTTGCGGTGATCGATAGTAGGCAGCGGCCGTGCTCCGGCCAAGCCATTGGACCAACGATTCACCGCCACTTCGGGCACCGTCGCGCCGCTCTCCCCCGGCCGGCGGATCAGCCGGTGATCGCCACCGGGGCGTCCCACGCGTCGCGGTCGACGGTGAGGGTGTAGCCGCGCCGGGTCTCCTTGCTGTTCACCAGGTACTGGTGGGCGCGGCTGTGATCGGTGAACTGCGTCCTGCCCCAGGGCCAGTCCGCGGTGGTGGTCTCCTTCTTGTCCCACAGCGCGTACCAGAGGTTGCCGGGCAGGTCGGTCTTGTCGCTCGCGGTGGCGATCGCCTTGGCGCTGGAGCTGCTGAAGCCGTAGAAGCCCGAGCGGTACGTCTGGGCGCGCAGTTGCTTGCCGAAGGCGCGGACGTAGGCCAGCACCGCGTCGTTGCACGCCTTGTCCGTGACGGCGTACGGCTCCATGTCCAGGTAGACCGGGCTGCCGGCCTTCATCCCGAGGGCCTTCGCCTTGGCCACGGCGTCCTTGGCGTCGGCGGTGCCCAGCGTCCTGGCGTTGGCGGCGGTGAGCTTCTCCGGGTTGGCGCTCTTCTGGCAGGGCGGCTGGGCGCCGACGTAGAGCGGGATGAGCTTCCAGCCCGCGGAGCTGACCGACTTCACCCAGGAGGCGGTGAGGTTGGGCTGGGCGCAGCCGCGGTTCTTGCCGCCGATGTAGACGGCGGCGGCGCCGTAGTAGCCGTCGGTGCGCCACGCCTTCATGGCGTTCAGCGAGGGCGCGGTGCAGGTGTCGAAGGCGCGGCCGGTGTACGTCTTCTGCGCGGGCCAGCTCGTCGCGGCCATCGAGGTCTGCGCCGCGATCCCGCCGCCCGCGACGACGGCGGCCCCCGCCACCGTCCATGTGAGGTATCTGCGCTTCCTGGACTGCCGGTGTCCGGCCATCCCCCACCCCTGTTCTGCGCGCGGGCGCGTAGGTGCCCGGACCGCGCGTGTGTGTCCTGCGGAGCAGAGTACGGGTGCCGTTCCGTGGCTTAATCTTGCCCCCTGTTTCGTGGCCGCCCGATCGCGGCGGATGGGTGGGGGGTTGGGATGGAAAAGCGTCTGGAGGCGGGCTGGGTCCAGCGGATCGCCTGGTCGGTGCTGGTCTGGGGTTCGCTGGGCCTGCTGGTGTGGGTGCCGTTCCTGTATGTGGCGATCCGGCGGCGGCGCGGGTCGGACTGGGCCGCGTTCGCCGCCTTCGCCCTGTACGAGGGGGTGACGGTGACCTGGATGAGCGTCCTGCCCGACCAGGACGACGGCGACGCGGTGCTCGGCATCGTCATCATCCTGTGCCTGCTGGCGGCGACGCTGATGCTGCTCCTCGCGATGTTCGACCGGCGGGCCGCGGGCGCGGCTCCGGCACCGCAGGCGCACGGGGCCGGGGCCTACGGGGCGGTGCCGGGGGGTGCCGCGGCCCCGGGCCCGTACGGGAACCCCTACCGCGGTCCGTACGGGCCCTGAGTCCGCGTCACGCGCGCCCCGGCTCCCGGGGCCGGGGCGCTGGCGCTCACGCGGCCGGGCTCAGCCGCCGCACTGCTTCAGCATCATCTGCTTGTCGGCGGTCGTCACCGGCAGCTTGTACTTCAGGGAGACCTGCGCGAACCGCACGCTGTACGAGCACCGGACGTCCTTGCTCGGCGGCAGCCAGGTCGCCGGGCCTGAGTCGCTCTTGGAGGAGTTGGCCGGGCCGTCGGCCGGGATGAGGTTGAGCGGGTCGTTGGCGATCTGCTCGCGCTTGTCCTTCGTCCAGTGCGCGGCGCCCATCTGCCAGTCGTAGGACAGCGGCATCACATGGTCGATCTGGACGGTGGTGGCGTGCGCCTTGGTCCACTGGATGGTCTTGCCCGTGTACGGGTCGTGCAGGGTCATGGAGACGACCACGCAGTTGGAGCCCTTGCGGTAGCTGAGGTTCTGGCCGTCGCGCTTGAGCAGGTCGTTGCGCGTGTCGCAGCCGTTGTGCGACCAGGGGACGCCGTCGGCCGTGTCCATCCAGGCGTACCCGAACTTGTCGCGGGAGTAGCCGGTCTTCGGGCCGCGGCCCTTCGTCGTCACGGTCTGGATGAGCTTGCGGGCCGCGGCCCGGTCGCTGTCGCTGGTCAGCGGCGCCAGGCCCGGCTTGGTCCCGTCCGGGTTGGCCAGCGGGCTGACGGAGTGTCCGTCCGATGACGGGGCCGGGGCCGCCGGTGCGCCGCTGCGCGTGGCGGGCCCGGCGCTGTGCGCGTCGTCGCTCTTGCAGCCGGCGACGAAGGTGAGGGCCGCGACGGCGCACACCGCCGCGCCACCGCGCACGAGCGGACGGGATATCGCCCGGCCCGCTCCCCTCCGACCGGCTTCCCGACACACCTCTACGCCCATGGGCCCTCCCCTTGCCTTGTCCTGCGCGGCCCGCCCCTGGTCCGTGCGGGCCTGACTTGTCTGTGCCCAACGTAACCAGGAAGATGTGCGCCCCACTTGGGGCGCACAGAGGCAAAAGGAGCAGATGGGGCGTATCGCGTGTTACGACCCGAGCACGGAGGTCAGGAACTCGCCCACCCAGGCCAGCAGTTCCCGGCCGACCAGCGGCTTGCCGCCGACCTTCGCGGTCTTCGGGCGCGGGACGAGCACCTGGTGGGCGGCCGGTTTGAGCAGCGCGCCCGGGTAGAGCCGCTTCAGCCGCAGCTCCTGGGACTCGCGCAGTTCCACCGGCGCGAAGCGGATGTTGGCGCCCTGGAGCACGATCTCACCGACCCCGCAGGCGCGGGCGAACATCCGCAGCCCGGCCACCAGCAGCAGGTTCTCCACCGGCTCGGGCAGCTTGCCGTAACGGTCGGTCAGCTCCTCGCGGACGGCCTTGATGTCCTCCTCCGTATCGGCCGAGGCGATGGCCCGGTACGCCTGGAGGCGCAGCCGCTCGCCGGGCGCGTAGTCATGCGGGACGTGCGCGTCGACCGGGAGCTCGATCTTGACCTCCAGCGGCGCCTCCTCCTCGGTCTCACCGGTCTCCAGCTGCCGCCGGTAGTCCGCCACCGCCTCCCCGACCATCCGCACGTACAGGTCGAAGCCGACGCCCGCGATATGGCCGGACTGCTCGCCGCCCAGCAGGTTTCCGGCGCCGCGGATCTCCAGGTCCTTCATCGCCACGTACATGCCCGCGCCCATCTCGGTGTGCTGGGCGATGGTGGCCAGCCGCTCGTGCGCGGTCTCGGTGAGCGGCTTCTCCGGCGGGTAGAGGAAGTAGGCGTAGCCGCGCTCGCGGCCGCGGCCCACCCGGCCGCGCAGCTGGTGCAGCTGGGAGAGGCCGAAGTTGTCGCCGCGCTCCACGATCAGGGTGTTGGCGTTGGAGATGTCGATGCCGGACTCGACGATCGTCGTGGAGACCAGCACGTCGAACCGCTTCTCCCAGAAGTCCACCACGACCTGCTCCAGGGCCTGTTCGGACATCTGGCCGTGGGCGGTGGCGATCCGCGCCTCGGGGACGATCTCGCGCAGCCGGGCGGCGGCCCGGTCGATGGACTCCACCCGGTTGTGGATGTAGAAGACCTGGCCCTCGCGCAGCAGTTCGCGGCGGACGGCCGCGCCGATCTGCTTCTCCTCGTACGGCCCGACGAAGGTCAGCACCGGGTGGCGCTCCTCGGGCGGGGTGGTGATCGTGGACATCTCGCGGATGCCGGTGACCGCCATCTCCAGGGTGCGCGGGATCGGGGTCGCGGACATCGTCAGCACGTCGACGTTGGCGCGCAGCTTCTTCAGCTGCTCCTTGTGCTCGACGCCGAAGCGCTGCTCCTCGTCGACGATGACCAGGCCCAGGTCCTTGAACTTGGTCTCGGAGGCGAACAGCCGGTGGGTGCCGATGACGACGTCGACCGAGCCCTCGCGCAGCCCTTCGAGGACCGCCTTCGCCTCGGTGTCGGTCTGGAAGCGGGAGAGCGCCTTCACCTTCACCGGGAACTGCGCGTAGCGCTCGGAGAAGGTGCCGAAGTGCTGCTGGACCAGCAGGGTGGTGGGGACCAGGACCGCGACCTGCTTGCCGTCCTGGACGGCCTTGAAGGCGGCGCGGACCGCGATCTCCGTCTTGCCGTACCCCACGTCGCCGCAGATCAGGCGGTCCATCGGGACCGACTTCTCCATGTCCTCCTTGACCTCGGCGATGGTGGTCAGCTGGTCGGGCGTCTCCGCGTACGGGAAGGCGTCCTCCAGCTCGCGCTGCCAGGGCGTGTCGGTGCCGAAGGAGTGCCCGGGGGCCGCCATCCGGGCGGAGTACAGCTTGATCAGGTCGGCGGCGATCTCCTTGACCGCCTTCTTCACGCGCGCCTTGGTCTTGGTCCAGTCGGCGCCGCCGAGCCGGTGCAGCGTGGGGGCCTCGCCGCCGACGTACTTGGTGATCTGCTCCAGCTGGTCGGTGGGGATGTAGAGGCGGTCGCCGGGCTGGCCGCGCTTGGCCGGGGCGTACTCGACCACCAGATACTCGCGGGTGGCGCCCTGCACGGTGCGCTGCACCATCTCGATGTAGCGGCCCACGCCGTGCTGCTCGTGCACGATGTAGTCGCCCGCCTCCAGGGTGAGCGGGTCGATGGTCTTGCGGCGGCGGGCCGGCATCCGGGCGCCGTCCCGGCCGGCGGTGCGCTGTCCGGACAGGTCGGTCTCGGTGAGCACGGCCAGCTTCAGGCCGGGGTCGAGGAAGCCGTGGTCGATGCAGCCGCACGCCACGTGCACCACGGACGGGGACACCGCGCCGAGGTCCGTGTCCAGGCGGGCGGCGATGCCCTCGCCGCCCAGCACCTCCACCGTGCGGGCGGCCGGGCCGTGGCCCTCGGTGACGAAGACGGTGCGCCAGCCCTCGGCGAGCCAGCCCTTGGTGTCGGCGAGCGCCTTGGCGGTGTCGCCGCGGTAGGTGTCGGGCGCGTGCATGCCCAGCTTGAGGGTGTCGCCGTCGCCCTCGGCGTCGTAGGCGCTCTCGTCGGCCGCGAACGGCGAGACGGACCACCACATCATGTCCAGCTCGCGCGCCCGGTCCCGGACGTCGGCGAGGGACCACAGGGAGGCCGCGCCGACGTCGATGGGGGCCTCGCCGCCGCCCGCGGTGGCCGCCCAGGACGCCTGGAGGAACTCCTGCGAGGTGGCCACCAGGTCGAAGGCGCGGGTGCGCACCCGCTCCGGGTCGCACACCACGGCCATGGCGCCCTTGGGCAGCACGTCCAGCAGCAGCTCCATGTCGTCCACGAGGACCGGGGCGAGCGACTCCATGCCCTCGACCGCGATGCCCTCGGCGATCTTGCCGAGCAGCTCGCCCAGCTCAGGGTGGCGCTCGGCCAGGGCACGCGCGCGGGTGCGGACGTCCTCGGTGAGCAGCAGCTCGCGGCAGGGCGGGGCCCACAGGCCGTGTTCGGCGACCTCCAGGGAGCGCTGGTCGGCGACCTTGAAGTAGCGGATCTCCTCGACGTCGTCGCCCCAGAACTCGATGCGCAGGGGGTGTTCCTCGGTGGGCGGGAAGACGTCGAGGATGCCGCCGCGCACGGCGAACTCGCCGCGCTTCTCGACCAGCTCCACGCGCGCGTACGCGGCGGCGGCCAGGGCTTCCACCACCGCGTTCAGGTCGGCGCTCTCGCCGGTGCGCAGGGCGACGGGCTCCAGGTCGCCCAGGCCCTTGACCTGCGGCTGGAGCACCGAGCGCACGGGGGCGACGACGACGGAGACCGGGCCGGTCCCGGGGTCGTCGGGCCGCGGGTGCGCCAGGCGGCGCAGCACGGCCAGGCGGCGGCCCACGGTGTCGCTGCGCGGGCTGAGCCGCTCGTGCGGCAGCGTCTCCCAGGAGGGGTACTCCGCGACGCCCTCTTCCGGAAGCAGCGAGCGCAGGGCGGCCGCCAGGTCCTCGGCCTCGCGGCCGGTCGCCGTCACCGCGAGCACCGGGCGGCCGGACTCGCGGGCCAGCGCGGCGATCGCCAGGGGGCGGGCCGCGGGCGGGCCGACGAGGTCGACGTGCGGGCGATTGCCGTCCGTGGCCGCGGTGATCGCTTCCGCGAGGGCGGGGTCCTTGACGACGGCGTCGAGCAGACCGTGCAGGCTCATGGAGGGGCTTTCCGTCCTGGGGTGGGCAACACGAAGGGCCCGGCTCGGGGGACGGGCCGGGGATTCCTTCAGCGTACGTCGCCGGGGCGGGGGCGGTCGGGCCTGTGGACAACGTGGCGGATATCGAACGGGTGTATGACACGAGCACCGGGCGTACGACACGGACGGGGTCCGCGGGCGGCGGGCGCACGCACCCGGGGGCGGGAAGCCCCCATGGCTTCCCGCCCCCGGGCGGCTCTCCCCGTGACCCCCGTGCACGAGGGGTCCGGTGCGCGGCCGTCAGGATCCGTGTCCGTCCTGGTCGGTCGCGGTCATCCGCAGTCGTCCTAGTCGGTCGCGATCGCGTTGAGCACGTTCATCCGGCCCGCCCGGAAGGCGGGGACCAGCGCGGCGAACAGGCCCACGAAGGCCGAGCCGACGAAGACTGCGATGATCGTCGGCCAGGGGATGTCCAGCACGCCCAGGCCCTCCAGGGCCAGCAGCTTCTGGGCGGTGGCGCCCCAGCCCATGCCCAGGCCCAGGCCGAGCAGCGCGCCGAACAGGGCGATGACCACGGACTCCATGCGGATCATGCGCCGCAGCTGCCGGCGGGACAGGCCGATCGCCCGCATCAGGCCGATCTCCCGGGTCCGCTCGACCACGGAGAGGGCGAGGGTGTTCACCACGCCCAGCACCGCGACGATGATCGCGAGGGCGAGCAGGCCGTAGACCATGTTCAGCAGCTGGCCGATCTGGTCCTTCAGCTCCTGCTTGTAGTCGGTCTGGTCGCGCACCTGGTACTGCGGGTACTGCTCCAGGGACTTCTTCAGGGCGGCGTACGCCTGCGTCTCCTTGCCGTCCTCGGCCTTGGCGAACATGATCATGTTCGGCGGGACGCGGTCCGCGGGGACGTACTTCTCCATGGTGGCGATGGACAGGTAGCGGGCGCCCTGGTCGATGGCGGTGTCGTCGCTGGTGATCGCGGCGACCTTCAGCCGGGCCGTCTTCCCGCCCTTGAAGGCGACGGTGAGGGTGTCGCCGACGTGGACGTGGTGCTTGTCGGCGTAGTCGGAGCCGACCGACATGGCGCCGGGGGCGTAGGCGTCCTTCAGGGTGCCCGCGGTGACCGGGCGGCGCAGGTCGTCGGCGTAGGACGGGTCGGCGGCCGTGACACCGCCGGTGTCGGTCCTGCCGTCGGGCGAGGTCAGGGTGGCGTCGAGGTCCTTGTAGCGGGTGACGTGCGCCAGGCCGGGCGACTGCCGCATGGCCTGCTCCGCCTGCGGGACGATGCGCTGGTTGCCCTGCACGATGAAGTCCGCGCCGACCGACTTGTCCAACTGGTCGGTGGCCGAGGCCACCATCGAGGAGCCGACCACCGACAGGCAGGCGACCAGGGCGAGGCCGATCATCAGGGCGGCGCCGGTGGCGCCGGTGCGGCGCGGGTTGCGCAGCGCGTTGCGCTCGGCCATGCGGCCCACCGGACCGAAGGCCCGCAGCAGCACCGCGCTGATCACCCGGACCACCCCGCCCGCCAGCAGCGGGCCGATCACGACGAAGCCGATCAGGGTGAGGACCACGCCGAGACCGAGGACGGCCGAGCCGTCGCTCGCCTTGTCCGCGGTGGCCGCCGCGTACAGGGAGGCCGTACCGGCGCCGGTGAGGACCAGGCCGATCGCCGCGCGCACCCAGCCGGCCCGGCCGTCGGCCGGGGTGCCGGCGTCGCGCAGGGCGGCCATCGGGGAGATCTTGCCGGCGCGGCGGGCCGGCAGATAGGCGGCCAGGACGGTGACGACGACACCGAGGACGAGACCGGCCACCGGGGTGGTCGCCTTGATCGTCAGGTCCTTGGTGGACAGGTCCATGCCCGCCGCGCCCATCAGCTTCATCAGGCCGATCGCGATGCCGACGCCCGCGCCGACGCCGAGCACCGAGCCGACGAAGCCCAGCAGCAGCGCCTCGACCAGCACCGACCGGTTGACCTGCTTGCGGGAGGAGCCGATGGCCCGCATCAGGCCGATCTCCCGGGTGCGCTGGGCGACCAGCATGCTGAAGGTGTTGATGATCAGGAAGATGCCGACCAGGAAGGCGATCCCGGCGAAGCCGAGCATGGCGTACTTGATGACGTCCATGAACGACCCGACGTCCTTGCGGTTCTCGTCGGCGTTCTCCTTGGCGGTCTGGATCTTGTACGCGCCGGCCTTCGCCCCGGCTGCCGCGGCCAGGGTCCGCGTCACGTTCTGCTTGAGCTGCTCGTCCGAGACGCCGGGGGCGGCGGTGACTGAGATCTGGGTGAACCGGCCGGTCGTGCCGAGCAGTCCGCGCTGGGCGGTGGCGGTGTCGAAGTAGACGACGGAGGCGCCCGGGTTGGTCACCTTGAAGGTGGCGACGCCGACGACGCGTGCCGTGAGGTCGCCGGTCTGCGCGATGGTGCGCAGCTCGTCGCCGAGCTTCAGGTCGTGCTTGTCGGCGGTGTCGGCGTCCACCAGCATCTCGCCCGGCCCGTGCGGGGCGTGGCCGGAGGTGATCTCCATCGACCGCAGGCCGGCGGAGGTCCAGTTGCCCGCGATGGTCGGGGCGCCGTTGGAGGAGCCCATGTTCTTGTTGTGCCGGTCGACGACCGTCACGTTCGGCGAACTGACGCCGCCCTCGACCGACTTGACGCCCTCGGCCTGCCGGACCCGGTCCAGGGTGGCGGCCGGCAGCGTCTCGGGGACGCCGTTCTGCGGGGTGTCGCTGTTCTTGGCGGCCTTCGGCGCGACGGTCACGTCGGACGCGGTCACCGCGAACAGCTTGTCGAAGGTGGTGTTCATGGTGTCGGTGAACACCAGCGTCCCGCAGACGAAGGCCACCGAGAGGAGCACCGCGACCGCGGAGAGGGCCATCCGGCCCTTGTGCGCGAAGAAGTTGCGCAGGGAGGTTCTCAGGACGGTCATGACGTACGCCCCCGGGCGTCGAAGTCCTTCATGCGGTCCAGGACCTGCTCGGCCGTCGGCTGGTACATCTCGTCGACGATCCGGCCGTCGGCGAGGTACAGCACCCGGTCGGCGTAGGAGGCGGCCACCGGGTCGTGCGTGACCATCACGATGGTCTGGCCCAGCTCGTCGACCGAGCGGCGCAGGAAGCCCAGCACCTCGGCGCCCGCCCGCGAGTCCAGGTTGCCGGTCGGCTCGTCACCGAAGATGATCTCCGGCCGGGCCGCCAGCGCGCGGGCCACGGCGACGCGCTGCTGCTGGCCGCCGGAGAGCTGGTTGGGCCGGTGCTTGAGCCGCCCGGCCAGGCCCACGGTCTCCACCACCCGGTCCAGCCAGGCCCGGTCCGGCTTGCGGCCGGCTATGTCCATGGGGAGGGTGATGTTCTCCAGCGCGCTCAGCGTCGGCAGCAGGTTGAACGCCTGGAAGATGAAGCCGATCCGGTCCCGGCGCAGCTGGGTGAGCTTCTTGTCCTTCAGACCGGTGATCTCGGTCTCGTCCAGGTAGATCTGACCGCCCGACACGGTGTCGAGACCGGCGAGGCAGTGCATCAGCGTGGACTTGCCGGACCCCGAGGGGCCCATGATCGCGGTGAACTGGCCGCGGGCGATGTCCACGTCGACGTGGTCGAGGGCGACGACCCGGGTCTCCCCGGAGCCGTACGCCTTGACGACCTGCCGCGCCCGTGCGGCGACGGCCGTCGGCCTTCCAGTGCCCCCGTGCCTGGGAATGGTCACAGCCGTTGTCACGGTAAATCTCCTATGTCGGTCCTGCTGCGGGCGGAGCGGTGCCCCGCGCGGGGTGAACCGCGGTGGCGGTATCGGTGCTCGGGTGGCGGTGCTCGGGTACGGGGACGAGTCTGCTGTGCGCGGGCCCCCGGGCGCGCTGGTGCTCAGCGCAGTCTTCCGCTGGGGAAAACCCCACCCCCCTCGGTGCGGTCCACCGCCCCCCAGCGGCGTAAAGCCAGACTAAGGACGGCTCGCGGCCATCTCGTCCTCCGCCGGTACGAGCCCTCCCCGACCCCGAGTACGGAGCTACCCCTAGGGGCCGTCCCCCGGCAGGCGGAGACCGTCTCAGGGTTGTCTCCACCCGTCGGCCCACCGAGCCTCCACCCTCCCGCCGCGTGAGGGGCAAGCCGCCGCCCCGCGCCGCCCGTGCGGGACGGGCCTCCTACTCCACCCGTGCCCGGCCGGTCAGCGTGGTGATGTCGCTCTGCACGGTGTCCATCTGGGCCCTGACGCCGTCCCAGAGTTCACCGTGTTCGCGCAGCACCCGCTCCGTCTCCCGGGCGATCCGCTCCGCGCTCAGCCGGGCGGCGTCCAGCACCTCGGCGGCCCGCGCCCGCGCCTCCCCCGGCGCCCGGCGGGCGGCGTCCTGAGCCTCCGTCAGCGCCCGCTCCGCCACGGCGAGCGCCGCTTCGGCGGCCGACAGCCGCCGGGTGTGGTCCGCCTCCAGCGCCGCCCGCCGCGCGTTCTCCTCCCGCTCGGCCGCGGCCAGCCGGACCGTGTGCTCGCGGGCCTGTCCGGCGAGCGCCCCCTCGGCGCCGCGGCGCGCCTCGCGCAGCGCGGCCAGCGCCTGGCCGCGGGTCTGCTTCACCTCGCGGCGGACCGCGATGCGCAGCGCGTCCGCCTCGGCCCGCGCCGCCTCGGTCCGCCGCCGGGCCTCCTCCTCCGCCGCCCCGCACACCGCGTCGGCGTACGCCCGCGCGTCCTGGAGCAGGCCGTCGGCGTACGCCCGCGCCGCCTCGTACTGCTCGCGCGCCTCCCGGAGGGCGCGTTCGCGCACCGCCCGCGCCTCCTGCTGCCCGTGCTCGTGCAGGCTCCGGGCGCCCTCGCCGAGCGAGGCGTAGGTCTGCTCGCCGAGCCCGGCGGCCCGCTCGCGCAGGGCCGCCAGCTCCGCCTCCATGTTCCGGGCCAGGACCGTCAGCCGCGCCGCGCGCTCCCAGGCCGCGTCCCGGTCGGCGAAGAGGGCGTCCACCTGGGTGTTCACCTGATCGGGGCGGTAGCAGCGCCCCCGTACGACCGCGAAGCCGTGGAGCGAGACCGATGACGCCGTGCTGCCCATCCTGAACCCCTCTCCGTCGTGCACCGCCGGACACCGCCGAATGGATGCGACACGATGATTGCGGGCACATCCTCAGCTATAGGGACGAGATGTTCATAACGCGACACTCCGGGTGCGGGTCCGGTCAGGAGTGAACGAAAGAGGGCCGGGCCCGGTCACGCGACCGGGCCCGGCCCTCATCCGCCGTCAGGCGCTCACGCACTCACGCACTCACAGCAGTCCGTCCCACATCTGCTCCAGCAGCACCGACCACCAGCTCTCCGGCGAACCGAGCGCCGCCGGGTCCAGGGCGACGAGCTGGGCCTGGAAGTCCACGGTCCAGCGGCCCGCCTGCTCCTGGTTCAGACCGTGCCGCAGCCGCCACATCCGGCCCAGCAGCGCCAGGCAGCGCGCGAACTCCGGCAGCCCGGTGTTCACGAACTGCGGCGGCGCGGACGTACCGCCGGGACCCGCCTCCACCGGCACGGCCACGATGTTCGCCGTGCCGTACTGGACGCAGAGCGCCTTGCCGAAGTCACTGCCCATGACGAGGTACGAGCCCGCGTCCGGGGCCGGCTGCACCCCGCGCTCGGCCGCCAGCTCCGCCAGCGTCGGCACCGGGCGGCCCGGCTGGGCCTGCGCCCAGAAGAAGGGCCCCATGTCCATCGGCAGCCCCGCCACCACCAGCGTGTGCGCCACGACCGGCGGTACGCCCTGGCGGGACACGGCCGCCTGCTCGAACCGGAACACCCCCGGGCCGAAGGCCGCGCCCAGTTCCTGGGCGATGCCCTCCGGCGGGAGCGGCGGCGCGGGCTGCACCGGCGGCAGCGGCGCGCGCACCGGCGCCGGGCGCGCGGGACCGTCCGCCACCTGGTGCAGCTCCCCCTGGTGCGCCAGGAGTTGCCGCATGCCCTGCTGGCGGCTGGCGTGATCGGTGCCGTACGGCGCGATCGAGGTGATCCGGGCCTGCGGCCACTGCTCGCGGATCATCCGCGAGCAGTAGGCGCCCGGCAACTGGCACGACTCCAGCTCCGTGTGCAGCTCCAGCACCTGATCCGGAGGCACGTTCATGCCGCGCAGCTCGTGGAAGATCTGCCACTCCGGGTGCGGGGTGCCCGGCGCCGAACGCCGGATCAGCTGCTGCTCGGAGCCGTCCTGTGCGCGGTAGCGCAGCACGGCCTGGTAGCCGGGACCCACGGTCGGCTGCCCCTGCGGGGGATAGCCGTAGGCCGGGGGCTGCGCGCCGGGCACGGGCGGTCCGGGCACGGGGGGCTGACCCGGCGGCGGGGTCGCGCCCGGGGGCGGGGGCGGCGGCGGGGGCACGGCCGGACCGCCGGGCGGGGGCGGGGCCAGCATGGTCGCCGCGTGGTGCACACCGCCCTGCCCGCCGCCGGGCACGCCGGGCGCACCGGGAGCGGCGGGCGCCTGCGGCGGACCGGGCACGCCCGGCGCGGCGGGGGCGCCCGGCGCGGGCGGCGGCTTGGGCGCGCCCGGGGCACCGGGGGCGCCGGGCGGACCCGGCGGCTGCGGGGCGCCGCCGCCGGTGCGGCCGGGGTCGGCGAGCATCGTGGCGGCGTGGTGGACACCGCCCGGGGGCGTCGTACCGGCGGGGGTGCCCGGAGCACCGGGGGCGGCCGGGGGCTGCGGGGCGGCCTCGGGGCCGTCCGGACCCAGGGACGAGACGAGCTGCGTCGGCGCGTAACCGCCCGGTGCGGCCGGTGCGGCCGGTGCGCCCGGTGGCGGTACGGCGGGGTCCGGGCCGCCCGGACGCGCTCCCGGGGTGCCGGGCGCGCCCGGCGGCGGAGGCGTCGGCGCGGCGGAGTGCCCGCGGCGCGGCGGGGGCCCGGCCTTGCTGGTCGCCGCGTCGGCGATGTCACCGGCGTTGGGCGCGAGCGGGCGCCCGGGGGCGGGGGCCGCGGGGGTGTACGGCGCACCGCCCGGCGGCGGAGGCGGCGGCGTGCCCGGGACCCCGGGGTTCTGCGGATGGCCGTACGGCGCTCCCGCCTGCGGAGGCGGCGGGGGCGGGGGCGTACCGCCCGCGGGCGGGGGCGTGCTGCCCACCGGCGGCGGAGGCGGGACTCCGGGACCCGCCGGAGCACCGGGCGCGCCGGGCGCCGCCGGGTAGCCGTACGACGCGCCGGGCGGCGGGGGCGGAGGCGGCGCCACCGGACCGGCGGCCGGGGACGGCGGGGGCGTGCTGCCCGGAGGCGGCGTGCTCCCCGGAGGCGGCGTGCTGCCCGGGGGTACCGGCGCGGGGGCGCCGGTCGCGTCGAGTGCCGGGGTCACCGCCGTGCGGGGGAGCCGGCTGCCGCCCTCCATCAGCGCCGTCTTGGCGTCGGACGCGGCGGACGGCGGCGGCGGGGTGTCGTCGGCACCGCTCAGCGGCGGTGCGAACACCGTCACGGGCAGCGGGACCGAACGGTCCTCCTCCGCGTCCGCGTTGGTGTCGGTCCCGGCCCACGGGGTGGCACCGGGCGGGACGTCCGGCGCCCCGGGAGCCCCGGGCCCCGCCCCGCCGGCCGCGCCCACCGGCACCCCGGCCTGCGTCTGCGGCAGCGACTCGTCCCGCGCAGGGCCCACGCCGGGACCGGCACCCGCGTCCGCACCGGCACCGGCGGCCGGGCCGCCCGGCGTGCCGCCGCTCTCGCCCCGGCGGTCCGGAATGCCCAGCTTGTCCGCCGCTTCCTGGAGCCATTCCGGCGGACTGAGCAGGAACGACGTCTGGTTCAGGTCCACCCGGGCGGGCGGGGCCGCCGCGGCGGGCTCCGCCGCCGCCTCCGGACGGCCGTACTCCTCCTCGTACCGGCGGATCACCTCGCCCACCGGCAGCGCGGGCCACAGCGTGGCCTCCCCGCTGTCCCGGGCGATGACCAGCCGCTGCCGGCCGCCGTCCGAACGCGGCCCCTCCGCGCGGTCCTCGGCCCACACCACGAAGCCCAGCTCGAACTCCCGTACCCGCACCTCCCGGTGCTGGTACGACGGCACGTCGCCGTTGATCCACTCCTCCGCGCGCTCCTGCGCCTGCGCGTACGTCACCATCGCCGAGTCACTCCCCCACGGAAGAGGCCGGAACGGCATGCGCGAATCCGCCGTCCACCATCAGGTTCGCCACCGTCTCCAGCTCCGGCGGGGAGCCCGCCAGCCGGGACAGGAAGGCGTCGAAGTCCTCACCGCACGGCAGCAGCAGCCGCTCGACGCGCTCCGGCTGCGGCCACGCCGGATCCACGTCCCGTACGTCGTCGTACGCGCAGAACCACACCGAACCGATCCGCTCGCCCTTCACCTTCACCGCGAGCAGCCCGCCCTGGACGAAGCCGACGCCCAGGTAGTCCTTGGTGAGGTGGTCGCGCAAGCACTTGTTGACGTACACGAGGTCGTTGACCGCGGCCTCCTCGCGCACCGTGAAGAACGGCTGGTCGACCAGGAGTCCCAGTTCCGCGTCGAGCGCGGTGCCCACCGGGGCGCAGCCGCCCGCCGCCTTCAGGAAGGAGCGGTAGGCGCCCGGCAGCCGGTACCCGAGGTCCTCCTCGACGCCCTGCACCTGCTGCTCGGAGACCGCGGCGCCGGACTTGGGCAGCCCGAAGTGCGCCGGGCGGGTCTCCTGGAGCGGCCGGGTGCCGCGCTTGGCCTGGTCGACGTTCGCGGTCGCGATCCCGCCGTGGTGGCGCAGCAGCGCCTTCACCTCCACCGGGACCAGTTCGAGGCGGCGGCCGCCCGCCACGTGGTGCCAGGTCCAGCCGTGCGGGGTCGCCACGCTGGGCACCGTGTCCCACAGTTCGTGGCCGGTCGCCGCCAGCGCCGCGTTCGCCGAGACGTAGTCGGTCAGCCGCAGTTCGTCCACGCCGAAGCCCTCCGGCGGGTCCGCGATCTGCGCCGCGGCCCGCGCGTACGGCGAGAAGTCGGGGTAGCCGTGCTCGTCCACCCGCACCCCTCGCGGGTGGCGGGCGGCCCGGACCGGGTCCGGGAAGTGCACGACCTGTCCGGCGTAGGCCGCGTTGGGCGGCGCGGCACCCTGCCCACCACCCCGGCGGCCGGGTGGTACCCCCAGCCCGAGCCGACCTGTCGTCATGGCGGTTGCCCCCTGCGGCACTCTGTACGGCCCGCGGCGGCGGCTTCCTGTGCCGTCCGCCGGGATCCGTATCGACTACTTCTCTCCAACGCGTCGGCCGCGCGAGCGCGGCGTGCCGACAGCCTATGCGGTAGCGCGACACCGGTCACCGGGCCACCGCGCACCGCCCGCACCCGGCCCGGCCGCCGCCGCCCGGCCGGTCCCGGCCGGCCGTGACCTGGCGTCACCCTGCCGTGACGCACCGCCCTCCACCGGGCGTGTCGCGCCGCCCCAGCTTCCACACGGGGCATGCGATTTGGCACTCTGTGTCCTTCGGGGGGATGCTCGGGAGGGGAATGATGATCATGAACGCGACGCAGGCGGGACCGCACACCAGCGGCACCGGCGACCCGCGGATCGGCTGGAGCAGCAGCGAGGGACCGCTCGCGCCCACCCTCCGTCACCGCCGCGACGGCATACTCCCGACCATCGCCGCCGCCCTCTCCGTACGCGGCGCCACCCTCACCGGCACGGCCGCGCGCAGCGAGGAGCCCCCGGCCCTGCACCCGCTCGTCCAGGACTTCCTGGACACGCTCACCAGCGCCCAGCGGGACCGCTTCACCGGCCGCTGCGCCGAGACCATCCTCATCTCGCGGCACATCAGCGCCGTCGACGCCACCCGCAGCAAACGCGCCTCGCGCAAACCCATGACCAACAGCGAGGCCCGCAAAGCGCTCAAACAGGCCAAGCTCACCACCCGCCGCATCCGCGAGGACGGCGACCCGCTGCACGGCAGCTTCGCCGCGCCGTGCCGCGCCTGCACCGCGCTCAGCGCCCACTTCGGCGTCTACATCGTCGATCCCGCCGGCGGCAGGGCCTGACGGCCGCACACCCGACCCGCACGCCTTCCGCCCGCGCACGCCATCCGCGCACGAGACGAACAGGACGAACGAAGGGCCCATGCAAGCCGACCGCCGCGCCGCCGCCAAGCGCCCCACCAGACTCTCGGCGAAGCTCTCCTCCCCGGCCGGACCCGCCGAGCCCGAGGAGGCCCCCGGGACCGCCCGCTTCGCCGCCCCCGTCGACGCCGCCCTGCGCGCCGCGGGCTGGCAGCCCGGACGCTGGGACATAAAGCAGGCGGAGTTCTGGGCCGACGCCCTGCGCGAGCACTCCTCCCCGGCGGGCCACCGGCACAGCGTCTTCCCGGCCGCCGTCGAGGCCTGGGCGGAGTTCGGCGGACTGCGCGTCGCCCCCGCCGGGCCCGGCCGCCAGATCGCCCCGGCCGCGCTCGACCTCGACCCGCTGCACGGCCTCCACCTGGCCCGCACCCTCGGCGACCTCGGCCGCGCCCTGGGCACCGACGTGTGCCCGCTCGGCACGGAGAGCGACACACAGGCGCTGCTCGCCATCGACGCCGAGGGCCGCGTCTACGCCCTGGACCACACCGGCGACTGGTACCTCGGCCCCGGCATCGACCAGGCCCTGACGGCACTGGTCTCCGGCCTGGCACCGGTACGCCTCACCACGGCCGCGGTCTGACCCGACCGGGCGCGGCCGCTCCCGCCGCGGGACCAGGGTCTCGGCACGCGTCCCGGGGCCGACGGCCCGCGGCACGGCTTCCGGGACGGCTCGCCCCGGCCCGCCGTGCCGGGGGCCGCCGCTGACTTCCCGGGCCTCAAATCCCCAGGCCCGTGCGCCCGAGACCGATGGCCGCCTCCGAGCCACCGACGGCAGCCCCGAGCCACGTACAGCCGTCCCCCGATCCCGGTCTCCCTGAACCGGCCCCGGCCCAGGCCCCAGCCCCGCCTACGCCGGGATGACCGCCGACACCCGGAATCCCCCCGCGTCCGTCGGCCCCGACACGAACACGCCGCCCAGGGCCACGACCCGCTCCTTCATACCGAGCAGGCCGTTCCCGCCGGACGGCAGCCCCGCCGCCGACGCGGTCGCGGGCTCGGGCGGCGGGCCGTTCTCCACCTGCATCGCGATCTCCGCGCCCCGGTGCGCCAGCCGCACCCGCGTCTTGGCGCCCGCCGCGTGCTTGTGGACGTTCGTCAGGGCCTCCTGCACCACCCGGTACGCGGTCTGCTCGACCTCCGCCCCGTACGGGCGCGCCTCGCCCTCGACCGACAGGTCCACCACCATGCCCGCGGCGGCCGACTGCCCGACCAGTTCCTCCAGCTCCGCGAGGCACGGCCCGTCGCCGCCCGGCTCACCGGCGGCGCGGGACGCCGCAGCGGCCGCCGCGACCCCCACCGCGACCAGCGGCAGGGCGGCCGGATCGCGCAGCGGAGCGGGGCGCTCGGGCACCTCGCCGCTGCGCAGCACACCCAGCATCTCGCGCAGCTCGGTCAGCGCCTGCCGGCCCATGTCGCCGACCAGCGCCGCGTTCCTGACGGCCTTCTCGGGATCCTTGCGGGCCACCGCCTGCAACGCGGCCGCGTGCACCACCATGAGGCTCACCCGGTGCGCGACGACGTCGTGCATCTCCCGGGCGATCCGGGTGCGCTCCTCGCCGCGCGCCCACTCCGCGCGTTCCTCCGCCCGCTCCGCGAGCAGCTGCAACTCCCGCTCCAGGCTGTCCGCGCGCTCGCGCAGCGACTCCATCAGCCGCCGCCGGGCGCCGACGTACAGGCCCAGCAGCAGCGGGGGCGCGGTGAGTCCGAGCGAGGTGGTGACCGCGGCGAAGGGGACGAACCAGTCGCCGATGGTGAAGTCGCCGCGTGCCATGTCCTGCCGCACCCGCACGAACGTCACGATCATCGTGCCGAGCAGCGACATCCCGGCCAGCGCCCCGATGATCCGCCGCGGCAGCTCGCACGTGGCGAGCGTGTAGAGGCCGACGATCCCCATGAGGAAGCCCATCTGGGCGGGCGTGACGGCGATCGCGACCAGCACGACGGCGATCGGCCACCGCCGCCTGACCAGCAGCACCGACCCGCACAACAGCCCGAAGAGCACCCCCGCGGCGAGCGGCACCCCGGCGTCCCGGGCGAACGGCACCCCCTCCGCCGCGCACTCCGCCGCCGAGGCCAGCGCCAGGCTGCCGTCGAACAGCGCACCGCGCCACCGCGCCCACCACCACGGCCCACTCACCGCCGCGGCGCGCTCTTCCCCCGTCGTGGTCATGTCTCCAGCCTACGGGCGCGCGACGGCGCTTTTCCGGCGAGTTTCGCGTACCCGGATCCGATCACGGCCCGTCATCGGCGCATCGCCGAATCAGTCGATTTCCCTCGAACTGGTGAACATCCCCTGTTCGAGCCCGGAGGCTCCCATTCCGGCCGGACGGTATGCCCATGGCACACGCACAGCACAAGTACGCCGACTTCGAGGGCCTGCGGGAGCGGGCGGTGGCGCTGCGGCGGGCAGGGCTCAGCCGACGGCAGATCCGCGACCGTCTGCACATCGACAACAACGACATCCTCAACCGGCTCCTGGACGGCGAACCGGCCCCCGACTGGACGAAACGCCCGAACGCCAAGGACGACCTGCGGGACAGGGCCCGAGAACTGCGCCTCCAGGGCTGGACGTACGACCGGATCCAGGTGGAGCTGGGGTGCTCCAAGAGCTCGATCTCGCTGTGGGTGCGGGATCTGCCGAGACCGGAGCGCAAGCGCAGCGGCGAGGAGGCGGCGGCCATCGCCCGGAGAGGCTGGGAGGCAACTCTGCGAAGCCGCGAAGAGGAACGCCGCCGCACGAAAGCGGCGGCCGGGGAGACAGTCGGCGACCTGTCCGACCGGGAAGTCTTCCTGGCAGGCGTCGTCCTTTACTGGGCCGAAGGCGCAAAGGACAAGTCATACAGCCGTCGCGAGAGGCTACAGTTCATCAACAGCGACCCGAACGTGATCCGGCTATTCCTCCGCTGGCTCGACCTGCTGGAGGTGGAGCGCGAACGCCTGACCCTACGCGTGAGCATCCACGAGAGTGCGAATGTCGAAGCGGCTGAGAAGTTCTGGGCTGATGTCACTGGCGTGGACGCCACATCGTTCAGCAGGGCAACGCTCAAGAAGCACCACCCCCGTACCGCACGCAAGAACACCGGCGAGGCCTACCGCGGCTGCCTGATGATCTACGTTCGGCAGAGCGCCGAGCTGTACCGTCGCATGGAGGGCGCCTGGTACGGCATAGTAGGAGGCGTCACTCGGCGACCTGACTAAGTGTCCGGTTTGGCCGACATGGTCCCCCGTGGTGTAATTGGCAGCACTGTGGCTTTTGGTGCCATCTGTCCGGGTTCGAGTCCTGGCGGGGGAGCATCCTCGGTTCGGGTCCTGGCTGCACAGCCAGGACCCGCTCTCGTCTCCCCCCTCAACCGCCCCGGTATCCTGCGGATGTCCACCCCACCCAAAAGCCGAAGGGCATCCCGTGAGCGCCATTCGCCCGGCAGCCGTCGTCGTTCTCGCAGCGGGTGAGGGCACCCGTATGAAGTCGGCCACACCGAAGGTCCTGCATGAGATCTGCGGCCGTTCCCTGGTCGGTCATGTGCTGGCCGCCGCACGGGAGTTGAAGCCCGAGAACCTGGTCGTCGTGGTCGGGCACGCGCGGGAGAAGGTGAGCGCGCACCTCGCCGAGGTGGACGCCGCGGCGCGGACCGCCGTGCAGGAGAAGCAGAAGGGCACCGGGCACGCGGTGCGGATGGGTCTCGACGAGCTGGGCGGTGCCGTCGAGGGCACCGTCATCGTGGTCTGCGGGGACACGCCGCTGCTGACCGGGGGGACCCTCGCCGCCCTGGCCGCCGCGCACACCGCCGACGGGAACGCGGTGACCGTGCTGACCGCCGAGGTCCCGGACGCCACCGGGTACGGCCGGATCGTGCGCGACGCCGACGGCGCGGTGACCGCGATCGTGGAGCACAAGGACGCCGACGCGGAGCAGCTCGCGATCCGGGAGATCAACTCCGGGGTGTTCGCGTTCGACGGGCAGCTGCTCGCCGAGGCGCTGGGCCAGGTGCGCACGGACAACAGCCAGGGCGAGGAGTACCTGACGGACGTGCTCGGGATCCTGCGCGGGGCCGGGCACCGGGTCGGTGCTTCGGTGGCCGGTGACCACCGGGAGATCGCGGGAATCAACAACCGGGTGCAGCTCGCCGAGGCGCGGCGGACCCTGAACGACCGGCTGCTGACGGCGGCCATGCTCGCCGGGGTGACCGTGGTGGACCCGGCGACGACGTGGGTCGATGTGACGGTGACGTTCGAGCAGGACGTGATCGTGCACCCGGGCACGCAGCTGCACGGCGCGACGCATCTGGCCGAGGGCGCGGAGGTCGGGCCCGGCACCCGGCTGACCGACACCCGGGTGGGCGCGGGGGCGCGGGTCGACAACACGGTGTCCGTGGGCGCGGTGGTGGGCCCGCAGGCGTCGGTGGGTCCGTACGCGTATCTGCGTCCGGGCACGCGCCTCGGGGTGAAGTCCAAGGTGGGCACGTACGTCGAGACGAAGAACGCGCGCATCGGCGAGGGCACGAAGGTGCCGCATCTGTCGTACGTGGGCGACGCGACGATCGGCGAGTACTCGAACATCGGCGCCGCGAGCGTGTTCGTGAACTACGACGGCCAGGACAAGCACCACACCACGATCGGGTCGCACTGCCGCACCGGTTCGGACAACATGTTTGTGGCGCCTGTCACGGTCGGGGACGGCGCCTACACCGCCGCCGGGTCGGTGATCACGCGTGATGTGCCGCCCGGTTCGCTGGCCGTGGCCCGCGGCCAGCAGCGGAATATCGAGGGCTGGGTGGCGCGCAAGCGCCCCGGGAGCACGGCCGCGAAGGCGGCCGAGGCGGCGTCACCGACGCCGGAGAGCGAAGACTGACCGGAAACAGGCGCGTCGAACACGGCGTACCGTGATAAGTGCACACCCGCACCCCACCAGCTGAGACGGCCTCTCGCGCACGGTTGACACGGTTGACGAGGTCTTCTCGACATCCAGCTGCGTACACCCTCTGAGGAGACAGTGCTGTGACCGGGATCAAGACGACCGGCGAGAAGAAGATGATGTTCTTCTCCGGCCGCGCCCACCCCGAGCTTGCCGAGGAAATCGCCCACGAGCTGGGTGTCGGGGTCGTCCCGACGAAGGCGTTCGATTTCGCCAACGGTGAGATCTACGTCCGCTACCAGGAGTCGGCCCGTGGCGCGGACTGCTTCCTGATCCAGAGCCACACCGCTCCGATCAACAAGTGGATCATGGAGCAGCTGATCATGATCGACGCGCTGAAGCGTGCGTCGGCCCGTTCGATCACGGTCATCGTGCCGTTCTACGGTTACGCGCGGCAGGACAAGAAGCACCGCGGCCGTGAACCGATCTCGGCGCGTCTGGTGGCGGACCTGATGAAGACGGCCGGTGCGGACCGGATCCTCACGGTCGACCTGCACACGGACCAGATCCAGGGCTTCTTCGACGGCCCGGTGGACCACCTGTTCGCGCTGCCGCTGCTGGCGGACTACGTGGGCGCCAAGGTGGACCGCGCCAAGCTGACCGTGGTCTCGCCGGACGCCGGCCGGGTGCGGGTGGCGGACCGCTGGTGCGACCGCCTCGGCGCGCCGCTGGCGATCGTGCACAAGCGCCGGGACAAGGACGTGGCGAACCAGGTCACGGTGCACGAGGTCGTCGGTGATGTGGAGGGCCGCATCTGCGTGCTGGTCGACGACATGATCGACACCGGCGGCACCATCTGCGCGGCGGCGGACGCGCTGTTCGCGCACGGCGCCGAGGATGTCATCGTGACGGCGACGCACGGTGTGCTGTCGGGTCCGGCGGCCGACCGGCTGAAGAACTCGAAGGTGAGCGAGTTCGTGTTCACGAACACGCTGCCGACGGCGAGCGAGCTGGAGCTGGACAAGATCACGGTGCTGTCGATCGCGCCGACCATCGCGAGCGCGGTGCGCGAGGTGTTCCAGGACGGTTCGGTGACGAGCCTCTTCGACGAGCAGTAACGATCATTCCGGCGCCCGGGCGGATCAGCGCGGACCGCCGGAGATCATCAGAGATCACCGGAGATCACCGGAGATCGTTTTGGGTTCGGCCTCCCTCGCCGAGTAGACTGCACCAGTTGCTCGGCGAGGGAGGCCGTAGCCGTTCTCGGACGGATACGGCGGTCCGTTATCGACGCGCTCTTCGTAGCAGGCCGTTCGTGTGGCCGGGTGACCACCATCCCCTAGTTCTACGAGGAGTGAAGAGCATGTCCGAGGTGAAGATCTCCGCCGAGACCCGCAGCGAGTTCGGCAAGGGTGCCGCCCGCCGCGTCCGCCGCGAGAACAAGGTCCCCGGCGTCCTGTACGGCCACGGCACCGACCCGCTGCACCTGACGCTCCCGGGCCACGAGCTGCTGCTCGCCCTGCGTACGCCGAACGTCCTGATCTCGCTGGACATCGACGGCAAGACCAACGAGCTGGCGATCCCGAAGGCCGTGCAGCGCGACCCGCTGAAGGGCTTCCTGGAGCACGTCGACCTGCTGCTGGTCAAGCGCGGCGAGAAGGTCAACGTCGAGATCCCCGTGCACACCGAGGGTGAGCTGGCCGCCGGCGGCAACCTGCTGGAGCACGTCCTGGCCGCGCTGCCGGTCGAGGCCGAGGCCACGCACATCCCCGAGCAGGTCACCGTGTCCGTCGAGGGCCTGGAGGCCGGTGCCTCCGTGCTCGCCAAGGACATCACCCTGCCCAGCGGTGTGACCCTGGCCGTCGAGGACGACGCGGTCGTCCTCCAGGTCCTGGCCGCGCAGGCCGAGGAGGCCGCCGAGGGCGGCGAGGGCGAGGGCGAAGAGGCCGCCGAGGCCTGATCCTCACCCCCCGCGCAGTTCGCCGGCCGCCGCTTCCCCCGTGGGGCGGCGGCCGACGCATACCAAGGAGAGATGGACGTGACCACCCCGGCGACTTCCGCGAGCGCGCCCTGGCTGATCGTGGGCCTCGGCAATCCCGGACCGGAGTACGCCATGAACCGGCACAACGTCGGCTTCATGACGGTGGATCTGCTGGCCGGCCGCATCGGGGGCCGGTTCAAGCGGGCGAGCAAGGCGCAGGCGCAGGTGGTCGAGGGCCGGATCGGCGCGCCCGGACCGGACAGTCGCCGTGTCGTGCTGGTGAAGCCGATGTCGTACATGAACCTGTCGGGCGGTCCGGTGAACGCCCTGCGGGACTTCTACAAGGTGCCGCTCGGCAACGTCGTGGCGGTCCACGACGAGCTGGACATCGACTACGGCACGCTGCGGCTGAAGCTGGGCGGCGGCGACAACGGGCACAACGGCCTGAAGTCGATGACGAAGGCGATGGGCGCCGACTACCACCGGGTGCGGTTCGGGATCGGGCGTCCGCCGGGCCGGATGCAGGTGGCCGACTATGTGCTGAAGGACTTCTCGTCCGCGGAGCGCAAGGAGCTGGACTACTTCGTGGACCGTACGGCGGACGCGGTGGAGTGCCTGCTGGCCGAGGGCCTGGAGCGGGCGCAAAGCGCGTACAACTCCTGACTTGTCCGGCCGCCGCACGCCCAGGAGTTGACCGGTCGTAGGGGCATGGCCAATGATCCCGGCCATGCCTGCCGCCGCCAGCGCCCCGAGTTCCCGTCAGGCCCGTGCCGCCCGCCAGGCCCGCCGGGCCTCCCACGCCGCGCTGCGGTTCGGGCGGGTGGCCGCGATGGGGACGGTCGCGGTGCTGATCCTGGTCGCCGGGGTGTGGGCGTCGTGGAGCACCGCGCCGTACGTGATGCTCACCAAGGGCCGCGAGCACGGGTCGGTCGAGGTGACGCGGTGCGGCGGCGACACGTGCAGTGGCCCGTACACGCCGGTCTCGGCGGGGTCGGCGGCGCGCGGCCGGGTGGAGATCGCGCACACGGTGGCGGTGCGCAAGGGGCGGACGTACAGCGTCGTGGTGAAGCCGGGCACGGACGAGGTGCTGCGGTCGGGCCCGGCCGGGATCCTGTACGCGTGGGCGCCGCTGGGCGGCGCGCTGCTGCTGGCCTCGGTGGTGGTGGCCGGCGGGCTGCGCCGGGTGCGGGCGGCCTGGGTGCTGGCGGGAGCGGGGATCGCGCTGCTGACGGCGGCGTTCGTCGCGTTGTGAGGCGTACGGCGGCGCCCCCGGTCCGTGGGAACCGGGGGCGCCGTCGTGTGTGTGCCGGTCAGCCGGTGTTGCGCAGGCCGGCCGCGACTCCGTTGACGGTCAGCAGCAGCGCCCGCGAGAGCAGCGGGTCGGCCTGCTGCTCCGCCGCCACCGCGTCGCGCTGCCGCTTGAGCAGGGCGACCTGGAGGTAGGAGATCGGGTCCAGATAGGCGTCGCGGATGGCGAAGGTCTGCTTCAGGACGGGTGCGGCGTCCAGGAGTTCGCTCTCGCCGGTGATGCGCAGCACCTCGGCGACGGTCAGCTCGTGCTCCGCCTGGATGGCCTCGAAGACGTGCTTGAGGTGGTCGGGGACGAGCGTGTCGACGTAGTGCCCGGCGATGCGCAGATCGGTCTTGGCGAGCGTCATCTCGACGTTGGAGATGAAGTTGCGGAAGAAGTGCCAGCGCTCGTGCATCTCCTCCAGCACGGTCTCGCCCTCCTGCCGTACGCCCGCCTCGCGCAGCGCCCTGAGGCCGGAGCCGACCCCGAACCAGCCGGGGACGATCTGCCGCGACTGGGTCCAGCCGAACACCCACGGGATGGCGCGCAGCCCGTCGAGTCCGGCGCCGGAGTCGGGGCGGCGCGAGGGCCGGGAGCCGATGTGCAGGTCGGCGAGCTGGTCGACCGGGGTGGAGGCGAAGAAGTACGCGGGCAGGTCGGGGTCCTCCACCAGCCTGCGGTAGGCGGCGTGGGCGGCGTCGGAGACGACGTCCATGGCCGCGTCCCAGCGGGCCAGCGCCTCGCCGGACTGGCGGGGCGCGGTGTGCAGGGCGGACGCCTGGAGGCTGGCGGCGACCGTCAGTTCCAGGTTCTCCCGGGCCAGGGAGGGGATGAGGTACTTGTCGGAGATGACCTCGCCCTGCTCGGTCACCTTGATCTCGCCCTCCAGGGTGCCCCAGGGCTGGGCGAGGATGGCGTCGTGGGTGGGGCCGCCGCCGCGGCCGACGGTGCCGCCGCGGCCGTGGAAGAGGCGCAGCCGCACGCCGTAGCGGTGGGCGACGTCGCGCAGCCGGCGCTGGGCGCGGTGGATCTCCCACTGGGAGGTGGTGATGCCGCCGAACTTGGAGGAGTCGGAGTAGCCGAGCATGACCTCCTGGACGTCCCCGCGCAGCGCGACCAGGCGCCGGTAGGACGGGTCGGAGAGCATGTCCTCCAGGATGGTGTCGGCGGCCTTCAGCTCGTCGGTGGTCTCCAGCAGCGGCACGATGCCGATCTTGGCCCAGCCGGCGTGCAGGTCGAGCAGTCCCGCCTCGCGGGCGAGGACGGCGGCGGCGAAGACGTCGTCGGCGCCCTGGCACATGGAGATGATGTACGACTCGACGACCTCGGGCCCGAAGACGTCCAGGGCCCGCTTGACCGTCTCGAACACGCCGAGCGTCTTCGCGCCCGCCTCGTCGACGGGGGCGGGCGTCGGGGCGAGCGGCCGGCGCGAGCGGAGTTCCTTGGCGAGCAGCTTGGTGCGGTACTCGCGGGGCATGTCGGCGTAGCGCCAGGACTCCTCGCCGAGCCGGTCGAAGAGCTGGCCGAGCGCGTGGTGGTGGGCGTCGGCGTGCTCGCGCACGTCCATGGTGGCGAGCTGGAGGCCGAAGGCGGCCAGGGTGCGGATGGTGCGGGCCAGGCGGCCGTCGGCGAACAGGCCGCCGCGGTGCTCGCGCAGCGAGTCCTGGATCAGCCGCAGGTCGGCGAGGAGCTGGGCGGTGCCCAGGTAGTCGTGGCCGGGCTGGTGCGGGGTGCCCTTGGCCAGGCGCTGCTTGGTGTTGACGAGCTTCTGCCGGATGCAGGTGGCCTTGAGCCGGTAGGGCTCCTCGGCGTTGAGCCGCTTGTAGCGGGGGCTGATCTCGGGCAGGTTCTCCAGGTCCGTTTCGAGGGAGCGCAGGAGTTCCTCGGTGGCGCCGCTGTAGCGGATGGAGTTGGACAGGAAGGCGCGCAGCTCGTCGATGGTGTCGAGGGCGTCGTTGATGCCGTGCTCGTGCTGGAGGATCAGCACGTCCCAGGTGACGGCCGGGGTGACGTTGGGGTTGCCGTCGCGGTCGCCGCCGATCCAGGTGCCGAAGCTCAGGGGCCGGGTCTCGTCGGGGAGTCTGACGCCGACGCGCTCCAGTTCGGCGGTCAGGTCCTCCAGGACGTCGCCGACGGCACCGGCGTGCAGCTCGTCCAGGTAGTAGATGGCGTTGCGGGCCTCGTCGGTGGGTTCGGGGCGGACGACGCGCAGTTCGTCGGTCTGCCAGACGAGGTCGATGTTCTCGGCGAGGCGGGTGTCCAGGCGGCGGCGGTCGGACTCGGCGACCGGGGTCTCCAGGAGGGCGCCGATGCGGCGGAGCTTGTTCAGGACGGAGCGGCGGGCCGCCTCGGTGGGGTGCGCGGTGAACACCGGGCGGACGTTGAGGTGCCGGACCGTCTGGCGCAGGTGCTCGGGGTCGGCGTCCTTGAGCTGGTCGGCGGTGCGGGCCAGCAGGCCGCCCTCGGCGGCGCGGCGGGCGCGCAGCTCGCGGCCGCGGTGGACCTGTTCGGTGACGTTGGCGAGGTGGAAGTAGGTGGAGAAGGCGCGGACCAGCTTGGCCGCGGTCTCCAGTTCGGTGCCGCGCAGCAGTTCGGCCGCTGCTTCGCCGTCCTCCCGGGTGAGGCGGCGCACCTTCTCCACCAGGTCCAGGAGTTCGGGACCTTCCTGCCTCACCAGGGTCTCCCCCAGGAGGTCACCCAGTCGGCGGATGTCGGCGCGCAGCTCGCTGCTGGTCGTCGTCTGGTCGTCGGCACTGCTCACAGGTGCGGCTCCTTGCAGTAATCCGGAGTACGTCGCGCCAGCGACTCGCTGGAAGGGCGGTGGTGGGCGACGGGTGGGCTCTTCTGAGAGGGGACCCGGACGGGTGCCGCGCGGCGGGTGCCGCATACGGGCCGGGCATCCGGGAAGGAATCTTCTTCAGCGGACCGCGCTGTCCGACCGGGCTTCAGTCTAGGTGCCGGGTGGGACGCGCAGGCCAGGGGCTCTTGCCGCGCGGCGACGCACTGCCATACTTACGTCGCCGTAGGTTACGGAACCGTAGGGAGCTGCAAGGTTCCGGGGCCCGCCGCACCTGTCTGAACCCTCGACCCCACAGGGGACGCCCATGACCTCGAGCTCCTCCGACGTGATCGACGACGCCCCGGAGGCGGCCGTCGGCGCGCTGCCCTCCGCCACCCTGGGAGGCGAGCAGAAGCGTTCGATCGAGCAGATCACGCTGCTGCTCTTCATCACCGTCCCGTTCCTGGCGCTGCTCGCGGCGGTGCCGCTGGCCTGGGGGTGGGGGGTGAGCTGGCTGGACCTCGGTCTGCTGGTCTTCTTCTACTTCCTCGGCTGCCACGGCATCACGATCGGCTTCCACCGGCACTTCACGCACGGCTCCTTCAAGGCGAAGCGCCCGCTGAAGATCGCGCTGGCCGTCGCCGGGTCGATGGCGGTGGAGGGGCCGCTGGTGCGCTGGGTGGCCGACCACCGCAGGCACCACAAGTTCTCCGACCACGAGGGCGACCCGCACTCGCCGTGGCGGTACGGGGAGACGGTCCCGGCGCTGATGAAGGGCCTGTGGTGGGCTCATGTCGGCTGGATGTTCGACGAGGAGCAGACCCCGCAGGAGAAGTACGCGCCGGATCTGGTCAAGGACCCGGCGCTGCGGGCGGTCTCGCGCCAGTTCGTGCTGTGGACGCTCACCTCGCTGCTGCTGCCGCCGCTGATCGGCGGTCTGGTGACGATGTCCTGGTGGGGCGCGTTCACCGCGTTCTTCTGGGGTTCACTCGTGCGGGTGGCGCTGCTGCACCACGTGACCTGGTCGATCAACTCCATCTGCCACGCGGTCGGCAAGCGCCCGTTCAAGTCGCGCGACCGCTCGGGCAACGTGTGGTGGCTGGCGATCCTGTCCTGCGGCGAGTCCTGGCACAACCTGCACCACGCCGACCCGACCTCCGCCCGGCACGGCGTGGAGCGCGGGCAGCTCGACTCCTCGGCGCGGATCATCCGCTGGTTCGAGAAGCTGGGCTGGGCGTACGACGTGCGCTGGCCGTCACGCTCGCGTATCGATTCGCGGCGCAACCCGGAGGAAGGCGGCTCCCGGCGCCGGAAGGAAACCGCCGAGGCTGCATGATTGACGCCGTGGCGACCGACTCCAGCACCCCCAGCAACGACAAGCCGCGACGTGCGCGTCGCACCCGGATGACCGGTGCCGAGCGCCGCCAGCAGTTGCTGGAGATCGGTCGCACCCTGTTCGCGGCGAAGGGCTTCGAGGGCACGTCGGTGGAGGAGATCGCGGCGAAGGCCGGGGTGTCCAAGCCGGTGGTGTACGAGCACTTCGGCGGCAAGGAGGGGCTGTACGCGGTGGTCGTGGACCGCGAGATGCGGCGGCTGCTGGACATGGTGACCGGCTCGCTGACGGCCGGCCACCCGCGGGAGCTGTGCGAGCAGGCGGCCTTCGCCCTCCTGGACTACATCGAGGAGTACACGGACGGCTTCCGCATCCTCGTCCGCGACTCGCCCATCCCCCAGTCCACGGGCACCTTCGCCTCCCTGATCTCCGACATCGCCACCCAGGTGGAGGACATCCTGGGCCGCGAGTTCAAGTCCCGCGGCTTCGACTCGAAGCTGGCCCCGCTGTACGCCCAGGCGCTGGTCGGCATGGTCGCCCTGACCGGCCAGTGGTGGCTGGACGTGCGCCGCCCCAAGAAGGCGGAGGTCGCCGCCCACCTGGTGAACCTGGCCTGGCACGGCCTGGACGGCCTGGAGCCCAAGCCGCGGCTGATAGGGCACCGCAAGAGCTGAGATCACTCCGCCGAGTGACATCAATGGCTCACAAGACTAATCTTGTGGCACGATTCGCCCATGACTCAGATTGCGATCAGCGCAGCCCGCTCCCAGCTCGGCGATCTGGTGCGCCGGGCCGCCCACAGCCGCGAGACCATCGCCCTGACGGACCACGGGCATGTGGCGGCGCTCCTGGTGTCCCCGCAGGTGATAGAGGATTTCGAGGACGCCCTGGCTGTCGCGGACTACCAGTTGCGCAAGGCCTCGGGCACGCTGGAGCAGGGCATCCCCCACGAAGAGGTCGGACGCATCCTCGGGCTGCGCCCGTGACCTACCGCATCATCTGGGAACCCGCCGCCACCGACCAGGCAGTCCGTTTCCTGAAGGACGATCCCGTCGGCCTCGCCGCCGTGTACGAGGCTGTCGATGCGCTCGCCGAGTCTCCACGACCAGCCGGTTCCACGGCCTACGGCGTCAACATCCGACGCCTGCGCGTGGGCGACTACCGCGTCCTCTACATCATCGAGGACGAGACGATCCACCTTCTGGTCACGAACCTCGGGCGGACGGCCTGACCGGCTCCAGGAACTCCAGCCGGTTGCCCACCGGGTCCTCGGAGTAGAGGCGGCGGTGGCCCGGGAGGGTGTCGTCCCAGGTGACCGGGGCGCCGTGGGCGGTCAGGCGGGCGGCGCAGGCGTCGAGGTCCGTGACCCGCAGGCCGGGGTGGGCCTTGCGCGCGGGCCGGAAGTCCGCCTCGACGCCCAGATGGAGCTGGACGGCCCCCGCCCGGAACCAGCAGCCGCCGCGCGCGGCCAGGACCGGCGGCTTGGGGATCTCGGTCATGCCGAGGACACCGCCGTAGTACGCCCGCAGCGCGGGCTCGGACCCCGGTGGGGCGGCGAGCTGGACGTGGTCGATCTCGGCGAGCACCGCTCAGCCCTCCTTGACGGCCACGGCGAAGACGCGCCGGAAGGGGAACGGGGTGCCGTGCGGCCCGGCCGGGTACGCCTCGCGCAGCGCGGCCCGGTACTCGGCGAGGAACGCCTCGCGGGCCTCCGGGTCGTCGGCGAGCGCGGTGAGCACGGGCCGCAGCCCGGTGCCCTTCACCCAGTCCAGCACCGGGTCCTCGCCGGGCAGCAGATGCAGGTACGTCGTCTCCCACACGTCCGCCGCGCAGCCGAGGCCGCTCAGCCGCTCCAGATACGCGCCGGGCGTGTCCACGGCGTCGTCGTGGCGCAGGGCGTCGCCGAGCCGGCCGCGCCAGCGGGCGGAGTGGGCGAGGGCGCGCATCAGCCGGTGGCTGGGGGCGGAGAAGTTGCCGGGGACCTGGAAGGCGAAGGTGCCGCCGGGCCGGAGCGCCGCGATCCAGTCGGCGAACCGGGCGGTGTGCCCCGGCACCCACTGGAGGGTGGCGTTGCTGACGATCAGGTCGCAGGGCTCGCCGGGCGTCCAGGTGCGGGCGTCGGCGGGGACGAAGTCGAGCAGGCCGCCGCCTGGGGTGGGGCCCGCGTGCTCCACGGTGGCCCGGTCCAGCATCTCGGGCGAGTTGTCGTACCCCGTGATGCGGGCGGTGGGCCAGCGGCCGGCGAGCAGCACGGTGACGTTGCCGGGGCCGCAGCCGAGGTCGGCGATGCGGGGCGGGTCCGACGGCAGTTCGGGGATCCGGGCGAGCAGGTCGGTGAAGGGGCGGGCGCGGTGCCCGGCGTGGCGCAGGTACTGGGCGGGGTCCCAGGTGGGGCTGTGGCTGTCCTGGGTGCGGTCGGGCGCGGGCATGGCGGCCTCCTTGAGGCTCTCGTCCTGGTCCTCGGTCCTGGCGTTCCCCGGTGTTCCCGGGCGGCACCACATTTTCTCTTGATGCCAAGATAGTTGATATCAAGAGACTTCACATCGACACAACCACTACACTGATCGCATGGAGGACGAGGTCGATCGGCTGGTCGCAGCGTGGCGCCGGGAGCGCCCGGACCTCGACGTGGAACCGCTCGAGGTGCTCAGCCGGGTGAGCCGGCTGGCCCGGCATCTGGACCGGGCCCGGCGGCTGGCCTTCTCCGAGCACAGCCTGGAGCCCTGGGAGTTCGACGTGCTGACCGCGCTGCGCCGCGCGGGCGCGCCGTACCAGCTCTCGCCCGGACAGCTGCTGACACAGACCCTGGTCACCTCGGGCACCATGACGAACCGTATCGACCGGCTGGCCAAGAAGGGCCTGGTCGAGCGGCTGCCCGACCCCAGCGACCGGCGGGGCGTGCTGGTCCGGCTCACGGAGGACGGCCGGGACCGCGCCGACCAGTCGCTGTCCGGCCTGCTGGACCAGGAGCGGGCCATCCTCGGTGAGCTGTCCGCCGCGCAGCGCGGCGAACTGGCCGCTCTGCTACGCCAGTTGACCGCCCCGTTCGACAACATCCCCGGCTAGCTCCCGGCGGGCGGGGCTCAGCTCCGCCGGCCCCACGCCGGCCCTGCGGGCGAGGGCGACCGCGGCCAGGGTGGAGTGCACACCGAGCTTGCCCAGGACGTTCTGCATATGCGTGCGCACGGTGTGCGGGGAGAGGAACAGCCGCTCGGCGACCGCCTTGCGCCCGAGCCCGGCGACCATGCAGCGCAGCACCTCCCGCTCGCGCGGGGTCAGCGACTCCACCAGCCGTTCGCTCTCGGTGCGGTGCTTGCGGGCGGCGGTCAGCTCGCGCAGGACGCCGGTCAGCAGCGCTGGCGGCAGATGCGTCTCGTCGCGCAGCACCCCGCGGATGACGGTGAGCAGCCGGGACAGCGAGCAGTCCTTGGCGACCCAGCCGCAGGCGCCCGCCTGGAGGGCCAGCGCGGCCCGGCGCGGATCGTCCTTCTCGGCGAGGACCACGGTCCGTACGCCGGACTGGGCGGCGCGCACCCCGGCCACCAGGGAGATGCCGTCCACCAGGCCGTCCGCGTTGGCCTCCTGGACGGGGACGGCGGCCCGGCCGCCGGGCACCTTGCCGCCCAGGTCCGCGTCGACGAGCAGCACGTCGTAGCGGCGGCCCTCGGCGGCGGCCCGCTCCAGACAGCGCAGGGCCGCCGGTCCGGACCCGGCCGCCGACACGTCGACGTCCGGCTCGGCGGCCAGGGCCGCGGCCAGGGACTCGGCGAAGATACGGTGGTCGTCGACGACCAGGACGCGTACACGAACCACTGGAACCCCCTTCCCCACGCTCCTGGAGAGCAGGGGATCTCCGTCATCGAGGACGACGGCCGGCCGTGTCCGGGGGCGGCCGCGCGGGCACGACGCCCGGGGCCGCGGGATCCGCACGGCCGCCGCCATGCGGAAGTGCTACCCCCACGCCGGGCGTCGTACCCGGCTGTCTCGCCCCCTGATCGGCGCCGGCCCCCACCGGTACCGCTTCTCAGCGTACGGACGGAGGCCGGGAGGGGAAGCCAATTCGCAGAACTGACCGGCGGGCGCGTCTAGGGTGTGCCGCATGTTTCGTATTGAGGCAGAAGTAGACAAAGAGCGCCGCGATCTGCTCCGCTCCCGCCTCCGCGACGCGAACACGGCCGCCTCGTCCATGCTGGCCGCCCTGCGCACCTCCCCCGGCGCCCACGAACTCCCGCTGCACCTGTGGGCCATGGACGAGTCCGGCGCCCTGGCCGGCGGTCTGGTCGGGCACACCTGGGCGACCTGGCTGCACATCACCTATCTGTGGGTCGACGACCGCCACCGCGGCGCGGGCCTCGGTTCCCACCTGCTGCGCCGCGCCGAACGCATCGCCCGCGACCAGCGCGACTGCTGCGCCGCCCGCCTGGAGACCTGGGACTTCCAGGCCCCCGGCTTCTACCGCCGCCACGGCTACAAGGTGATCTGCGCCCTGCCCGACTATCCGCCGGGCATCACGGAGTACACGCTGGTGAAACCGCTGAGCTGAGCGGGCGGCCCCGTGGTGCGGGCGTCACGCGTGCGCCACCGCCTCCCCCACCGCCCGGTGCACCGCTCGGGCCAGGCGGGCGCCCCAGAGCGAGCGGGGCCCGGCGAAGGGGTGCGGGGAATCGGCGGGGGCGGGCAGACGGGCGGCCACGCAGACGGCGTCGGTGGGGGTGCCGGTGCAGGCGTGACCGGCCTCCAGGAGGGCCTGGACCTTGGCCTCGGTGGCGGTGGTGGCCGCGTTGACCAGGGCGGCGTCGGTCAGCGCGGCGGGGACGGCGACGACGATGTTGATCGTGCCCGGCTGGGCGGGGACGGCGGCGGCCTGTGCCGGGGCAGCGGCCCAGCCGCGGACGCTGATGCCCGCGGTGACGACCGCCTGCGCCCCGCCGTCCTCGGCGCGGGCGTGCCGGGTGACGTCGGCCGCCGTCATCAGGCCGACGCCCGCCCCCCTCAGCCCGGCCCCGGCCGCCAGCTCGGCCAGGTGGCGTTCCGGGTCGGTGCGCCGGTAGCCGTGGGCCACCTGGGCGTTGAGGACCCAGTCGCGCTCGCCGATGCCGCCGCCGAGCACCGCGCTGCTGATCATCCGCCACCCCGGGCCCGCCCGCCACACCAGCGCGTGCAGCCGCTCGCCGTCCTCGGTGCGGGCCAGCAGGCGCGCCGAGCGCAGCGCGGTGGGCGGGGCGGGCACGGGCGGGGCGGTGGACACCGGCGGGACTCCTCGGGACGGGGACCGGCCGATCTTAGGGCCTCTCGTCCGGATCGTGCCGGGCGCGCGTGCCCGCCCCGGACGAAAGTCCCTGGTGCCCTCCGAGTCAGAGCAGCCGTCGCGCCCCCGCCGACGGCACCGCCTCGAAGACGCGCGGCGCGGTGAATCCGGCCTCGGCGAAGGCCGCCTCGACGGCCTCGGTGAGCGCGGCCACGCCGCCCTCCTCGGCGAGGACGATCGCGGAGCCGCCGAAGCCGCCGCCGGTCATCCGGGCACCCAGCGCGCCCGCGGCGAGGGCCGTGTCGACGACCAGGTCCAGCTCCGGGCAGGAGATGCGGAAGTCGTCGCGCAGGGAGGCGTGGCCCTCGGTCAGGACCGGACCGATCGCGCGCGCCCCGGCGGACGACGACAGGAGCGAGATGACGCGCTCCACCCGGGCGTCCTCGGTCACCACATGGCGGACCAGGCGGCGGATCTCCTCCTCGTCGCCGAGCTGTGCGAGCGCCGCGTCCAGGCCCTCGTGGGGCACGTCCCGCAGCGCGTCGACGCCGAGCAGGGCCGCGCCCTTCTCGCAGCCGGCCCGGCGCTTGCCGTACTCGCCGTCGCTGTGGGCGTGCTGGACGCGGGTGTCGACGACCAGCAGGCGCAGCCCCTCGCGGGCCAGGTCGAAGGGGATCTGGCGCTGGGACAGGTCGCGGGTGTCGAGGAAGAGGGCGTGGCCCTCCTCGCAGCAGGCCGACGCCGTCTGGTCCATGATGCCGGTGGGCGCGCCGACGTAGACGTTCTCCGCGCGCTGGCAAAGGCGGGCCAGCTGCCAGCCCTTCAGGCCCAGCGCGTACAGGTCGTTCAGGGCGAGGGCGACGACCACCTCCAGGGCGGCCGAGGAGGACAGGCCCGCGCCGGAGGGCACCGTCGACGTCAGGTGCACATCGGCGCCGGACACCGGGTGACCGGCCTCGCGCAGCGCCCAGACGACGCCCGCCGGGTATGCCGTCCAGCCGTCGTCGGTGCCGGGCGCCAGATCGGCGACGCGCAGTTCGACGGGGCCGCCGGGCACGTCCGCCGAGTGCAGCCGCAGCACGCCGTCGTCGCGGCGGGCGACGGCGGCGAGCGTGACGTGCGGCAGGGCGAACGGCATCACGAAGCCGTCGTTGTAGTCGGTGTGCTCACCGATGAGGTTGACGCGGCCGGGGGCCGCCCACACTCCCTCGGGCGCGGTGCCGTACAGCTCGGCGAACCCGTCCCGGACCTGCTGTGCCCCCACTACTGCTCCCTTGCGATGTGCTGCGCGAAGCGCCAGGCGTCCGCGACGATGCCCGCGAGGTCCGCGCGGGACGGGTTCCAGCCGAGCCGGTCGCGGGCGGCGTCGGCCGAGGCGACGAGCACCGCCGGGTCACCGGCCCGGCGCGGGGCCACGGCCTCGGGGATCGGGTGGCCGGTGACCCGGCGGACGGTCTCGACGACCTCGCGGACGGAGAAGCCGTTGCCGTTGCCCAGGTTGCAGATCAGGTGCTCGCCCGCGGTGGCGGCGTCCAGCGCGAGCAGATGGGCCTCGGCCAGGTCGGCGACGTGGATGTAGTCGCGTACGCAGGTGCCGTCCGGGGTCGGGTAGTCGTCGCCGAAGACGCTGATCGCCTCGCGGCGGCCCTGGGCGACCTGGAGGACCAGCGGGATGAGGTGCGACTCGGGCGCGTGGCGCTCGCCGTAGGCGCCGTAGGCACCGGCCACGTTGAAGTAGCGCAGGGAGACCGCGCCCAGGCCGTGCGCCGCCGCCTCGCCGGTGATCATGTGGTCGACGGCGAGCTTGGAGGCGCCGTAGGGGTTGGTGGGCTTCGTCGGGGCGGTCTCGACGATCGGGGTGCGCTCCGGCTCGCCGTAGGTCGCGGCGGTCGAGGAGAAGACCAGCTTCCGCACCCCGGCCTCGCGCATCGCGGCGAGCAGCGCCATGGTGCCGCCGACGTTGTTGTCCCAGTACTTCTCCGGCTTCACCACCGACTCGCCGACCTGCGAGAACGCCGCGAAGTGCAGCACCGCGTCGAAGGAGGGGTCGAGCCACTTGGCGGCGTCGCGGATGTCGCCCTCGACGAAGGCGGCTCCGGCGGGCACGCCCGCGCGAAAGCCCGTCGAGAGGTTGTCGAGGACGACGACCTCGTGGCCGGCCTCCAGCAGATGCTGGGCGACCACGCTTCCGACGTAACCCGCACCACCCGTGACCAGGTACTTCCCGCTCATCAACTCGCTACCTCTCGCAATCGCTGGGCCGCGCGCTCCGGGGGCACGTCGTTGATGAAGACGTTCATGCCGGACTCGGAGCCCGCGAGGAACTTCAGCTTGCCGGAAGTACGGCGGATAGTGAAAAGCTCCAGGTGCAGGGCGAAGTCCTCGCGGACCACGCCGTCGAACTCCTCCAGCGCGCCGAACGGCGCCTGGTGCCAGGCCGCGATGTACGGCGTCGGCTGTCCGCCTCCGGTGCCTTCCCCGCTGTCCCCACCGTCGAAGATCCGGTCGAAGCGCCGCAGGAGTTCCAGATAGACCTGGGGAAACTCGGTGCGCGCGGCCTCGTCCAGGCCGAGCAGGTCGGGGACGCGGCGCTTGGGGTAGAGGTGCACCTCGTAGGGCCAGTGCGCGGCGTACGGCACGAAGGCCGCCCAGTGCGCGGTCTCCAGGACGACGCGCTCACCGGCCAGTTCGCGGGCGAGGACCGCGTCGAAGAGGTTCTCCCCGCCGGTGGCGTCCTTGTGGGCGGCCAGCGAGCGCAGCATCAGCGCGGTGCGCGGGGTGGTGAACGGGTAGGCGTAGATCTGGCCGTGGGGGTGACCGAGCGTCACACCGATCTCGGCGCCGCGGTTCTCGAAGCAGAAGACCTGCTCGACGGAGGGCAGATGGGACAGCTCCGAGGTGCGGTCGGTCCAGGCGTCCAGGACCAGCCGGGCCTGCTCCTCGTTCAGCGCGGCGAAGGAGGCGTCGTGGTCGGAGGTGAAGCAGACGACCTCGCAGCGGCCCGAGTCGCCCGCCAGCGACGGGAAGCGGTTCTCGAAGACGGCCACGTCGTAGGAGGAGTCGGGGATCTCGGTGAGCCGCTCGCCCCGCGTCGGGCACAGCGGGCACTCGTCGGCCGGCGGATGGTAGGTGCGGCCCTGGCGGTGGGAGGCCACGGCGACCGCGTCGCCGAGCAGCGGGTCCCGGCGGATCTCCGAGGTGGTGACGGTCGGCTCCAGCGGGCGCCGGTCGACGGCGTCGCGCACGGTGTCGTCCCGCAGGTCGTAGTAGATCAGCTCACGACCGTCGGCCAGCCGGGTCGAGGTCTTCTTCACTGGCGGACTCCCTGTTCGTCCGAGCCCCGGGCCGCACCCGGCACTCGGTCACCCACCCAACATAATCAAACATAACACATCACAACCAACCATTGGAGGCTACCGGCGGCACCCCGGGATGCGCCATGGAACGCACATCACAATCAAACAAAGACAACCAACAAAAGTGTTCAATTCCTGAACGCGAAGGCGTAGGTTCCCCGCTGGATCCGTTCGCGCAACGAAGCGAGTTCACATGCAGACCCCCACATCCCCCACCGGCGCGTCCGTGTACCTGGCGGCCGAGCTGCGGCTGCCGACCAACGCGCTCGACTACACGATCCTCGGCATCTACTTCGTCGTCGTCCTCGGCATCGGCCTGGCCGCCCGCCGCTCGGTGAGGACCAGCCTCGACTTCTTCCTCTCCGGACGCTCACTGCCCGCCTGGATCACCGGCCTCGCGTTCATCTCCGCCAACCTGGCCGCCACCGAGATCCTCGGCATGGCCGCCAACAGCGCCCAGTACGGCGCCTACACCGTGCACTGGTACTGGATCGGCGCCATCCCGGCCATGGTCTTCCTCGGCCTGGTGATGATGCCCTTCTACTACGGCTCCAAGGTGCGCTCGGTCCCCGAGTTCCTGCTGCTGCGCTTCGACCGCGGCGCGCACCTGCTGAGTTCGATCCTGTTCGCCTTCGCGGCCATCCTGATCGCCGGGGTGAACCTCTACGCCCTCGCGATCGTCGTCGAGGCGCTGCTCGGCTGGCCGCAGTGGGTGGCGATCGTGGTCGCCGGCTTCTTCGTGCTGGCGTACATCACCCTCGGCGGACTGTCCTCCGCGATCTACAACGAGGTGCTCCAGTTCTTCGTGATCCTGGCGGCCCTCATCCCGCTGGTGGTGCTCAGCCTGAAGAAGGTCGGCGGCTGGGACGGCCTGACCCACAAGCTGCACGCCACCCACGGGGAGAACTTCACCACCGCCTGGGGCGGCACCGGCATCGGCCACGCCAACCCGCTCGGCGCCAACTGGCTGACCATCGTGCTCGGCCTCGGCTTCGTCCTCTCCTTCGGCTACTGGACGACCAACTTCGCCGAGGTGCAGCGCGCCCTGTCCGCGAAGAACCTCTCCGCGGCCCAGCGCACCCCGCTGATCGCCGCGTTCCCGAAGATCTTCATCGTCTTCCTGGTGATGATCCCGGGCCTGGTCGCCGCCGCGCTGGTCCCGAACATCGGCAGCTCCGCCTCCGGGCTCCAGTACAACGACGCGATCCCCTATCTGATGCAGGAACTGCTGCCCAACGGCGTCCTCGGCATCGCGGTCACCGGCCTGCTCGCCGCCTTCATGGCGGGCATGGCGGCCAACGTGTCGTCCTTCAACACCGTGTTCACCACCGACATCTGGGCCAAGTACGTCGTCAAGGACCGCGAGGACTCCTACTACGTGCGGTTCGGGCGGCTCATCACCGCCGTCGGTGTGCTCGCCTCGGTCGGCACCGCGTTCCTCGCCTCGTCGTTCTCGAACATCATGAGCTACCTCCAGACGCTGTTCTCCTTCTTCAACGTGCCGATGTTCGTCGTCTTCATCGTCGGCATGTTCTGGAAGCGCGCGTCGATGAAGTCCGGCTTCTGGGGTCTGCTCGCCGGTACCACGGCCGCGATGGTCAACTACTTCGTCGTCTACAAGAAGGGGATCATCGACATCCCCTCCGACCAGGGCGCCAACTTCGTCTCGGCCATCGCCGGGTTCGTCGCCGGCGCGGTGGTCATGGTCGCCGTCACGCTGTTCACGAAGCCCAAGCCGGAGGCGGCGCTCCAGGGGCTCGTCTACGGCACCAGGTCGCCCGGCATGAGCGAGGCGGCCGCCCCCGGCGACGAGGCCTGGTACCGGAGGCCCGCCCTGCTCGGCTGGGGCGCCGTCGTCCTCGCCGCCGCCTGCTACATCCCGTTCTCGTTCTGACCGCGGGAGGATGGAGAAACCATGTCACAGCCCCAGAACCCCGGCCGCAACGAGCACTCCGGCCCGCACACCGGCTACTCCGAGCACGACGTGCAGCGCGAGGTGACCGAGCTGGAGGGCAGGTCCGCGACCGCCGCGCGCATCTTCGACCTGCGGCGGATCATCGGCGGTCTGTTCGTCCTCTACGGCGTCATCGTCACGATCGCCGGCCTCACCGACTCGCAGGCCGCCATCGACAAGGCGCAGGGCGTCAACATCAACCTGTGGACCGGGATCGGGATGCTGGTCCTCGGGGTGTTCTTCCTGGTCTGGCTGAAGCTGCGGCCGGTGGCGGCGCCCGAGGACCCGGACGCCACCGGCACCGGGTGACGCCCTGAGGTCAGGTGCGGCCCGCGCGGTCCAGCAGACCCGTGCGGGCCGCCAGGGCGGCCGCCTCCAGGCGGGAGCCGACGCCCAGCTTCATCAGCACGCGCTGCACATGGGTGCGGGCGGTGCTCGGGGCGATGCCCATGCCGGCCGCGATCAGCCGGGTGTCCTCGCCCTCGGCGACCCGCACCAGCACCTCCACCTCGCGGGGCGTGAGGACCGCCAGCAGCCGCTGCCCCTCGTCGTCCGGCTGGGCGGCCGGGTTCAGCAGATCGGCGAAGGCGCCCTGGAGCAGTTGCGGCGCCACCGCCGCCTCACCGGCGCGCGCCTTGGTGATCGCCCGCTCGACGCCCTCTATCCGCTCGTCGTGCCGGACATAGCCGGAGGCACCGGCGGCGAAGGCCGCCGCGATGCCCCGGGGCGAGGGAACGGGGCCCAGCACGACCACCGCCACCTGCGGGCGCTCCTGCTTGATCCGCACGACGGGGTCGAACGCACCCGGCTCGGCCGGTGTCGCCGTACCCAGCAGGCACACCTCCGGGGCACGGCTGATGACCAGCTCCGCCGCGCCCGCCGCGGGCGCCGCCGCGGCCAGCACCCGGTGTCCCCGCAGCTTCAGCGCCGAGGCCAGCGCCTCGGCGAGCAGTCGGTGGTCGTCGACCACCATGAGCCGCGCTCCCATCGGCACCCCCCAGTTCCCCCCGGAAGCTACACGCTCGCCCCGTACCGCGCTGCCCCTACCGGCGAGAAGTGCCCCGGATCGCCGAAAACACCCGGCGCGCGGAAGCGCCCCCGGAGCGCGGCCCGGTACGCGCACGGCCCCGCCCCCCGGACCACCGGGGGGCGGGGCCGTGCGGGCGGCGCCGGTCAGCCGGACGTGCCGAAGACGAGCGCCAGGTACTCCTTGCCGTAGGCCGACGAACGCGGCTTGTGGGCGTAGACCGCCGACATGTAGAGGCGGCCCCGGCCGTAGAGGATCTCCGCGTAGTCCGGGGACATGGCGGTCTCTGCGGACCGCACGTCCCGGTCGGCCGGGTTCTCCAGCAGGACGGTCTCCTTGAAGCTGTTGCCGTCGATGCTCACCACCTGGCCGCCCTTGTCGTAGGGCGGGCGCTTGTAGGCGAGCAGGGCGCCGCCGTCCATGCGCAGCGGGTAGATCTGGTAGCCGTCGCCCGCGTCCGCGCGCTGGCCGGTCTGGCGCCCGGTGGCCAGGTCGAACGCGACGATCTCGTTGGTCTGGCCGTGGTCGCCGCTGCCCGCGTGCTGCTCGGTCCCCAGGTAGAGCCGGTCGTTGCCGACCACCATGCCCGAGCAGTACTCGATCCGGCTGATCGCGTCGCAGCGGCCGCCGTACTGGTCGCCGGGCGCGGTGATGTGCGAGCGCAGCTTGCCGGTGGCGCCGTCGAGGGCGAAGAAGTCCGAGATGCCGTGGTCGCCGCCGAGGTCGGCCGCGACGACGAGCGGGTCGGTGGAGACGATGCCCGCGTACTCGATGCCCTGCGCCAGCTTGTAGTCCGAGAGGACCTTGCCCGAGGTGGGGTCGATGCTCTGGATGTGCAGCTGGCGCTGGCCGTAGGTGCCGCACTTGCGCACCGCGACCAGCTTGTCGCCGCCGCCGTAACCGGCGTCGTAGCAGGTGTCGTCCGGCTTGGGGGACCACAGCGGCTTGCCGTCGGCGACGGTGAAGGCGGCGCCGCCGTTGGTGCTGCCGACGGCGACGGTGGTGCCGCCGATGGTCACGTTGCTGAGGTTGACCGGCTGGTCACCGGACTTGACCTCGTGGGTCCACAGCTTCTTCCCGGCCGTGAGGTCGATCACCGCGAGCTGGCTGCAACCGTGCGAGGGCTTGGCCTTGGTCGGCATGGCCGGCTCGTACAGGATCGCCGTCCTGCCGTCCGCCGTGATGTGGCGGGTGGTCTGGCAGACCGGTCCCGGCAGCTTCAGCGTCCACAGCTTGGTGCCCTTGGCCGGGTCGTAGCCGGTGATGTCGCCGAACCCGGACTTGGCGTACACCTTGTCGGTGAGCCAGGAGCCGGTGGTGGCGGCCGTGTCGGTGACGACCGGCATCGGCACCTGGTAGAGGACCTTGGCCGCGGTGTCGGCGGGGGCCTTCTCCTTGCCGCCGGCCGAGGTGCCGCCGGTGCCGGTGCCGGACTTGCCGCCCGCGTCGCCGCCGGTGGTGCCGCCGCTGGACGCGGTGTCCTGCTTGCCGTCGCCGTCACCGGACTTGGCGTACCAGACGCCGCCGCCGACGATCAGCGCGATGGCGGCGACGGCCGCCACGACGATCAGCAGCTGCTTGTTCTTCCCGCCGCCGCCCGCGCCGCCGCCCGGCACCGCGGTCTGCGGCTGCGTCGCGGCGGGCGGCTGTCCGGGGTACCCGTAGCCGGGCTGGGTGGGCTGCCCGGGAGCGGGCTGCCCCGGCTGGCCGTACCCGTAGCCGGGCTGCGGTGCGCCGTACGTGTTCGGGGCGGGCGTCGGGGCCGGGTAGCCGTAGCCCGCCGGGGGCTGGGGCTGCTGCGGCGGGGGCGTCTGCGGGTAGCCGTAGCCGGGCGCGGGCTGCGGCGGACCGGCGGGCGGGGGCGTCTGCGGGGCGCCGAAACCGGGCGCGGTGGGCGGGGGCGGCTGCGGAGCGCCGAAGCCGGGCTGCTCGGGCTGCTGGTCCTGGGGCTGCCCGCCGGGGGGCGGGCCGAACCCGCCCTGGTGCGGCGGCTGCTGGGGCGGCGGGGGCGGCGGCTGGGTCATGGGCGGATGCACCTCTGGACGACGGGGGACGACGGGGACAAGGAGGACGGCACCGGAACGGCCCCCGGCACACGGGCGGCGTGCCGGGGGGTGGGGCGCCTGTCTACTTGGCGAAGGCGAGCATCAGCTTCTCCTTGGCCTTGTCGCTGCCGTTCAGGCGGGTGGTGGAGAGGTAGAACCGGCCGTCGACCCAGTCGATGTCACGGGAGAAGAAGCCGTTCTCGATCTCCGCGGTGCCCTGGGGGTTCTGGAGCAGCGTGGCCGGGGTGTGGGTCGTGCCCGCGGTCGGCAGGGACACGACCCGGCCGCCCTGGTCGTAGGACGGCTCGACGTACGCGACGAGCTGTCCGTTCTCCGCCCTGACCGGCAGCATCGTGGTGTCCGAGGGGGACTTGACGCGCCACTTCTCCTTGCCGGTGGAGAGGTTGACCGCGACGATCTCATTGGGCCCGGTGGTCGCCTTGGTGGGCAGGTAGAGGGTGTCGGCGTCGGCCGCCACACCCTGGCAGCCCTGGAGGTCGCGGTTGAGGATGGCCCAGCCGCACTCGGGCGCGAAGGTCCCCTTGACGTCGGCCTGCGAGCGCACCGAACCGTCGTTGTTCAGGGTCGAGAGGTTCCAGTGCTTCTTGTCCTCGTCGGTCGAGTACAGGACGAGCGGATCGACGGAGTAGGTCCGCTGGACCGTCCAGCCCTTGGGGATCTTCCGCGTCCACCTGGCCCTGCCGGTGGCCGGGTCGAGCTCCTGCACCTCGTCGTGGGCGTTGGCGCCGCCCGCCCCGCAGGAGGCGACCGAGACCAGCTTCGGGCCGCCCGCGAACGCGGTCGGGAAGCACGCCTCGCCGTACCGCTTCTTCTCGTACATCTTGGCGCCGGTGTCCACGTTGTACGCGACGCCCGACTGCGAGCGGCCGACCATCAGCGTCTTGCCGGTGACGGACAGCTCGATGGTGAGCGCGCTGTCGAACAGGGCGCCGTCGCCGATCTGCGCCTTCCAGCCCAGCTTGCCGGTGTTCAGGTCGAGCTGCTGGAGCTGGTTGCACTTGGCACGGTCGCTGCTGCCGCTCATGTACGCGATGACGGCCTTGTCGTCGGCCGTCTTCTGCTCGGTCACCGCGCAGATCTTCTGCGGGAAGGTGACCGGGGCCCAGGTGGGGTTGCCGTCGCCGACGTTGTACGCGAAGACCTGCTTGTACGCCGCCTTCACCGCCGCCTTGCCGGTGATCCACATGCCGGGGGCCTCGGCGCCGCCGTTGGGGGCGTCCGGGGCCTCCTTGTACCAGAGCACCCGGGCCTCGCCCGCCTTGCGGCCGGCGTTGAGGTCGTTCGCGTCCTTGCCGCCGCCGGCGCCCTCGCCGTCGCCCGGGTTGACCGGGGCGTCGGACGCGGGGGCGGCCGAGCCCGACGCCTTGGCGTCACCGCTCTTGTCCGCGACCGGCTTCTTGCCGCCGTCACCGTCTCCGCCGCCGGTGACGGCCCACACGGTGCCGCCGACCACGAGCAGCGCGGCCACCGCGGCACCGATGATCACCGCGGGCCTGCCCTTGAAGGGGTTGCGGGAGCCACCGCCGGGCGGCGGGGTGCCGGGCCCTCCGGGGAACTGCGGCGGCGGATAGCCGTACCCGGGCTGCTGCCCGTACGGACCCGGCTGCTGCGGCGGGCCGTACGGTCCGGCCGCGGGACCGCCGGGCACGGTGGGCGCGTTGTGGGGGCCGGGCTGGGCGCCGTAGGGACCCGGCCGGCCGTACGGGCCGGGCTGCTGCGGGTAGCCGTACCCCGGCTGCGGCTGCGGGTAGCCGTAGCCGGGCGCGGGCTGCGGGGGGCCGGACGGTGGCTGCGGGGGACCGGAGGGCGGCGGGGTCTTCGACAGCTGCGGCGCGCCCGGGGGCGGCTGCGGCGGCTGGGACGGAGGCGGGGGTGTGGCCTGCCGCGGATCGCCCGCGGGGCCGGACCCGCCGCTCTGCGGTGGTTGCGGCTGCGAAGCGCCGTCCTGTGGCGGCGGTGCTCCGAAGCCGCCCTGCGGCGGCTGACTGGGCGGCTGAGTCATCAGCGCGTTCCCCCCTCGTTCACTGATTTTTAGCCACGCCCTGAGATCCGTGGTGGACGCAGAGTCGTACGCGGACGTGTCCGGACAGGGTCCGGACGGCCCTTTCTATCACTGGCCGCCGACACCCCACCGTGCCGTACCCGTCCCTGTTCCCAAGGGAGAACCGGCCTGTGATGGCCTCGTTACGCGCCCGTGCGCGCCTTCACGCGCCGTTCACACGGCGCGCGTGCGCCGTCACACCCGCTATGCGTCCTCGGCGAGTTCGAGCCAGCGCAGTTCCAGTTCCTCGCGCTCCCCCACCAGATCGCGCAGCTCGGCGTCGAGTTCGGCCACCTTCGCGAAGTCGGTGGCGTGCTCGGCGATCCGGGCGTGCAGGGTGCTCTCCTTCTCGGAGACGCGGTCCAACTGCCGCTCGATCTTCTGGAGTTCCTTCTTCGCCGCGCGCAGTTCGGCGGCGCTCCGCTCGGGTGCGGCGGACCCGGCCGCCGGGGCCGGGGCGGACGCGGCGGCGGCCTGCTGCTCCATGCGGTGGCGGCGCTCCAGGTACTCGTCGATGCCGCGCGGCAGCATCCGCAGCGTGCCGTCACCCAGCAGCGCCTGCACCGTGTCGGTGGTGCGCTCGACGAAGAACCGGTCGTGGGAGATGACGATCATCGAGCCGGGCCAGCCGTCGAGCAGGTCCTCCAGCTGGGTCAGGGTCTCGATGTCGAGGTCGTTGGTGGGCTCGTCGAGGAAGAGGACGTTGGGCTCGTCCATGAGCAGGCGCAGCAGTTGCAGCCGCCGCCGCTCACCGCCGGACAGGTCGCCGACCGGCGTCCACTGCTTCTCCTTGCCGAAGCCGAACGTCTCGCACAGCTGTCCGGCGGTCATCTCCCGGCCCTTGCCGAGGTCGACGCGCTCACGGACCTGCTGCACGGCCTCCAGCACCCGCAAGGACGGGTCGAGTTCGGCGACCTCCTGGGAGAGGTAGGCCAGCTTGACGGTCCGGCCGACGGCGATCCGGCCGCCCGCGGGCTGCGCCTCACCCTCGGTGCGCGCCGCCTGCTCCATGGCCCGCAGCAGGGAGGTCTTGCCCGCGCCGTTGACGCCGACCAGGCCGATGCGGTCGCCGGGGCCGAGCTGCCAGGTGACGTGTTCGAGGAGCACCTTGGGCCCGGCCTGGATGGTCACGTCCTCCAGGTCGAAGACGGACTTGCCCAGCCGGGACGACGCGAACTTCATCAGCTCGCTGCTGTCGCGCGGCGGCGGCACGTCCTTGATCAGCTCGTTGGCGGCCTCCACCCGGAAGCGCGGCTTGGACGTACGGGCGGGGGCGCCGCGGCGCAGCCAGGCCAGCTCCTTGCGGACCAGGTTCTGCCGCTTGGTCTCCTCGGTGGCGGCGATGCGCTCGCGCTCGGCGCGCGCGAAGACGTAGTCGGAGTAGCCGCCCTCGTACTCGTAGACGGTGCCGCGCTGCACGTCCCACATGCGGGTGCAGACCTGGTCGAGGAACCAGCGGTCGTGGGTGACGCACACCAGCGCGGAGCGGCGCTCGCGCAGATGGGCGGCGAGCCAGGCGATGCCCTCGACGTCGAGGTGGTTGGTGGGCTCGTCCAGGACGAGCAGGTCCTGCTCCTCGATGAGCAGCTTGGCCAGCGCGATCCGGCGGCGCTCACCGCCGGAGAGCGGGGCGATCACGGTGTCCAGACCCTTGGGGAAGCCCGGCAGGTCGAGCCCGCCGAACAGCCCGGTCAGCACATCGCGGATCTTCGCGTTGCCCGCCCACTCGTGGTCGGCGAGGTCCCCGATGACCTCGTGCCGCACGGTCGCCTCCGGGTCCAGCGAGTCGTGCTGCGTGAGCACGCCGAGCCGCAGCCCGCCCGCGTGCGTGACCCGCCCGGAGTCGGCCTCCTCCGCCTTGGCCAGCATCCTGATCAGCGTCGTCTTGCCGTCCCCGTTGCGCCCGACGACCCCGATCCGGTCCCCTTCGGACACGCCGAGCGACACCCCGTCGAGCAGCGCACGCGTTCCGTACACCTTGCTGACGTTCTCGACATTGACCAGATTGACGGCCATTTCACTCCTGCCCGGGGGGATGGATCGACTGTCAAGCGTAGGGCCTGCGGAACGGGGGCCGGAGCGTGGGAGTGTCCTCACTCTTCGTGATGACCTGACCGGGAACGGACGGCTACGGTGGTGACGCAGACAGCAGGATCCCGCTCATGGGAGGAACTATGACTGCCGAGCCTGTGCAGCAGTACGGCCACTGGCCGCTGCCACCGCTGGACGGCTACACCGTGGACGACCTGTTCACTCTGCACGGACTCCCGCCGCACACCGAGTTGCTCGACGGGAGCCTGATCTTCGTGAGTCCGCAGCGGGAGTTCCACACCGTCGTCATCGACCTGCTGGTGACCGGGCTGCGCCGTACCGCCCCGGAGGATCTGCGGGTCCGGCGTGAGATGACCGTGGTACTGGACGATCGAAACGCGCCCGAACCCGACGTCAGCGTGCTCCGCGCCGCAGGAGCGGGAACCGACAGGACGCGGTACAAGGCCGAGGACGTGGTCCTCGCTGTCGAAGTCGTCTCCCCGGAGTCCGAGTCCCGCGACCGCACGACCAAGCCTTACAAGTACGCGTCAGCGGGAATCCCCAACTACTGGCGCGTCGAACGAGGCGGCAGCGGAGGAGGCCCGGTCGTCCATGTCTACGAGATCGACCCCCTCACCAGGTCGTACGTGCACATGGGGATGCACCGGGACCAGATCAAAGTCACCGTGCCCTATGACATCGAGATCGACCTGACAGCCTTCGACCGGATCTGAGCCCCCTCACACCAGCACGGCTCCCGCCGCCGGGGACCGCGTGACCCGGGCGGCGCGGCAGGTGTCCGAGGCGAGGAGGGCGTCGGCGACGCGGGCGGCGGTCTGCTCGTCGGGGACCAGGAAGGCCGTCGTGGGGCCCGAGCCGGAGACCAGGCCGGCCAGGGCCCCGGCGGCGCGGCCGGCGGCCAGGGTGGCGGCGAGGGACGGGCGCAGGGAGAGGGCGGCGGGCTGGAGGTCGTTGGCCAGGGTGGCGGCGAGGGCGTGCGGGTCGCCCTTGGCGAGGGCGGCCAGGAGGGCGTCGGAGGCGACCGGTTCCGGGATCCGCACGCCTTCGTTGAGGCGGTCGAACTCGCCGTAGACCGCCGGGGTGGACAGCCCGCCGTCGGCGACGGCGAAGACCCAGTGGAAGGTGCCGCCCACCTCCAGCGCCGTCAGCCGCTCCCCGCGCCCGGTGCCCAGCGCGGCGCCGCCGACCAGGCTGAAGGGCACGTCGCTGCCGAGTTCGGCGCAGATGTCGAGCAGTTCGTCGCGGGAGGCGCCGGTCCCCCACAGCACGTCGCAGGCCAGCAGGGCGCCCGCGCCGTCCGCGCTGCCGCCCGCCATGCCGCCGGCCACCGGGATGTCCTTGGCGATGTGCAGATGGACGCCGGGGTCGCGGCCGTACCGCTCGGCGAGCTTCTCGGCGGCGCGGGCGGCCAGGTTCGTACGGTCCAGCGGGACCTGGCCGGCGTCCGGGCCCGCGCAGGTCACGCGCAGCTCGTCGGCCTCGGTGGCGGTGACCTCGTCGTACAGGCCGACGGCCAGGAAGACGTTCGCCAGGTCGTGGAAGCCGTCGGGGCGGGCCGCGCCCACCGCGAGCTGGACGTTGACCTTGGCGGGGACGCGGACGGTGACGCTCACTGGTTTCCGGGCTCCTTGTGTTCCGCGGGCCGTCGCTCGGGGCGCCGCCCGTACTGCCGGACGGTTCGTTACTCGGGCTGCCGCTCGGGACGCGGCGCCCGCGGCCCGTGCTCCGCGATGCGCGCGAACTCCGCCACGGTCAGCGACTCGCCGCGCGCCTGCGGCGACACCCCGGCCGCCACCAGCGCCGCCTCCGCCGCCGCGGCGGACCCGGCCCACCCGGCGAGCGCTGCCCGCAAGGTCTTGCGGCGCTGTGCGAAGGCCGCGTCGACGACGGCGAACACCTCCCGCCTGGTCGCGGTGGTCTTCGGCAGCTCGGCACGGCGGACCAGGGACACCAGGCCGCTGTCGACGTTCGGCGCGGGCCAGAAGACATTGCGGCCGATGGCACCGGCCCGCTTGACCTCGGCGTACCAGTTCGCCTTGACGGACGGCACCCCGTACACCTTCGAGCCGGGGGCGGCGGCGAGCCGGTCGGCGACCTCGGCCTGCACCATGACGAGGGTGCGCTCGATGCTCGGGAAGGTCTCCAGCATGTGCAGCAGCACGGGCACGGCGACGTTGTACGGCAGGTTCGCCACCAGCGCGGTCGGGGCGGGCCCCGGCAGCTCGGTGACGTGCATCGCGTCGGAGTGCACCAGCGCGAACCGGCCGGCGCGCTCGGGCAGCCGGGCGGCGACGGTCGCGGGCAGCGCGGCGGCCAGCACGTCGTCGATCTCGACGGCGGTGACCCGGTCGGCGGCCTCCAGCAGCCCCAGCGTGAGCGAGCCGAGCCCCGGCCCGACCTCGACGACCACGTCCTCGGAGGTGACGTCGGCGGTGCGGACGATACGGCGGACCGTGTTCGCGTCGATCACGAAGTTCTGGCCGCGCTGCTTGGTGGGGCGGACACCGAGGGCCGCCGCCAGCTCGCGGATGTCGGCGGGGCCCAGCAGGGCGTCGGGGAGGGGGCTGCTCACCGCACCAGGGTACGGGGCGCGGCCACCTGCTCCGTCTGCCGCCGCCCGCACCCGGGGCCTTCGGGCGACGCGGCCGGTCGCCTAGGGCCTGTCGTCAAATTGCCGTCGTCCGCCCGGAGGGCGGGCCTCGCGGCGTCAGGTGCGTGCTCTGGGGGTCCCCCCTGCTCGAAGAGCTCGGGGGAGTGCCGGGTCCTGACCCGCGTACTGGACGTACTCGGGTCCGGGCCCGGTGCGGCGAGTGGGGGTCCCCCCTGCTCGAAGAGCTTGGGGGAGCGTGCATGGCGTCGCGGGGCAGGCGGGAATTTGACGACAGGACCTAAGGCCGCAGCCGGTCCCCGCACTGCGGCCAGGGGGCGGCGCCGCGCTGCACGTAGAGCTTCTTGGCGCGGTACGTCTGCTCCTCGGCCGGGGCGTCCTGGGGACGGCCGTCGCCGCCGAGGCTGTGCCAGGTGTCCTGGTCGAACTGGTACAGGCCGCCGTACGTGCCGGACGGGTCCTCCGCGTCCGGGCGGCCGCCCGACTCGCACTGCGCGAGCCCCTGCCAGTCCAGCCCGTCGGCGCCGCGCACCGTCGGCGGATGCGGCCGTGTGCCGACCTTCACGAGCTGCGTGCGCGGGGCGCGCACCACCTCCGACCCCATCTGCCGCGGCCGCTGGCGTACGCCGTTGACGCTGCGCAGGGAGTACGTGACCCGGCGCACCCCGGGCCGCCCGGCGCGCTCCACGACCTCGGTGCCGCGGAAGAGCCCGGGGTCGGCGACCCGGCGCACGACGAACGGGATCTGCTCCTCGCGCACCTCCCGTCCGCCGGTGATCCGCAGCACGGTGACCGTCTGCCCGTCGCGCGGGAAGCTGTCCTGCGGGACGGAGGTGGTGTCCTGGCCGCGCAGCGTGACCCCGGCCTCCTCGACCGCCTCCCGCACGGTCGCCGCGTTGGTGCGGACGGTGCGCGGGCGGCCGTCCGCCATGACCGTGACGGCGCGTTCGGTGCGGACGTCGAGCGTGAGCCCGGTGCGTCCGATGCGCTGGGAGCGTGCCGCCGACAGATACGCGCCCTCCGCGCGCACCCCCCACTCCCTGAGCGCTCCGCCGACCGTGCGCGCGGTCGTCCACGCCGCGTGCCGCTGCCCGTCCAGCGTGAGCCGTACCGGGCGCCCGTACCGCACCTCGACGGCGTCACCGCTGCCGAGTGCCGTACCGGGGGCCGGGGCCACGCTGTCGTGCGCGCCGACCCGCAGGCCCTCCTCGGCGAGGAGTTCCGTCACGTCGTCGGCGAAGGTGTGCAGATTGCGCGGGCTGCCGTCGACGTCGAGCTCGACCGCCTTGTCGTGGGCGACGAACGCGGTGGTGCCCCCGGCCAGGAACGCGACCACCAGCGCCTGCGGCAGGAGCCTGCGCAGCCCTCCGGTCTCCGGCAGCCGCGCGGGCCGCGGCGCGCGCCGCCGCGCCCGTCGGCGCCCGCCGGTGCCGCCCTGCACAACGGGTGCGGCCGGACCGGTCACCTGCCGGGGCAGCACCGGCCGCACGGCGGACCGCCGGGCCCCGGACCGCTCGGCGGCGACTTCGTAGGCGGGCCGGTAGGTGTCCTGGTAGGGAGGCGGGGGCGGGGTCTCCGGGGCCTCCCGGGTCTCCGGGGTCTCCTCGGGCAGAACGGCCGTCCCGTACGTCCCTGACGCTCCGTGTCCGTATGGCGCGTATGTCTCGTAGGGCGCGTAGGGCGCGTACGTCGTCCCGTACGTCTCCTCGTACCGCGCGTACGCCTCGTACGTCTCGTACGGCGATCTGCTCACACCGACACACTCCTGGAGGCCGAGGTCCGGGCCCGGGGCGGCCGGGCCCCGGTACCTGATCGGGCCCACAGAACCTAGCGGAGCACCCGTCACTCTCCAAAGCGACGCGACTACGCACAGTGCACAGCGGGTACCGGTGCGCGCCGGTGCGCGCCCGCGGCGTCAGTAGCCGAAGGCGCGGGCGGTGTTGGCGGCGAGCGCCGTGGCCAGCGTGTCCTCGTCGGTGCCGCGCACGGCGGCCATCGCACGCACCGTCACCGGCACCAGATAGGGCGCGTTGGGCCGGCCGCGGTAGGGCGCCGGGGTGAGGAAGGGCGCGTCGGTCTCCACCAGGACCAGCTCCTGCGGGGCGACGGCGAGGGCGTCCCGGAGGTTCTGGGCGTTCTTGAAGGTGACGTTGCCCGCGAAGGACATGAAGTAGCCCGCGCGGGCGCACACCTCGGCCATCTCCGCGTCGCCCGAGTAGCAGTGGAACACCGTCCGCTCGGGGGCGCCCTCCTCCTTGAGGACGCGCAGCACATCGGCGTGGGCGTCCCGGTCGTGGATGACGAGCGCCTTGCCGTGCCGCTTGGCGATCTCGATGTGGGCGCGGAAGGACCGCTCCTGCGCGGCGACGCCCGCCGGGCCGGTGCGGAAGAAGTCGAGGCCGGTCTCGCCCACGCCCTTGACCTGGGGCAGCGCCGCCAGCCGGTCGATCTCGGCGAGCGCCTCGTCGAGGGCGGCGTCCCCGCCCGGCCGCCGCGCGCCCTGCCGGGACCAGCCGTCCGGGTCGCCGTGGACGATCCGGGGCGCCTCGTTGGGATGGAGGGCGACCGCCGCGTGGACGTTCGCGTGCGCCGCGGCCGTCTCGGCGGCCCAGCGCGAGCCGTTCACGTCGCAGCCGACCTGGACGACCGTGGTCACCCCCACCGAGGCGGCCTTGGCCAGCCCCTCCTCGACCGTGCCGGACTGCATGTCGAGGTGGGTGTGGGAGTCGGCGACCGGTATCCGCAGCGGCTCGGGGAGCGGGGGCGCGGCGTTCTTGTCGGCATTGCCGCGGTGGGCTTCGCCGGTGTCACCGCCATGGGCTTTGGAGGACATGCCCCGATCCTACGAAAGGGGCGTGCCGTCGCGGATCCGGCAGCGTGCGCCCCTCCCGGGCGCCGGTGCCGTCAGCCGGCCTTGCGGTGGAACGGGTGCAGCAGATCGGACAGGTGCCAGTGGTGCTCGTGACCGGCCGCGTGCCCCTGGCCGTCCCCGTCCGGCTTCCGGTCCGCCGCCTCCTCCCCGGGCGCGGACTCGGCCACGGACTCGGCCTGCTGCTGACGGTGGTGGTGCTCACGCTCGTGCAGATGGCTCTGCGCGGACGAGACCCGCCCGGCGCCCATGATGCGCACGACGTGCCCGTCGCAGTTCTTGCAGGTGGGCCTCGTCAGCGGCGACGGCACGACCCGGCCTTCCGCCACATACAGCACGAACTCGCCGCCGTCGGCGTCCGTGTGGTGCTCTATCTCGTACGACTGTTCCCAGCCGTGCCCGCAGCGCATGCAGGCGAAGGAGTACGACTCGTTGACGACGGCGGTGGCCGTACCGCGGTGGCCGGTCTGTCCTGCGATCTCGCTCATGCCAGCTCCTCGTGTCCGCTGGACGATGGGACGGTGCGTCCCTCCCTCCAGTTGACGCCTCCACCAGCGTGAACGCACCGGGCCTGTCGAGTGTTGGATCCGATTTGGGGGTTGCTTGCCCAAGGCTCCCCTGAACGGCCGGTCTCGCTTTGCATTCCCGAAACGCCGCTTTACTCCCACATGGGGCGCGCGCTCATGGGAGATACGCCCTGCTCAGAGGGGGTGTGAGCAAGATCTCTCAGCACCGCTGCCGTCAAGACGCGTCCACACGCTTCACCCGGCGCAACCGAACCGCGCGCACCGCGCCGCCGCCCCACAGGCCCCTTCGGCCCCGCCTTTCCCTGCGGGTGTCCCTTCGGGGACCTCAGCCGGAGTGCTTGGCCGCCACCACCGCGTCGAACACCTCGCGCTTGGGCAGCCCGGCCTCGGCGGCGACCGCCGCGATGGCCTCCTTGCGCCGCTCGCCCGCCTCCTCGCGGACCCGCACCCGCCGCACCAGCTCCTCGGCGCCGAGCTCCGCAGGACCGGTCTCGGGCGCGCCCTCGACCACGACGGTGATCTCGCCGCGCACCCCGCCGTTCTCCACCGCCCAGGCGGCCAGCTCGCCGAGCCCGCCGCGCCTGACCTCCTCGTAGGTCTTGGTCAGCTCCCGGCAGACGGCGGCCCGCCGGTCGGCGCCGAACTCCTCGGCCATCGCCGCGAGGGTGTCCTCGATGCGGTGCGTGGACTCGAAGAAGACGAGGGTGCGCCGCTCGGCGGCGACCTCCCGCAGCCGTGAGCGCCGCTCGCCCGCCTTGCGGGGCAGGAACCCCTCGAAGCAGAACCGGTCCACCGGCAGCCCGGACAGCGCCAGCGCGGTGAGCACCGCGGACGGTCCGGGCACCGCGGTGACCCGGACGTCCCGCTCGACGGCCGCCGCGACCAGCCGGTAGCCCGGGTCGGACACGGAGGGCATGCCCGCGTCCGTCACCAGCAGCACCCGCGCCCCGCCGGTCAGCTCCTCGACCAGCTCCGGGGTGCGGGCGGACTCGTTGCCCTCGAAGTACGACACGACACGCCCGCGCGGGGTCACGCCGAGCGCCTGGGCGAGGCGGCGCATCCGCCGGGTGTCCTCGGCGGCGATCACATCCGCCTCGGCCAGCTCCGCGGCGAGCCGGGGCGGCGCGTCCTGGACGTCGCCGATGGGGGTGCCGGCCAACACAAGGGTTCCTGTCACGCCCCCATCCTCTCAAGCACGGCGACCGCCCCTCGCCCGCCCGCCGGAGGCCCCTCCCCGGGGCACCGCGTACGCCCGGCGGAGCCCATGCACGGGACTCGCACAGCGCGGTTCCCTACGATGGCGCGGTGACCAGTACCGCGTCCTCCACGGACCCCCGGCAGGACCTGGCCCCGGACGACCGGCGCCCCGAGTGGCAGCGGCGGCTGCGCCGCTTCGGCCGCACGGGGGAGCCGACGGGGCCCGCAGCCGACGTGCGCGAGCGCCTGGTGCCGCCGTTCGCCCGGCCCGGCGCACGGCTGTGGTCGGCCCTCGGCGTCCCGCTCGCCACCGGCGCGCGCCTGGCCCGCTGGTCGGAGTGGGGCGGCCCGCTGCTGGTCACGCTGTTCGCCGGGGTGCTGCGGTTCTGGAACCTGGGCAGCCCGAAGGCGGTGATATTCGACGAGACGTACTACGCCAAGGACGCCTGGGCGCTCGTCCACCGCGGCTTCGAGGTCAACTGGGACAAGAACGCCAACGACCTGATCCTCGGCAGCGGCGGCCATGTCCCCGTGCCCGCCGACGCGGCGTACGTCGTGCATCCGCCGGTCGGCAAGTACGTGATCGGGCTGGGCGAGCTGATGTTCGGGTTCAACCCGTTCGGCTGGCGCTTCATGACCGCGCTGCTGGGCACGCTCTCGGTGCTGCTGCTGTGCCGGATCGGCCGCAGGCTGTTCCGTTCCACCTTCCTCGGCTGCCTGGCGGGCACGCTGATGGCGGTGGACGGACTGCACTTCGTGATGAGCCGCACCTCGCTGCTCGACGGGGTGCTGATGTTCTTCGTGCTCGCCGCCTTCGGCTGCCTGCTGGCCGACCGGGACCGGGCCCGCGCGAGACTGGCCGCCGCGCTGCCGGTCGGCGCGGACGGCCGCGCCCGGCCCGACGCGGACGTCGCGGACACCCTCCGCCTCGGCGCGCGCCCCTGGCGCTGGCTGGCGGGCCTGATGCTGGGCCTGGCCATCGGCACCAAGTGGAACGGCCTGTACGTCATGGCCGCGTTCTGCGTGATGACCGTGCTGTGGGACGTCGCCGCCCGCCGCACGGCCGGGGCCCGCAGCCCCTACCGCGCCGTCCTCCGCCTGGACCTGGGCTGGGCCTTCCTCTCCACGGTGCCGGTCGCGGTCGTCACCTACATCTGGTCGTGGGCGGGCTGGATCTTCTCCCCCACCGACGGCACCGGCGGCTACTTCCGCAACTGGGCGGCCACCGACGGCCGCGGCAGCTCCTGGTCCTGGCTCTTCCCGGACTGGTGGCGCAGCCTGTGGCACTACGAGCACGAGGTCTACAAGTTCCACGTCGGCCTGTCCTCGCCGCACACCTACCAGTCCAACCCGTGGAGCTGGCTCGTCGACGGCCGCCCGGTCTCCTACTTCTACGAGTCCCCCTCCCCCGGCACCGCCGGCTGCCCGGCCGACGCCGGCGACAAGTGCGCCCGCGAGGTCCTCGCCCTCGGCACCCCGATGCTGTGGTGGGCGGCCTGCGCCGCGCTCGTGTACGTCCTGTGGCGCTGGTTCTTCCGCCGCGACTGGCGCGCGGGCGCGATCGCCTGCGGCGTCGCCGCGGGCTACCTCCCCTGGTTCCTCTACCAGGAACGCACCATCTTCTTCTTCTACGCCGTCGTCTTCGTCCCCTTCCTCTGCCTCGCCGTCACCTACCTCGTCGGCGCCCTCCTCGGCCCCCCCACCGCCACCGACACCCGCCGCGTGGCCGGCGCCACCGGCGCGGGAGTCCTCGTCCTCCTCATCGCCTGGAACTTCATCTACTTCTGGCCCCTGTACACGGGCACGGCGATCCCGATCGACGACTGGCGGGCGCGGATGTGGCTGGATACGTGGGTGTAGCTGGGCGGACACATCACGGGGGTTGCGACGGCCGGCCGCGCCCTCGTGGTCACTGTTGGCCATCAGCGGCCGCTGCCGGACCCCGGCAGGGACAGCAGCGGTACGCTGCCGGAGCCAGCCTCTGGATCACCTGCATACGCCGTGCGAGGCTGCCGGTGGGGGGATGACGACATGAGGCACATACCGTTCTTCCGCTGGGTTCTGACGGCCGGTCTCATGCTCTTCGCGTGTTCGGCGTGGCTGTACGCGACCGGGTCGGATCCGGAGCTGCCCGCGACGCGTCAGATCGACTTGGCGGTGGTCGATGAGAAGGCTGACGGCACCTGCCGGGTCCAGTGGAGCGACCCGTATGAGAAGAAGACGCGGGAGGGGCCGTACCACTGCGACGCCGGCCGGAGCGACATTCTCAAGGCACCGAACTTCCAGGACAGCCGGGGCTACGGCTGGGAGTCCGGGTTCATGTTCACGGAAGGGCCGAACCGGGGGGACCTGGACGATTTGAAAGCCTCCTCGGAGGAGGACTTCACCACCTCGGACACCCTCCTGCTGCTGGGATTGCTGCTCATCCTGATCGGGATGGTCGGCGGCAACCTCCGCGCCCTCCCCCGGGTCCTCGGCGTGGAGGCCCGGCTCGTGCGTCGCGCGACCCGGCTCGCCGAGGCTGCCGGGTGGGCGGCCGAGGACTACGCGCGGGCCGTGGACGCGGTGCGGGATGCCGAGCGCCACGGGTCGCTCGACGCGGCACCTGACCCCGAACTGGTCCGCTCCCTCTGGGTTCTGCGGGAGGCCGGGCCGCAGGCACGCAGGGCGGCGGCGGACGCCCGGGACCTCGCGAACCGGCTGCGCCCGCTGCTCGGGGAGGCGGCCCCCGCCGCCGGGCTGCGGAACAGGCTCCAGGCCGGACCGGCCGCCCGCGCCGACGCCGAGGCGGCGGTCACCGCGCTGCGCCGACTGGTGGCCGACGCCGAACGGCACGGTCTGTGGGAGCGGTTCGCGCAGACATCGGTCGACCTGCTCCGGGGGCAGGACGCCGACCGGGCCGCCATCGCAGCCGGGACGGACTTCGAGCGGGACCCGGACGCCTACCGGCGGCTCTTGGAGGGCCTCACGCCCACGGCGGCGGCCCTGCCGGCGCCTCGCCGACGCCGCCGTCGGCGATACTGACCGCCCCACCCGGAACTGGCCCCGTACGGACGGCACTCGTATCACATCCAGCCCCCGCCGCCGAGGCAGCCGCCTCCCGGCTCGCGACGCTCAGTCACTGCTGCACGAACCCTGAGCCAGACCCCATCGGGAATCCGGCCTCGCCCTCGAAGACGACCCATGCTCCACGGGCCCCCGCGAGTCCTCCGCGCAGGGCCAGGTCTCCTTCGCCCAGCCGACCACGGCTTCGTCGTCCCGCTCCATCGCCTGTCGGGCCGGGACCTGGCAGGACCAGCCGTTGCTGACCAGCAGCTCGCGCACCCCCTGGATGGTGCAGGCCGGGTGGAAGCGCCAGCCGATCACGGTCTTGATCCGGCACCGGGCCCACCGCTGGTCGTCCCGGCCGTGCGCGGCCGGCCCCTTGGCCGGCTCCGCCTCCAGTTGCGCGAACTGCTTCTCGCTCACCCTCGGCAACGATGCCGGCCCCTGTGACCGCAGAGCATTCCGAGTTGGTGACCAACGCGATCCTCTACGGGCGGTCGGACGAGGAGTGGCTCGTACGGGTGAAGTGGTTCAAGGAGAAGACCTCGCCGCGGGTGGAGGTGCACAGCCCGGGGTTCCCGGCGAGCGTGCGCCTTCGCCGGCCCGCCACGGACCGATGACGTGACGGGCGCATCACCCATTGCCCGGGGAATCTAACGCGCCGACCGGACAGAGAGACCACTCCAGCGGGCCCCCTCCCCATGTACCCCCATACCTGGATCTGCCCGGAACAGCTGATCTCTCTTCGGACACCATCCGGCAACAGGCGCCGCCGTAGGCTTCGGTTCCGCATAGAGTTCGAGGCACGCATCGCCTTTGAACGCGTTCAAGAAAGCCCGCGCGGGCGAAGGCGCCATGGGAGGGACGGGGAGGAGCGCGGTGATGCGCAAGGGGACCAAGGCCGCCGTGGTGGGCGGGGTCTGCGTGGTGCTGGTGGGCGGGGCGGTGTACGGGGGGTACACGATCGTCTCGGCGCTGGAGGGGGACGCGACCGCGAGCGGGCCGGCGCCCGCGCGGACGGGGCCGCCGACGCGGGACGAGGTGAAGGACACCACGTCGAAGTTCTTCGCGGCCTGGGAGAAGGGCGACGCGACGAAGGCCGCCTCGTACACCAACTTCCCTCAGGACGCACAGCAGTTGCTGTCCTCCTACGGGCGCGAGGCGCACATCACGGATGTGCAGATCGCGCCCGGGGCCGCCATCGGCACCACCGTGCCCTTCTCGGTCAAGGCCACCGTCTCCTACGGCGGGAAGACCGCACCGCTCGCCTACAGCAGCAAGCTGTCCGTGGTGCGCGGCGAGACCAGCCACCGGGCGCTCGTCGACTGGCAACCGGTCCTCGTGCACCCGCAGTTGAAGAAGGGCGACACACTCGTCACCGGTGACTCCACCGCGCCGCCCATCGAGGCCGTCGACCGGCATGGCAACGTTCTCACGAAGGACAAGTACCCCTCCCTGGGCCCGATCCTGGACGCACTGCGGTCGAAGTACGGCGACAAGGCGGGCGGTTCCCCGTCCGTCGAGCTGAGCATCCACCACGCCGACACCAACGCGGCCGAGACCCCGCTCATCACCCTCGCCAAGGGCAAGCCGGGCAAGCTGCGCACGACGCTCAGCGCGAGCGCCCAGGCGGCGGCCGAGAAGGCGGTGGACAAGTTCGCCGAGTCCTCCGTCGTGGCCGTCCAGGCGTCCACCGGTGAGGTGCTGGCGGTCGCCAACCACCGCGCGGACGGCTTCAACGCGGCGTTCCTGGGCCAGTTGGCGCCGGGGTCCACCATGAAGATCGTCACCGCCGCCGCCCTCATCGACAACGGCCTCACCAAGGCGAGCGGCCCCGCGCCCTGTCTGCCGGACGTGCTGTGGGAGGGCCAGACCTTCCACAATCTCAAGAACATGCAGCCCGACGAGCACGCCACCCTCTCGGACAGCTTCGCCCGCTCCTGCAACACCGCCTTCATCAAGTTCACCCCCAAGCTGAAGTCCGACTCCCTCACCCGGGAGGCCCAGGACCGCTTCGGGCTCGGCCAGGACAACTGGAAGACCGGCATCCCGTCCTTCGACGGCTCGGTGCCGGCCGTCGACGGCCCGGACCGGGCGGCCAACCTGATCGGCCAGGGCCGGGTGCAGATGAGCCCGCTGAACATGGCCTCGGTGACGGCCACCGCGATCACGGGCGGCTTCCACCAGCCCGTCCTGGTCTCCGCCGGTCTCGACGACCGCGAACTGGCCACGGCCAAGGGCCTTCCCGCGAGCACCGTCACCCAGCTGCGGCAGATGATGAACCGCACCGCCACCAGCGGCACCGGCGCCGCCGCGATGGCCGGGCTGAGCGGCAGCATCGGCGCGAAGACCGGCTCCGCCGAGGTCGACGGGCAGGCCAAGTCCAACAGCTGGTTCACCGGGTACCGCAACGACGTCGCGGCGGCGGCCATGACGCAGGAGGGCGGCCACGGCGGCGACGCGGCCGGTCCGATCGTCGCGGCGGTGCTGCGCGCGGCGGGCTGAGGCACCTCCGCCGCCCGGTCCGCCCTTCCCGGAAGGGCCGCCGCGCACCTCCACTGCCCCGTCCGGCGTGCGCCCCGACGCCGTATGTCGCAGGTTGGCTACGGACGGTCCGAGTCGGCCACCGCGACGGACCCGGACCCTAGGGTGGTCCGGGCGTGTCTCAGTACGGCAGTACGGCAGTACGGCAGTACTGCCGTCGCACGGCAGCACGACACCACGGGGACGACAGGACGACGACGGCGGCCACGGCAGCGCGGGCGGCGCGGCGGGGCCCGGCAGCGCGGAGGACGGAAGCCAGTGGGCAGGAGAAGGCGCGTCGCCGAGCGGCGCAGAACGCGGCCCGCGGTGGTCGGCGGTGTGGTCGCCGTGGTCGTGGGCGGCGCGGCGGTCGGCGCCTACACGCTCTCCGGCGGCGGCGCCGAGGCCGAGGGCCGCACCACGTCGGCGGCCGGCGCCCACAAGAAGGTGCGGACCGGGCCCGTGACGGCGCTGGAGGTCCAGACCACGGCCGGGCGGTTCCTCACCTCCTGGCAGCAGGGCCGGGCTACCGAGGCGGCCGCCTCGACCACCGACTCCGCCGCGGCCTCGGCGCTGCTCGCCGGATACGCCAAGGACGCCCGCCTCAAGGACGTCACCCTGACCCAGGGCACCCCGCGCGGCGGCACGGTGCCGTTCTCCGTGAAGGCGACGGTCTCCTACCAGGGCGTGAGCAAGCCGCTGGCGTACGACAGCGCGCTGACCGTGGTGCGCCGGGCGGCGGACGGCATACCCGTCGTCGACTGGCACGCGGCCGTCGTGCACCCGGACCTGAAGGACGGCGACACCCTCGTCACCGGGGCGTCCGGCACCCCGCCGGTCAAAGCCCTGGACCGGGACGGCGGCGCGCTCACCACGGCCGCGTACCCGTCGCTGGGCTCGGTCCTGGACGGGCTGCGGGAGAAGTTCGGGAAGACGGCGGGCGGCCGGGCGGGCGTCGAGCTGCGCGTGGTGCGCGGCGCCGCGTCGAAGAAGGGCAAGCTGGCGGACAAGACCCTCGTCGAACTGAGCAAGGGCACCCCGGGCACGGTGCGCACCACCCTGAGCCCGGCGCTCCAGTCGGCCGCCGAGCAGCAGGTCGCCGGGCGGGCCCGCGCCTCGGTCGTGGTGCTGCGCCCGTCCACCGGCGAGATACTCGCGGTGGCCAACAGCGGCCACGGCTTCGACACCGCCCTCCAGGGCTCCCTGGCGCCCGGCTCCACGATGAAGGTGATCACCGCCTCGCTGCTGCTCGACAAGAAGCTGGCGGCCGTGGACAAGGAGCACCCGTGCCCCAAGACGTTCAGCTACGGCGGCTGGACGTTCCACAACGACGACGACTTCGAGATCAAGGGCGGCACCTTCAAGGCGAGTTTCGCCCGCTCCTGCAACACGGCCTTCATCAGCCAGGCGGGCAAGCTGAAGGACGACGACCTGACCCGGCAGGCCCAAGAGGTGTTCGGGCTGGCGCGGGACGACTGGTCGATCGGGGTGCCGTCCTTCGACGGCGCGGTGCCGGTGCAGTCGGCCGCGCAGAAGGCCGCCTCGCTCATCGGCCAGGGCGGGGTCCGGATGAACCCGCTCAACATGGCGTCGGTGGCCGCGACCGTCCGGGCGGGCACCTTCCACCAGCCCTACCTGGTCTCCCCGGACACCGGCAAGCGCAAGCGGGCCACGGCCTCGCGCACGCTCTCCGCGTCCACCCTGTCCCAGCTGCGGGAGCTGATGCGGTACACGGCCGCCTCCGGCACCGCCGCCCAGGCGATGGCCGGACTCGGCCCCGACTACGGCGCGAAGACGGGGTCGGCGGAGGTCGACGGGCAGGAGAAGCCGAACGGCTGGTTCACCGCCTACCGCGGCGACCTCGCGGCGGCCGGTGTGGTCCAGGCGGGCGGCCACGGCGGCGACACGGCGGGCCCGATCGTCGCCGCCCTGCTGAAGAAGGGCGGCTGAGCCGTGAGGAACGGCGGCTGAGCCCCGCCGGGATCCAGGCAGGCGGGGTCAGTGGTGCGCCATCTCCGTCGCCGCGGCGGCGGCATACGTACGCCGCAGAAATCTGAGCAGCGTCTTCGTCTCGAACTGCACCACCGAGACGCCCCGCGGCGAGTGGAACTCCACCACGGCCTGCACCCGGCCGCACGGCCACACCCGCACCTCGCCGGTGCCGGTCGGGGCCCGCAGGCCCTGTTCGAGCAGCGACCGGGAGAACGTCCGCTCGGGCAGGCCGGGCAGAGCCATCCGGACCGCGCCCGGGTCGTCCTGGGGGTCGTAGCGCAGGACGACCGGGACACCGCAGTGCTCGTCCTGATGGTCGTCCTCGGTGACGACACGGGCTCGCGCGTACTGTTCGACTGCGGTCATCGGACGGCCCCTCACACTAGGTGACCTCGACGCGAGGCGGACACCAGCGAGACGTTTACTCGCTTCTGCACTCCTCTTTACCAATGTCCCACATCTGCGGTTTCATGCCCCCGCGTCCCGATCCGCTTCCCCCGCCGGCCCCGATCCGTCCCGCAGTCGCCGCAGATGCATACCACCTCGCTCTTGCAAGAGGTTCGCAACACGCCACTATCATCGAACGGTGCATGTGCCTGACGGATTCATCAACGCTCCCACGTCCGCTGTCACCGGAGTCATCGCCGCCGGTGCCGTAGCGGTGAGCCTGCGCGGCGCGCGCCGGGAACTCGACGAGCGGACCGCACCGCTCGCCGGCCTGGTCGCCGCGTTCATCTTCGCGGTGCAGATGCTCAACTTCCCGGTCGCCGCAGGAACCAGCGGCCACCTCCTGGGCGGGGCGCTGGCCGCGATACTCGTGGGCCCCTACACCGGGGTCCTGTGCGTCTGCGTGGTCCTGCTCATGCAGGGCATCCTCTTCGCCGACGGCGGCCTGACCGCGCTCGGCGTCAACATCACCGACATGGCGATCGTCACCACGGTCGTCGCCTACGCGGTCTTCCGCGGCCTGGTGAAGGTGCTGCCGCGCCGCCGCCGCTCGGTCACGGTCGCCTCCTTCGTCGCCGCGCTGCTCTCCGTCCCGGCCGCCTCCGTCGCCTTCACGCTGATCTACGCGGTCGGCGGCACCACCGACGTGGCCATCGGCAAGGTCGCCACCGCCATGATCGGCGTGCATGTCCTCATCGGCATCGGCGAGGCCGCGATCACCGCGCTCACGGTGGGCGCCGTCATCGCCGTACGCCCCGACCTGGTGTACGGCGCGCGCGGTCTGGAGCAGCGGCTGAAGCTGCGGGTCGGCGGCGAACTGGTCGACGCCCCCGCCGCCGGACCGGCCCCCGTCCCGGCCGCCGCCGCCACCGCGCGGCCGCACCGCAAGCTGTGGATCACCGGCCTGGTGACCTCGCTGGTGCTGGCCGGTTTCGTCAGCTTCTACGCCTCCGCCAGCCCCGACGGCCTGGAGAAGGTCGCCCACGACAAGGGCATCGACCAGAAGGAGGAGGCGCACGCCTCCGCCGACTCCCCGCTCGCCGACTACGGCGTGAAGGACATCTCCGACGCCCGGCTCTCCGGCGGTCTCGCCGGGGTGATCGGCGTCGGCGTGACCATCGCCGTGGGCAGCGGTGTCTTCTGGGTCGTGCGCAGGCGCCGTACGGCCGGATCCGAGACACCGCCCTCCCAGGCAGCGGCCTGACGTGGGAGCGGGCCACGCGCACCGGCTCTACCGGCACGGGCACTCCCCCGTGCACGGGCTGCCGCCGCACACCAAGCTCGCCGCGGTCTTCGCGTTCGTGGTGGTCGTGGTGTCCACCCCGCGCGAGGCGGTGTGGGCGTTCGTGCTGTACGCGGTGCTGCTGGCCGGCACCGCCGCCGTGGCCCGCGTGCCCGCCGGGTTCCTGCTCAAGCGGCTGCTGATCGAGATCCCGTTCGTGGCGTTCGCGGTGCTGATGCCGTTCGTCGCCGAGGGCGAGCGGGTGCACGTCCTCGGGCTCTCGCTGAGCGTGAACGGCCTGTGGGGCGCGTGGAACGTGCTGGCCAAGGGCACCCTCGGCGTCGCCGCCTCGGTCCTGCTGGCGAGCACCACCGAACTGCGCGAACTGCTGCTGGGCCTGCAACGCCTGAAGCTCCCGCCGCTGCTGGTGCAGATCGCCTCCTTCATGATCCGCTACGGCGATGTGATCACCGACGAGATGCGGCGCATGCGCATCGCCCGCGAGTCGCGCGGCTTCGAGGCGAGCGGCGTCCGGCACTGGGGCGTGCTCGCCAAGTCGGCCGGCGCGCTGTTCATCCGCTCCTACGAGCGCGGCGAGCGCGTCCACCTGGCGATGGTGAGCCGCGGCTACGCCGGTTCGATGCCGGTCATCGACGAGGCGACCGCCTCCCGGGCCCAGTGGTCGTACGCGCTGGCCCTCCCCGGTGCGGCGCTCGCCATCTGTCTGCTGGGATGGACCCTGTGACTACGCCTTCGACGCCGCCCTCCCTGGAGGTCTCCGGCCTCGCCTTCGCCTATCCGGACGGCCACCAGGCCCTGTTCGGCGTGGACTTCGCCGTCGCCCGCGGGGAGCGGGTGGCGCTGCTCGGTCCGAACGGCGCCGGGAAGACCACGCTGGTGCTGCATCTCAACGGCATCCTGAGCGGCGGCGCGGGCACGGTGACGGTGGCCGGGCTGCCGGTCGGCAAGCGGCACATGGCCGAGATCCGGCAGAAGGTCGGGATCGTCTTCCAGGACCCGGACGACCAGTTGTTCATGCCGACCGTGCGCGAGGACGTCGCGTTCGGTCCGGCGGCGGCCGGGCTGAAGGGGCCCGAGCTGGAGCAGCGGGTGCGCACCGCCCTGGAGCGGGTCGGCATGGCGGAGTTCGCCGACCGGCCCCCGCACCACCTCTCCTTCGGCCAGCGCCGCCGGGTCGCGGTGGCCACCGTGCTCGCCATGGAGCCGGAGATCCTGGTCCTGGACGAACCGTCCTCCAACCTGGACCCGGCCTCCCGCCGCGAACTGGCCGACATCCTGCGCGCGTTGGACGTGACCGTCCTCATGGTCACGCACGACCTCCCGTACGCGCTGGAGCTGTGCCCGCGCGCGCTGATCCTCAGCGACGGCGTGATCGCGGCCGACGGACCGACCGGGGATCTCCTGTCCGACGAGGACCTGATGCGCGCCCACCGGCTGGAACTGCCCTTCGGCTTCGACCCGCGCGCGGCCTCGGCCCCCAGGGGCTGAGGCCACCCCCGAGGAATCGCAGGCACCGCCTCTGTGTTGCACTCACTGTCGCAGGCTGCGGACGGATACGAGTGACGAGTGGCAGGAGTACGGGTGTGGACGTGGACGTGAGCGGTGCGGTGGCCGAGGGCTTCGGACCGGTCGGGGACGCGTTCGCCGAGAACTTCGCCGTACGCGGTGAGCGGGGCGCGGCCCTCGCGGTGTACCGGGACGGGCACAAGGTCGTCGACCTGTGGGCCGGGAGCCGGGACGTCGACGGGGACCCGCGGGACGCGCCCTGGGAGCAGGGCACCGCACAGATAGTGCGCTCCGCGACCAAGGGCGTCGCCGCCGCGGCCCTCCTGCTCCTCCACCAGCGCGGCGAACTCGACCTCGACGCACCGGTGGGCGCCTACTGGCCCGAGTACAAGGCGGCGGGCAAGGACCGGACCACGGTGGGGCAGGCGCTCGCCCACCGCGCGGGCGTCCCGGTCCTGGACCGGCCGCTCACCCCCGCCGAGGCCGCCGACCCGGACCTGGGCGCCCAGGCGGTCGCCGCGCAGGCCCCGGTGTGGGAGCCGGGCAGCGGCCACGGCTACCACGCGCAGACGTACAGCTGGCTGACCGGCGAGCTGGTGCGGCGGGTGACGGGCGAGCCGATCGGCGCCTGGATCGCCCGGGAGATCGCCGCTCCGGTGGGCGCCGACCTGTGGGTCGGGCTGCCCGCCGCCGAGGCCGGGCGCGCGGGCCGGGTCGGACCGGTCACGGCACCCGAGTCCCCGGGCGGGCTGCGGCTGCGGCCCAAGCGCGCGGTCGCCGACGCCTACGCGGACCCCGGCTCGCTGACCCGGCGCGCCTTCGGCGCGATCACCCCGCTGCCCGACGAGAACGACGCCGCCTACCGCGCGGCGGCCCTGCCCGCGTCCAACGGCATCGCCACCGCCGACGGCCTGGCCCGCTTCTACGCCGCGCTGATCGGCGAGGTGGACGGCGGCCGGCGGCTGTTCGAGCCCGGCACGCTGGAGCTGGCCCGCGCCGAGCGCTCCGCGGGCCCTGACCGGGTGCTGGTGGTGGGCACCCGGTTCGGCCTCGGGTACATGCTGCACGGCGGCGCGTCCCCGCTGCTCGGCCCCGGTTCCTTCGGTCACCCGGGCCGCGGCGGCGCCCTCGGCTTCGCCGACCCGGAGACCGGCACCGCCTTCGGCTACGTCACCAACGGCTTCCGCAGCAGCGTGACGGCGGACCCGCGCGCGCAGGCGCTCGTCCGGGCGGTCCGGACGGCACTGGCGCGACCGGCCTGACGCGACCGGCCGGACGCGCCCCGCCCGACGCGACCCTTCAGACGTGTCAGACGTGGATCGGCTGGGAGGTGCGGCCCGAGGCGCTGTCGATCTCCTCGTGCGCCTTCGTGAGCAGCTCCATGGCGAGTTCGTTGAGGGCGCGCGCCCCGGCGATCTCCTCGCCGACCCGCGGCTGGTCGGAGTCGGTACGGTGCCTGCTGGCCCGCCCATGGCCCCGGACCTCGCTGCCGTCGGGCAACCGCACCATCGCCGCCGCCCGCGTGTGCTGGCCGTCCTCCCGGAACTCCAGCTCCACATGCCATCCCACGGCTGTCTTCATCATGACCATCACCTCCGGGAACACCTCCTTCCAGGGTGCTCCCTCCCGGGGCGGTACGCAGCACCAGCCGCCCGGCGGGCGGCTAACCCGCGTGCAGCATCAGGCCGATGCCCACGACCAGCAGGCCCGCCGCCGCGATCCGGGGTGCGCCGAAGCGCTCCTTGAAGAAGACGGCGCCGATGGCCGCGCCGACCAGGATGGAGGACTCGCGCAGCGCGGAGACGGGGGCGAGGTCGGCGCGGGTCTGCGCCCACAGGACCATGCCGTACGCCGTCACGGACAGCGCGGCGCCGAGCAGGCCGAGGGCGGCGTGGGGGCGCAGCAGGGCCGCGGTGCGGCCGCGCCAGCGGGCGAGGGCGTACACCGGGACGGCCACGCCCTCGATGACCATGAGCCAGGCGATGTAGCCGAGGGACGTCCCGGAGGCGCGGACGCCCAGGCCGTCCACGACCGTGTACGCGGCGATGGACAGGCCGGTCGCGAGCGCGGCGCCGACCGCCGTCCAGTTCGGGCGGCGTCCGCGCAGCCCCCACAGCGCGACCCCGGTCAGCCCCGCGCAGGACAGCGCGATGCCGCCGGTCACCCAGAGGTCCGGGACCTCGTGGGCGAAGACGGCGGCCAGGACCGTGACGACGAGCGGTGCCGTGCCCCGGGCGATCGGGTAGGTCTGCCCGAAGTCACCGAGCCGGAAGGACGTCATCAGCAGCACGTAGTAGACGACGTGCAGCACCGCCGATATGCCGAGGTACGGCCACGCGCCCGCCGCCGGGAAGGCCGCGAACGGCGCCAGCGCCACGCCGATCAGCACCCCGCCGCCGGAGATCAGGGTGAACCCGACGAGCTTGTCGGGGATGCGGTGCGCGAGGGCGTTCCAGCAGGCGTGGGTGACGGCGGCCAGCAGGACGGCCGCGGTGACCAGCGGCGTCACGAAGCGCGCTCGCGCACGTCCACGAGGACGGCCCCGGCCCGCTCGACCAGCTCCTTCGGGGCCATCGGGAAGACGGTGTGCGGGGTGCCCGCGGCGGCCCAGACCGTGTCGTGCTCCAGCAGCGAGCGGTCGGCCAGCACCCGGGTCCGCGTCCGATGTCCGAAGGGCGGCACCCCGCCGATGGCGTACCCGGTGGTCTCCCGTACGACGTCGGCCTTGGCGCGGGTGACCTTCTGGGCGCCCAGTTCCGCGCGGACGCGTTCCACGTCCACGCGGGAGGCGCCGTCCATGAGGACGAGCACCGGCACGCCGTCCGCCGCGAAGATCAGCGACTTGCAGATCTGGCTCAGTTCGCAGCCGACCGCCGCCGCGGCCTCGGCGGCGGTGCGGGTGGCCTCGGGGAAGTGCCGCACCCGCCCGGCCAGCTCGTCGAGCCCCAGCTCACGCAGGGCCGCGACGAATCGCGGGTGGACGTCGAAGGCGCCGTTCGTCATCGTCATGCCCGGCACGCTAGCGGTGCCCGCCCGCTCCCCGCGAAGTCATTCCCCGACGTACGCCACGAACTCCGCCCAGGAAGCGGGCGCGACCGCGAGGCGCGACGTCTCCGGGCGCTTGGAGTCACGTACGTGGACCGTGGCGGGGGTGGTGGCGACCTCGACGCAGTCGCCGGGCTCGCCGCTGCTGCTGTAGCTGCTCTTGAACCAGTGGAGTTGCAGCGTGCTCATAGTCTCCCCAGCGCTTGCTCGATGAAGGCTTGCGACTCCCTCGGGGTGAGAGCCTGCGCCCTGATCATGCTATAGCGCAATTCCAGGATGCGAAGATCCTTGGGATGTTCTACCGGACGCCCGTTGAAGGCGCCGTCAGAGCGCCCGATCGCAGTGCCGTCAGCGAACTTGAGGACTTCGATCAGGCCCTGGGTTCCCGCGTGGTCCTCCCGATTGGTCGGCATCACTTGAAGCGTGACGTGACGCAACCGGGTCAGCTCCAGGAGGTGTTCGAGCTGCCGCTTCAGCATTGCAGCCCCGCCGTAGGGGCGTTCCAGCGTCACCTGCTCCTGGATGAACGCAAGCGTAGGGGCGGGATCCCGCTCGAAGACGCCCTTACGCGCGGCGCGGGCAGCGGTCTCCCGCTCTATGACACTCTCGGGCAGCGCGGGCTGAGTCATCTCGAACAGGGTCCGCGCGTACTCCGGTGTCTGGAGCAGGCCATGGATGTTGTGGTTGCTGTAAAGCAGCATCTCCACGGCCTTGTCCTCCAGCTCCTTCAGCCGACGTACCTTCTTCGGATACCGCGCCTTCCGCATGTCCTCCATGAACGCCCGCAGATGCCCCTGCGCCCGCAGTACCTGGTCCGCGCGGTCCAGGAACTCCGGGCGGGGGATCCGCGTCCCGTGTTCCATCTTGCGGATCATGTCCTCGCCGTAGCCGGTGATCTCCGCCAGGTCCGCCGGGCGCATGCCCGCCGACTCGCGGCACACCTTGAGCAGCCGCCCCACCGCCTGGACCACCGGCTCGATCTCGTCGCCGGGTTCGACGTCCCAACCCGCCTCGTCCACACCTTCGTTCACGTCCCACCTCCGGTCGCAGCCCTACCCGTACAACGCCGGGGACGGCCCGGACAGCACGGGACAGACCCCGGACAGAACGAAGAGGGCGCGGCCCCCGCAGGAAGCCGCGCCCTCGTCCACGTATCCGGTCAGGCCAGGGCCGGTTCCCGGTCGGTGTCCGGGTCGCGGCGGGCGTCGTGGGCACGCAGGCCCTCGCCCTCGACGTCCACGTTGGGCAGGGCGCGGTCCAGCCACTTCGGCAGCCACCAGGCGCGGCGGCCGAGGAGGGCGAGGACCGCAGGGACGATGGCCATGCGGACGACGAACGCGTCGAAGAAGACCGCGACGGCCAGGCCGAAGCCGATCATCTTGATCATCGACTCGCTGGAGCCGATGAACCCGGAGAAGACGGCGATCATGATGACCGCGGCGGCCGTGACGACGCGCGCGCCGTGCCGGAAGCCGGTCACCACGGCCTGCCGGGGCTGCTCGCCGTGGACGTACGCCTCCCGCATCCGGGTCACGAGGAAGACCTCGTAGTCCATGGCGAGGCCGAAGACGACGCCCACCATGAAGATCGGCATCATCGACATGACCGGGCCGGTCTCCTCCACGCCCATCAGGCCGGACAGCCAGCCCCACTGGAAGACCGCGACGACCGCGCCGAGCGCCGCCATCACCGACAGCAGGAAGCCGAGCGCCGCCTTCAGCGGGACCAGGACGGAGCGGAACACCACGATCAGCAGCAGGAAGGCGAGGCCGACGACCAGCGCCAGATACGGGAACAGGGCGTCGTTCAGCTTCTGCGAGACGTCGATGTTCATCGCCGTGGAGCCGGTGACCAGTACCTCGGCGTCCGTTGTGGCCTTGATGCCGCTGCCCGCGTCGCGGATGGCGTGCACCAGGTCCTCGGTGGTGGAGGAGGACGGCTTGGAGTTCGGGACGACGGTGATCGTCGCGGTGTCGCCGGCCTTGTTGGGCTGGGCCGGGGTCACCGTCACGACGTCCTTGAGACCCTTGATGCTGTCGGTCACCTCGGTGAAGGCGGCCTTGGCGTCACCGCTCTTCTTGGCGTCCACGACGACCATCAGCGGGCCGTTGAAGCCGGGCCCGAAGCCCTCGGAGAGGAGGTCGTAGGCGCGGCGCTGGGTGGTGGACACCGGCTGGGAGCCGTCGTCCGGGAGGCCCAGTTCGAGGGAGGTGGCGGGCACCGCGGCCACGCCCAGGCCGACCACGCCGAGCAGCAGCACGGCGACGGGACGGCGCACCACGAACCGCGCCCAGCGGGTGCCCATGTTGTCGCGGGCCGGCTGCTGCGCCTTCTGCGCGGCCTGCGCCTTCTTCGCGGCCCGGCCGCCGCCCAGCAGCCTGCTCTTCTCGCCGGTCGGCTTGATCCTGCGGCCGGCGTAGCCGAGCAGTGCGGGGATCATGGTGAGCGCGATCAGGACGGCGACGACGACCGTGCCGGCCGCGGCGATGCCCATCTTCGTCAGCATCGGGATGTTGACGACGGAGAGGCCGACCAGGGCGATGACGACGGTGAGTCCGGCGAAGACCACGGCGGAGCCCGCGGTGCCGGTGGCCCGGCCCGCCGCCTCCTCGCGGCTGTGGCCCTCGGCGAGTTCCGTGCGGTAGCGGGAGACGATGAACAGGGCGTAGTCGATGCCGACCGCGAGGCCGATCATCGAGGCGAGGATCGAGGTGGTGCTGCCCAGGTCGAGGGCGCTGGCGAGCGCGGTGACCGTGGAGACGCCGATGCCGACACCGATGATCGCGGTCAGCAGCGGCAGTCCGGCCGCCAGCAGCGAGCCGAAGGTGATGACGAGCACGACGGCGGCGATGGCGATGCCGATGACCTCGGTGGCCCCGGTCTCGGGCGCGGCGCTGAGCGCGTCACCGCCGATCTCCACGGTCAGCCCGGCGTCCCGCGCGTGCTGCGCGGCGTCCTTGAGCGCGGTGCGCGAGGAGTCCTCCAGCTCCATGCCGGAGACCTTGTACTTCACCGAGGTGTAGGCGACGGTGCCGTCCTTGCTGACGGCGTTGCCGGTGTAGGGGTCGGCGGCGGAGACGACCTCGGAGCCGTCCGACAGCTCCTTGACGGTCTTCTCGACGGTCGCCTTGTTCCCGGCGTCGGTCATCTTCCCGTTGCCGGGCGCCTTGAACACCACGCGGGCGGTGGCCCCGTCGGCGCTCGCCCCGGGGAAGCGCTGCTCCAGCAGGTCGAAGGCCTTCTGCGCCTCGGTGCCGGGGATCGAGAAGGACGTGTTGCCCGCGGGGGGCGCGGAGGCGGCGCCGACACCGGCGAGGGTCAGCAGCGCCACCCATATCAGCGCGACGAAGTGCCGTCGCCTGAAGGCGAGGCGTCCAAGTTTGTACAGGAACGTGGCCACGTGGGCGTACTCCCGGTCAGGTCGTTGGGTGGATCAGGGCAGGGGTCATCAGCCCGACGACGTGAGCGGTGACGTCAGAAGGTGGGCTTGCTGGGGAGGAGGAGAGCTACTGAGGTGCCTGGGGAGGGCGGTTCAGGAGGTGGTGGGCACGCCGAGGGCGGGGAGCACCACGGCGTCGATGTACGACCGCAGGAAGTCCTGGGTCGGCGGCTGGTCCTCGATCAGCGCCCGGACGACGAAGCCGCCGGCCAGCATGTGCACCACGAAGTCCAGCGCCGGGCAGTCCGGACGGATCTCGCCCCGGTCGACGGCCCGCTGGAGCAGCCGCTTGAACTCGGCCATCTCCGGTTCGATCAACTGCTCCCGGAAGGCCTGTCTGAGGTCCGGGTTGGAGTGCATCGCCATGGCCAGGCCCCGCATCAGCGCGGAGTTCTGCTCCATGGTGCAGTCGTCCTCACGGCTCGTCAGCGCGTGCAGGTCGCCGCGGAGCGTGCCGGTGTCGGTGCCCTCCAGCTTCCCGGGCTTGCCGTGCCGCACGGCCCGCACGACCAGTTCGGCCTTGCCGCCCCACTGGCGGTAGAGCGTGGCCTTGCTGGAGCGCGTACGGGCGGCCACGGCGTCCATGGTGAGGGCGTCGTAACCGACCTCGCGGAGCAGGTCGAGGACGGCCGCGTACAGCTCGGCCTCGCGCTCGGGCGTGATCCGGCTCCGGCGCACCGCCGTCATCTCGGTCATCCCGTCCGCCTTCCCGCCGCACACGACACGGATTCGTACGACACGAATGTAGCGCACCCACCTATCGAAACGAAACAGTTTCGTACGTGGGTTGGGTCACTTCTGTCGGATCCCCGTAAAGGAGCCCCCTGAAAGAGCCCCCTGAGTGCTCCCCCTGGAGAAGCCCCTGCGCGCTCCGGAGTGCTCTCGCCGCGGTGCTCCGGTTGCCCCGCCCGGCACCCCGGCGAAGCATGGAGGAGGTGAGCTATCTGCGTATGCCGCACCTCAGCGGCGACCTGCTGTGCTTCGTGGCCGAGGACGACCTGTGGCTGGCGCCGCTGGACGGTGCGGAACGGGCCTGGCGGCTCACCGTGGACCGCACCAAGACCGGCCATCCCCGCTTCTCCCCCGACGGCCGCCACCTCGCCTGCACCAGCTGGCGCAGCCTGGCACCCGAGATCCATCTGGTCCCGGTGGACGGCGGGCCCGCCCGGCAGCTGACCTACTGGGGCAGCTCCGACACCCAGGTGTGCGGCTGGACACCGCCCGAGGAGGACGGGCACAGCGAGATCCTCGCCGTCACCTCGCACGGCGAGCCGTTCTCCTACTTCACCTCGGCCTACAAGGTCGCCACCGACGGCTCCCCCGGCCGCAAACTGCCCTGGGGACCGGTCGCCGACATCCAGGCCGCCGAGACCGGCGGCGAGCGCAGGACCCTGCTGCTGACCGGCACCCCGCCCCACGAACCCGCCTCCTGGAAGCGCTACCGCGGCGGGGCCACCGGCCGCCTCTGGCTGCACGGACAGCGGCTGCTGCCCGATCTGAACGGCCATCTGGCCTGCCCGATGTTCGTCGGCGACCGGATCGCCTTCCTCTCCGACCACGAGGGCGTCGGCAACCTCTACTCCTGCGCCCACGACGGCTCCGACCTGCGCCGCCACACCGACCACGACGCCTTCTACGCCCGGCACGCCGCCGGGGACGGGCGGCGCGTGGTGTACCAGTGCGCGGGCGACCTGTGGATCGTGGACGACCTCTCCCCCGACTCGGTGCCGCGCCGCCTGGACGTACGGCTCAGCGGGCCGCGCGCGGGACGCCGCCGCCACCCCGTCCCGGCCGCCCAGAACCTGGACGGCCTCTCCGTGGACGAGACCGGCCGGGCCAGCGCGGTCGTCGTCCGCGGCTCCCTGTACTGGCTCACCCACCGCGACGGCCCCGCGCGCACCCTCACCGACACGCCCGGCGTCCGCGTCCGGCTCCCGGAGATGCTCGGCTCCGGCGGCCGGATCGCCTACGTCACCGACGCGGGCGGCGAGGACGCCGTGGAGATCGCCCAGCTGCCGCGCGCCACCGGGCCCCGGCCGCCGCGCCGGATCGCCCAGGGCGAGCTGGGCCGGGTGCTGGAGATGGCCGCCGACCCCGAGGGCGAACGGCTCGCGCTGGCCGCGCACGACGGACGGCTGCTGCTGCTCGACGTGACGGAGGAAGTCGGCGCAGACGGCGCAGACGGCGCAGGCGGTGAGAGCGGAGCGGGCGGCACCGGGACCGCCGACAGCGGGGCCGAGGCGCAGGGCGGCGGGGAGAACGGCGCGCGGGACCAGGCGGCCCCGGCCCCCCGCGGCACCGTCACCGAACTCGTCCGCTCCGTGAACGGCCCCGTGCGCGACCTCGCGTTCTCCCCGGACGGCGCCTGGCTGACCTGGTCGCAGCCGGGGATCGGCCGGACCCTGCGCCAGATCAGGCTGGCCCGCATCAAGGACGGCCTGGTCATCGACGTCACCGACGGCCGCTTCGAGGACGAGAACCCCGTCTTCACCCGGGACGGCCGCTATCTGGCCTTCCTGTCCTGGCGCGGCTTCGACCCGGTCTACGACGTGCACACCGGCGACCTGTCCTTCCCGCTCGGCTGCAAGCCCTACCTGGTCCCGCTGTCCTCCGCGACGCCCTCCCCCTTCGCGCTGAACCCGGAGGGGCGCCCGGCGGCGGGCGGCCTGGACCCGGTGGAGGACGAGGAGAACGGCGAGCCCGGCGCGGTCACCGTCGAGGTGGAGGGCCTGGAGAGCCGGGTGACGCCGTTCCCGGTCATCGCCTCCAAGTACTCGGCGCTCGCCCCGGTCGCGGGCGGCGGCCTGGTCTGGCAGCGCTGGCCGATCTCCGGCGCGCTCGGGGAGACGTTCGCCAACCCGGACGACACGACCGGCAGGCCCACCCTGGAGTACTTCCACATCAGCAAGGCGAAGAAGTCCGAACTCGTCGCCCACCTCGACTGGTTCGCGGTCAGCGGCGACGGCACCCGGCTGGTCGTGGTCGACGAGAACGAGCTGCGCGCGGTGCCCGCCACCGAGCCCGGCGACAGCGACACCACGACCTGGATCGACCTGCGCCGCATCCTGCACGTCGTCGACCCGGGCGCCGAGTGGCGCCAGGCGTACGAGGAGGCCGGGCGGCTGATCCGGGCGTACTTCTGGGAGCCGCGGATGTGCGGCATCGACTGGGACGGGGTGCTCGCCCAGTACCGGCCGCTGGTCGAACGGGTCGCCTCCCCCGACGAGTTCGCCGATCTGCTGCGCGAGGTGCTGGGCGAGCTGGGCACCTCCCACGCCTATGTCGCCGCCGCCCGCCGCAACGAGGGCCCCGCGCACTACCAGCGCTGGCAGGGCCTGCTCGGCGCCGACCTGGTGCCGCGCGAGGAGGGCTGGACGGTCCGCCGGATCCTGCCCGGCGACTCCTCCGACTCGCGCGCCCGCTCGCCGCTGGCCGGCACCGGCATCCGCGCGGGCGCCGTGCTGACCCATGTCGACGGACGGCCGGTCGACCCGGTGACGGGCCCCTGGCCGCTGCTGGCCGGGTCCGGCGGTACGACGGTGGAGCTGACGTTCTCGCCCGCGGGCGGCCAGGGACCGGCCCGCCGGGTGGCGATCGTCCCGCTGGTCGACGACCGGCCGCTGCGCTACCAGGACTGGGTCGCCAAACGCCGGGCGGTCACCCGCGAGTTGAGCGACGGCAGGTGCGGCTATCTGCACATCCCCGACCTGGGCGGCTCCGGCTGGGCGCAGTTCAACCGGGACGTACGCATGGAGATGTCCCGACCCGCGCTCATCGTGGACGTACGCGGCAACGCGGGCGGCAACATCAGCGAACTGGTCATCGAGAAGCTGACCCGGACCATCCTGGGCTGGGACCTGACCCGCGACGCCCAGCCGGTCTCGTACACCTCCAACGCGCCGCGCGGCCCGATCGTGGCCCTCGCGGACGAGGCGACCAGCTCGGACGGCGACATGATCACGGCCGCGATCAGGCTGCTGGAGCTGGGTCCGGTGGTCGGCCAGCGCACCTGGGGCGGCGTGGTCGGCATGACCGGGCGGCACCGGCTCGGCGACGGCACGGTGATCACGGTGCCGATGAACGCGGCCTGGTTCGACGCGTACGGCTGGTCCGTGGAGAACCACGGCGTCGAGCCCGACATCGAGGCGCTGCGCACCCCGCTGGACTGGGCCGAGGGGCGGCACGTCGAGATGGACCGGGCCATCGAACTGGCCCTGGAACTCCTGGCGTCGCACCCGGCCGCGACCCCGCCCGGCTACGGCGGCGTGCCCGACCTCGCCCGTCCGAAGCTGCCGCCGCGGCCGGACTGAGGGCCCGGCGGCCGCATGGGGTGCCCCGGCGGACGGGACACCCCACGGATCAGCAACGGTCCACGCAGCGCGGCGAGTTACCGGTCGTAGTCCTCGTTGAGGCGGTCGTGGGCCTCGTCGTGCGTGTCCTCGATGCCCTGGCGGGCGCGGTCACGCTGCTGGTCGCCGCGCTGCCCGGCACGCTGGCCGGCCTTCTCGCGGCCCTCCTGGGCGCGCTCCTTGCCCTGCTGCTGCCACTGCTTTCCCTGCTCCTGGGACTTGTCCTTCATACCCATGCTGTGTCACTCCCGTGTGGGTGAATGCGGTCCCCAAGTGGGTGAGGGGACCGGCCTCGACCAGATTCACACGGGCGGTGACCCTGTGCATGTCGATCAGTGACGGTCGGTAGCCGACACCGTCCGGTGCTGTTCGTCGGCGGCGCCGCCCGCTCCGACGAGCCCGGTGCGCATGCCCGTCAGCCGGTCCGCGAACCGCCGCATCTCCCGCTGCCCCACCGTCCCGATGACGCCCGGCAGATACCCGCGCGTCCCCTGCATCCCGCGCAGCCACCACTGCCCGTAGACATGACTGGAGCGCCGCTCGATGCCGTCCACGATCCGGTCCACGGCCGGGCCCAGCGGATACGTCTTGTTGGCCGGCCACGGCAGCCGCTGCCTCAACTCCCGCATGACGTCGTCCTGATCGGCCCCGCGCACCATGTCCGTGTCGGTCCACGACAGATACGCCACGCCCACCCGCACGCCCCGGTGGCCGACTTCGGCGCGCAGACTGTGCGCGTACGCCTCCACACCGGACTTGGAGGCGCAGTACGCCGTCATCATCGGCGCCGGGGTCATCGCGGCGAGCGAGGCGACCTGGAGGAGGTAGCCCCGGCTCTCGGTCAGCGCGGGCAGGAACGCCCGGCCGGTGACCGCCGAGCCGATGAGGTTGACCTCGATCACCCGCCGCCAGGACTGGGGGTCGGAGTCGGCGAACGGACCGCCGGTCGCCACACCGGCGTTGGCGACGACGATGTCCACCCGGCCGAACCGCTCCTTCACCTCGGCCGCCACCCGGGCCATCGCCTCGTGGTCGGTGACGTCGGCGTGCCAGTGGCCGCTCTCGCCGTGCAGCCGCTCGGCGACCTGCTTGAGCGCGTCCGGCTCCAGGCCCACCAGCGCCACCCGCGCGCCGCGCGCGGAGAGTTTGCGGGCGAGCAGCTCGCCGACGCCCCGCGCGGCGCCCGTGACGACCGCTACCTGTCCCTCCAGCGGGAACCTGCTCATGCGCCCTCTCCGATCCGTGCGGTGTCGTTGTCGTTTCCGGTGCCGCGTGCGCGTATGTGCCCGGCGACGAGGTCCCGTATCTTCCCGGTGACCTGGTCCGGTGCCTCCATGGGGGTCATGTGGCCGCGCGCGGGCAGTTCGGTCAGGCCCACGCACTGCGGCAGCGCCGCCGCCAGCGACCGGGCGTGCACCGGCGGCGTGAGCCGGTCGGCGGTGCCCACGAGCACCGCGGCGGGCACCCGCACCTGCCGTGCGCCCGCGTCGAGTTGGAGCGAGTCCAGCACCCGCGACCAGGCGTGGCGCACCCGGCGCGGGCAGGCGTGCACGATCCGGGCGCACGCCTCGACCGCGTGCGGCGCCGAACGCGGGCCCATCGTGGCGTACTTGAGGATCCGCAGGGCGAGCGGCGTGACCGGTCCGAGCGGGGCCCGGGAGCCGAGGATCCGCCGGGTCAGCCCGGTGCGCAGACGGCCGGCCCGCAGCAGCGGCACGACGGTGGCCTCCTCGACCAGCCGCGAACTGCCCGTGCTGCACAGCAGGACGGCCGCCGCGTGCTCCCGGAAGCCGGGCCGCCCGGCCGCGGCCAGCACCGTCATCCCGCCCATGGAGTGGCCCGCGACCACCGCCCGCTCGCCGGGGGCGAGGGTCGCGGCGAGCACGGCCTCCAGGTCGTCGGCGAGCGCCTCGGTGCTGCACACCTCGTGCGCGGGGCTGCGGCCGTGGCCGCGCTGGTCGTAGGCGATCACCCGGTGGTCGGCGGCGAGTTCGCGGATCTGCGCGGCCCAGAAGGCGGTGGAGCAGGTCCAGCCGTGCGCGAGGACGACCGCGGGCGCCCCTTCGGGCCCGTGCACCTCGACGTGCAGCCGGGCGCCGCCGGTGGAGGCGACGGTGAGTTCGCGGGCGGGGACGGGCGGGGCGTACGGGCTGTCGGTGACGCGGGTCGGCCGGCTCATGCCTGCACCTCTGCGGGCCGGGACGCGGCGGGCGCGGGCGCGGGGGCCCCGGTCGCGCCGGTCCCGGGGGTCCTGGACGCCTTGGGGGCCCGTACGACCTCGTACTCGGCGAGGTCCACGCGCCGGGTGGCGCGGCGGAACTCGGTGGTGGTGCCGGGCCAGACGGTGGTGTTGCGGCCGGCCGCGTCCAGGTACCAGCTGGTGCAGCCGCCGGTGTTCCACACGGTGCGCTTCATGCGCTCCTGCACCTTGCGGTTCCAGTCGTTCACCGCGCTCTGCCGGGCGTCGAGGGCGGTCCCGGCGCCGAGGACGTCCAACTGGCGCAGATAGTCGGCCATGTAGTTCAGCTGGGACTCGATCATGAGGATCATCGAGGAGTTGCCGAGGCCGGTGTTGGGGCCGATGACCGTCATGCAGTTCGGGAACCCGGCCGCGGTGGCGCCGCGCAGCGCGGCCATGCCGTTCTTCCAGGTCTCCGCCAGGGTGCGGCCGTCCGCGCCGACGACCCGCTCGGCGATCGGCATGTCCGTGACGTGGAAGCCGGTGCCGAAGATGATCGCGTCGACCTCGGTCTCGGTGCCGTCCGCGGCGACCACGGTCGAGCCGCGGATCTCGCTGAGCCCGCTGGCCACCACGTCCACGTTGTCCCGGGCGAGCGCCGGGTAGTAGGCGCTGGAGAGCAGGATCCGCTTGCAGCCGATGCGGTAGTCGGGGGTGAGCTTGGCGCGCAGCGCCGGGTCCTTGACGGCGCGGGCCATGTTGCGCTTGGCGATCTTCTCGACGAAGCCGAGTTCGTCGGGCCGCTTGGTGAACGCCTGCACCTGGAGTTCGCGGATGCCCCACAGCAGTCCGCGGCGCAGCTGGGTGGTGGCGGGCACCGCGCGGTGCAGGGAGCGCTCCAGGCCGCTGATGGCACGGTCGACGCGGGGCATCACCCACGGCGGGGTGCGCTGGAAGAGCGTGAGACGGGCGACCTGGGGCTGGATGGACGGCACGATCTGGATGGCGGAGGCGCCGGTGCCGACCATGGCGACCCGCTTGCCCGCGAGGTCGTAGTCGTGGTCCCAGCGGGCGGAGTGGAAGACCTTGCCGGGGAAGGTGTCCAGGCCCTTGACGGCCGGGATCTTCGGGTCGGACAGCGGTCCGGTCGCGGAGACCACGACGTCCGCGCTGAGGTTGCCGCCGCTGGTCTCGATCTCCCAGCACAGCCGCTCGGCGTTCCAGGCCGCCTTCTTCACCTCGGAGCCGAAGCGCAGGTGCGGACGGAGCCCGAAGGTGTCGGCGACATGCTCCAGATAGGAGCGGATGTGCTGCTGGCCGGAGAAGGTGCGCGGCCACTCCGGGTTGGGCGCGAAGGAGAAGGAGTAGAGGTGGGAGGGCACGTCGCAGGCGCACCCGGGATAGCTGTTGTCCCGCCAGGTGCCGCCGACGCTGTCCGCGCGCTCCAGCACGACGAAGTCGGTGATCCCCTCCCGGCGCAGGCGTACCGCGGCGCCCAGCCCGCCGAACCCGGACCCGATCACCGCCACCCGTACGTGCTCGTCCTCGTGCTCGGCCATTGAGCGCCCCTCCATGCCTCGCGTGACCCGCGTGCGTGCCGCGGGCCCAGCCTCCAGCGACTCTGCCAGTGAACACTGGCGCAATGGGGAGCGTAGAGGAGCGGCGTACCGATCGGTAGGGGTCGGGGCCGGGAAAGTTACCGGCGGTACAACATAGGCTGCCGGTGTGGCTGAGGACGCTGGACGACCGGACGGGCAGGGCGGCGGCCCGCGCGAGTACCGCATGGAGGAACTGGCGCGGCTGGCCGGCATCACCGTGCGCACCCTGCGCTTCTACCGCGAACGCAAACTGATACCCCCGCCCCGCCGCGAGGGCCGTATCGCCTGGTACGACGACCATCACCTGGCCCGGCTGCGCACCATCACGGCCCTGCTGGAACGCGGCCACACGCTCAGCGGCATCGCCGAGCTGGCCGAGGCGTTCGACCACGGCCGCGACGTCGGCGACCTGCTCGGCGTGGGCGAGCCCACCGAGGAGACCCCGGTCCGCCTCACCCCCGAGGAACTCGCCGACCACTTCGCGGGCGAGGTCACCGCGGAGAACCTGGCCGCCGCCATGGACCTCGGCTACCTCGGCACCGACGGCGACGAGATCGTCCACGTCAGCCGCCGGCTGCTCGACGTCTCCGCCGCCCTGGTCCGCGAGGGCATCCCGCTGGCCGCGGTCCTGGCCGCCGGCCACCGCGTCCGCGCCCACGCCGAGGCCCTCGCCGACCTCTTCACCGACCTCATCACCCACCACGGCCCCGAGAAGGACCTCCACCGCCTGCGCCCCCTGGCGAAGAGCGTGGTGGACGCGGAACTGTCGATGGCCCTGGACCGGCGGCTGAACAAGGGGGCGTGAGGGAGCCGGGACCCTCCGGGGCGCGGAGATCGCGGTCGGCAGGGCCCTACAGGTCGTAGACGACCGTCACGGGCGCGTGGTCCGACCAGCGCTCGGCGTGGGTGGCGGCGCGCTCCACGAACCCCTTGACCGCCCGGCCGGCGAGCTTCGGGGTGGCCAGGTGGTAGTCGATGCGCCAACCTGCGTCGTTGTCGAAGGCCCGCCCCCGGTACGACCACCAGCTGTACGGTCCCTCGACGTCCGGGTGCAGCGCGCGGACGACGTCGGCATAGCCGCCGTCCGCCGGGTCCAGGACCCGGCTCAGCCATTCCCGCTCCTCGGGCAGGAAGCCGGAGTTCTTCTGGTTGGCGCGCCAGTTCTTCAGGTCGGCCTGCTGGTGGGCGATGTTCCAGTCGCCGCAGACCAGGACCTCGCGTCCGTCGGCGGCGGCCCGCTCGCGCAGCTCCTTGAGGTGGGCGAGGAACTCACCCATGAACCGGATCTTCTCGTCCTGCCGCTCGGTGCCGACCTCGCCGGAGGGCAGGTAGAGGGAGGCGACCGTCACACCCGGCAGGTCGGCCTCGACGTAGCGCCCGCTGTCGTCGAATTCCGCCGAGCCGAAGCCGACACGGACGGCGTCCGGCTCGCGGCGGGTGTAGAGGGAGACGCCCGCGCGGCCCTTGGCTGCGGCGGGGGCGTGCACGGCGTGCCAGCCGTCGGGCGTGCGCACCTGCTCGGGCAGCTGCTGCGGCTCGGCGCGCACCTCCTGGAGGCAGAGCACGTCGGCGCCGGTCAGCGCGAGCCACTCCACGAAGCCCTTCTTCGCGGCGGCACGCAGTCCATTGACGTTGGCGGAGGTCACAGTGAGCACTCGGGCACTTTACCGGCACACTGGACGGGGTCCCGTAAGAGACCCGAGGCACCCTCTCCCGTTACCCACTGCATCGATATACGGTATCTAACATGTTCATTCGTCCTGTCGCCTTCGACCACCCCGACGCCGTCAAGCTGAACGACGAGGTCCAGGCCGAGTACCACGTGCGCTACGGCGACGGCGGCGACGCCACCCACCTGGACCCGGCCGACTTCCGGCCGCCGCACGGCGTCTACCTGATCGCCTACGACGAGGACGGCACCCCCGTCGCCACCGGCGGCTGGCGCAGCCAGGACAAGAACGCCGAGGGCAACGAGGACGGCGACGCCGAGCTGAAGCGCATGTTCGTGATCGAGTCGATGCGCGGCCGGGGCCTGGCCCGCCGCATCCTCGCCGCACTGGAGGAGGACGCCCGCGCGGCCGGCCGCGTCCGCATGGTCCTGGAGACCGGAGACCAGCAGCCCGAGGCCATCGCCCTGTACGCCTCCAGCGGCTACGAACCCTGCGCCAAGTTCGGCTACTACCGGGAGTACGAGTCGAGCCTCTGCTACGCCAAGCCGCTGCGGTGACGGCGGGCGGCCGGGCGGGCGCCGGGAACGGAACCCCGCCCTGTCAGTGGCGCCGTAGATGATCTGCCCCATGACACATGGTTCCCGAGACGCCCGGCGCCGCGGCGCGGGGGCCGCGGCGCCCCCCGCCTGGGGAGTCCAGTACACGCTGAGCCTGCCGGACGAGGACGCCGCCCGCGCCGCCGCGGCTGAGCTGTCCGGGACCGGGCACCGTCTGACGGCGGTGCGCGTCCATGATCACTTCAGGTTCGATCCGTCGAGCTTCTGGCACGGCCGGCCGTCGATGGACCCCGGCCTGGAGGGGTGGTGGCAGGTCTTCTCGCTGGCCGTCCACAGCGGGTACGAGCGCCTGGCGCTCGAACCGTTCCTCCGGAGCGAGCGGATCCGGGTGGCCCAGGTCGCCCGTGCCCACGGCGGATTCCAGCAGGGGTACAGCGAGGGGCATGCCACGACTCTCGAAAGGGGCTTCGTACGGGACGGCCTGGTCCATGAGCGGGCCGGTGCCGATGTCGCCCTTCCGAGTCCGCTGCCCGAGGACCCCGCGCGTCCCCCGGCCGGACCGCCGTGGAAGAACAGCGGAACCGGTGAGCCCGCGACGCTGGTCCGGGCCGCGGTGGCGGTCGCCGAACGCATGTACGGCAGCGCGGAGGGCGCGCCCGACGCCGTGGGGTGGCTGCTCGACGAGGAGTTCGCGTTCGGCGATCCCTATGAGACGGCGGACGAGTTCCTCGGCGAACTCGCGGACGCCGTGGCGCACCAAGGCACCTGCGGGGCCGCCACGGTCGAGGCGGTCCCGTTCCTCATGGAACTGGTCCGCGACGACGGCGTCGCGCCCGGCAGCCGGTTGATTCTGCTCGGCGACCTGCTGCGGCTCGCCGCTTCGGGGCCGGCGACCGCGGTCTCCCTGGCCGACCGCTTCACCGCGCTCGGGGACGCCCCGCAGGAGTCTGCGGCTGAGCACCTGACCCGGCGGGCCATCGGCAGCGATCTGCCGGGGCTGCTGTCCCGCTGGGATGCCGGACCCGATGCCGTCCGCTTCGCCCTCACCGCCCTCGCGGCGCTCTGCGGCGCTCGTGACCAGCGCGTACTCTCAGGTCTCGCCGTTCTTCCGGCGCCGCCGGGCAGCTCCCGCGCGGATGTCGTGTCGTTGATGGCGGCCCTGCTCGGCGACGACCGAGAAGGACTGGCATCCGCGCTGGACCGCCTGAGCTCCTGGCTGCCGCCCGTCGCAGAGAAGGGAGCCAGCCCGAACGTGGATCGCCGGACCCTGGGACTGGCCGTCCTCCCGGACCTCGTCCTCGAAGACCTGGCGCATGCGTCTGACCGGGCGGGACGGAGCTGTTGAGGACCGCTTCCCAGCTGACCGGAGATCCTTCCCGCACTTGGACGCGCCGCGGGCGATGTCAGTGGCGGGCAGTTGAATGAGGCCATGACTGTCCACACGCTGGTGGCCCTGCTGCCCGATCCCGATGTTCTGCGTGTCCGCTGTCGGGCACTGGCACTGCTCGATGCCATCCTCGACGCGAGCGCTCCCACCCACTCGTTCGTCTCCGACTGGCGCGAAGACGTCGATCTGGCCTTCATGGACAACGGTTCTGGTGACCAGTACGCCGTCGTGTTCGATCCGGCCGGGGTGTTCCTCTACGGGTTCGATCACGAGAGTGATGCCACACCATGGCGAGAGCGGCCCCGCGCGCACTGGCCTGGCCTCCTCGACGGTCTGCCCTCGTCGCTCGCGCACTATCCGGCGGCACCGGAGTTCCAGTTCGACGGGTTCTTCGACGCGACGGTGTGCGTGTGGCGCGAGAAGGATGCTGAGGCGTGGCAGTGCGGTCCGGTCACGTACGACGACGAGTCGGACGGGAGCGACTGGCTGTTCGGCCTTCTCACCGACGGCAGCACGGACGCCTACGTCAGCTTCGCCGAGGACTGTTTCGAGCGGACCATCGACCGTGACGCCGTGACGGCAGTCCTGGCTCGGACGCCGCTGACCCGTCGGACGGTCGCCTCGTTGTCCTCCACGGCCGACTTCGCGACAGTGGCCGCGCAGGCTCGCGCGCTGGGCTATGCCGTCCAGGACCGGCCCGCGCTCTGACCCCGTGGAGAGGGTTCTCTGTCCTAAGCGCCACGGCCGGCGTCCGGCCGTTCGCCGTTGTTCCACAGGACGGGCAGGGCGCCGACGGACCCGAACCGGATCCGCGGGTCGCTGCTCTGGACCAGGCAGATCAGACGGCGGCGAAGTTCGGCTGCCTGGCGGGCACGGACGGCGATGATGTCCAGGACGACCTGTGCCGCCCTGGGGCAGGTCGTCGCGAACCGGTCGTAGCGGGAGACGACGAGGACCAGTCCGGCGCCCTCGGGAGCATCGTCGTAGCCGCCGTAGCAGGCCACGTCGCCGAGGCAGTCGTTGAACGCGTCCAGGTTGTGCCCGTAGTAATCGGGGAAGTCCAGGGCCGCGGCCATGGCACGGTGCATGTCCCGCTCCGTGTTCCACTGGCCGGCGTCCAGGCGGATCACGCGGAAGCCGCGGCTTTCGAGACGTTCGGTCGCCTGGGTGAGGAGACGGAAGAGCTCCTCGACGGAAGTTGAGCCGTGCACGCCAACGGTTCCCTGCTGGTCGATCAGCATCGCCGCGGCCGACCCGCCATCCCGGGTCCGGAGATCTGCACGACCACCTGGGGCCTTCGCACCACGAGCGGGGATCACACGCGCCCACCGACGGCGCCAGAACGTCAGACGCGCCGAACCCACCCCCGAAACCCAGGCCGACGACCGCCGGACACCCACCCCCGGCATCGGCCTCGTTCGGACGCACTCCGAACAAATACCGGAAACGCCGAGATCCCGTCCGATCGATCAGATCGGACGGGATCTCGTGATGCGTGGACCTGAGGGGATTTGAACCCCTGGCCCCCTCGATGCGAACGAGGTGCGCTACCGGACTGCGCCACAGGCCCTTGCAACGAGTGAAACTCTAGCATCCTCATCCGGCTGGTTGGAAATCCGTTCCCGGCCTGGTCAGCGGGCGGGGTGCCGGGGGGCTTCTGAGGCGGTGTCACCGGGGCCGGGCGGCTACTCGTTGGCCGCGCGCGGCCGGTCGCCGTCCTCGTACTGGTCGAAGAGCGGGGTGCGCCCGCGCTCGCGGGAGCGGCGGGCCGAGGCGGCGCGGCGGGCGTCGCTGCGGCCGTCGGCGGCCGGGCGGTCCTCCGCGCCCGCCGCGGCGTCCGGGGCGGGCGCCTGCGGCTCCTCGGCGGCGGGGGCCGCCTCCTGCTCGGGCAGGGCCGCGGAGGAGCGCGCCGAGCTCCAGGTGTCCGGGGCGCCGAGGTCGACGTCCGAGGTGGCGCGCGGGGCGACCGGCGCGGTCACGTACGTCGGCAGCGGCACGGGCACCGGCTCCCAGCTCTCGCCCCGGCCGGGGCGCCGCCTGCGCTCGCGCTGCTGCTGGTCGAGCCACTCGGCGTGGTCGGTCTGCTCGACCAGGGCGCGCCGGTCGGCGGCGAGCGCGGAGAGGCCGGGATCGGTCTCCGGTTCGGGGCCCGCGTCGGGTTCCTCGGTGTCCGCCTCCGTGTCCGGGCCCAGGGCGGCGCGGCGGCGCGGCTGGCGCCGGTTCTCCCGCAGCCGCTGCGCGGCGGCCTCGGCAAGGCGGCGGTCCATCTGGTAGGCGAAGCGGTTGCGCTCCTGGGTGCGCAGATAGGCGATGTACGCGCTGAGCAGCACGGCGGGCGCGGCCGGTGCCCACAGGAAGGCGAGCCCGCCGACCGCGGCGACGACGGCGCCCACGGTGAAGGCGAGGAAGAGGACGACCGTGGTGCGGCGGCGGCGCGCGAGCACCCGCGTACGCCGGGCGCGGGCCGCGGCGGCTTCCGCGCCGGGGGCACGCCGGGCCGCCGGGATCCGGGTACGGGCCGGCACGTCGTCGGCACCGGCCGGCTGCGGCACCGGAGCGGAGTCCGGCGCGCTCGCGGGCGCGGGCACCTCCGCGCGCTCGCGCGGCGGCTGCGGCCGGTTCCGGGCCGCGTGCCGCTCCCGTACCGGCTCGCGCGGCTGGTCGCGTTCCGCCGCTCGCCGCTGGTCCCGTTCCGGTGTGCGGCCCGGGGGCACGGCGAAGGCCCGGACGTCCACCGGGTCGGTGACGGCGTCCGGATCGGCGGCGCTGGGCTCCCCCTCCTCGGTGGAGCGCGCCCTGAGGTCCCTGGCGTAACGGCGCTCCATGCCCGCCCGTCCGGACAGCAGCCGGATGGCGGTGCTGAAGCGTTCCGTCGGACGGGCCTCGTTCAGCTCGTCCTGCCTACGGAGCCACATCGGCACCAAGTAGGCGGCCCAGGCCCCGACAATGACTGCGTAGATGAGGCCGCTGCTGCTCACGTCTCACACCGTAGAGGGGTTTGCATCTGGCCATCGGCCAATTGAGCCGGTGTGTCGCACGATCTGGCTGATATTTCGAACTTTTTTTGCGACCGATGCGATCAGCAGACCGTCAAAGTGGGGAAATTCCCCGCACGAGTGTGATCGCACACCGGCCGAATTCGAACACTTATTCAATTTCCGGGGCTCGTTCCGCCACCGGGCGTGTTGCCCGAGGCGCGCGCGGCGCGGGTGCGGCGCCAGCGGCTCAGCAGTCCGTCCGGCACCTCCTCGGCGGTCAGCGCGAAGACCAGGTGGTCCCGCCAGGCCCCGTCGATGTGGAGATATCGGGGCCGCAGCCCCTCCTCGCGGAATCCGAGTTTCTCCACGACCCGGCGGCTCGGGCCGTTCTCCGGGCGAATGCAGACCTCCAGGCGGTGCAGCCCGACCGCGCGGAAACAGTGGTCCACGACCAGCGCCACGGCCGTGGGCATGACCCCGCGGCCCGCCACCGCCTCGTCCACCCAGTAGCCGACGTGCCCCGAGCACATCGAGCCCCAGGTGATCCCGGCCACCGTCAACTGCCCGACCAGGCGCCCCTCGTGCTCGATGACGAACGGCAGCATCCGGCCCGCCCTGGCCTCCGCGCGCAGATGCCGCACCATCTGCCGGTAGGTCGGCCGGTGGGTGAGGGGGCCGCCGGGCGCGGGCGGCGGGATCGTCGCCTCCCAGGGCCGGAGCCAGTTCCGGTTGCGCCGGTTGACCTCGCGCCAGGCCCGCTGGTCGCGCAGCCTTATCGGCCGCAGGACGACATCGCCCTCGGCGAGCACCACGGGCCAGGCGGGGCCGTTCAGCTCGCACCCCCGTCCTCGGCGGCGGGCCGGGGATGGTCGCCGCCGCGCACCTGGTCGACCGCGTGCGTCAACAGCGGCTCCAGCACCGCCAGTCCGTCCTTCACCCCGCCGGTGGAGCCCGGCAGGTTGACGATCAGGGTCCGTCCGGCGACCCCGGCCAGCCCGCGGGACAGCGCGGCGGTCGGCACCTTCCGGCGGCCGAAGGCCCGGATCGCCTCGGCGATGCCCGGCACCTCGCGGTCGATCACCCGGCGGGTCGCCTCCGGGGTGCGGTCGGTGGGCGAGATGCCGGTGCCGCCGGTGGTGACCACGACGTCGTACCCGGCCTCGACGGCGGCGCTCAGCACGGCCCGGACCGGGTCGCCGTCCGGGACGACGCGCGGCCCGTCGACGGCGAAGCCGAGACGGCCGAGGGCCGCGGCGATCAGGGGCCCGCCCCGGTCCTCGTAGACCCCGGCGGCGGCCCGGTTGGAGGCGGTGACCACCAGCGCCCGGTACGGCGCGGCGGGCGCACCGCCGGACGGTGTGCCGCCGGGCGGCGTGTCGAGTGTCATGCCCGGCTCCAGTCGCCCGACTTGCCGCCCGTCTTCTCCTCGACCCGGACGTCCGTGATGACCGCCCCCTTGTCCACCGCCTTGACCATGTCGACCACGGTGAGCGCGGCGACACAGACCGCGGTGAGCGCCTCCATCTCCACGCCCGTGCGGTCCGTCGTCCTCACGGTCGCCGTGATCTCCACGGCGTCGTCCGCGACCGACAGGTCCAGTTCCACACCCGACACCGACAGCGGGTGGCACAGCGGGATGAGGTCCGGGGTGCGCTTGGCACCCATGATCCCGGCGATCCGCGCGGTGGCCAGGGCGTCGCCCTTGGGGACGCCCTCGCCGCGCAGCAGCTCGATCACGCGGGGCGCGACACGGACGCGTCCGCTGGCGCGGGCGGTGCGCGCGGTCACGTCCTTGCCGGACACGTCGACCATCCGGGCGGCGCCCGCCTCGTCGAGGTGCGTGAGGCGGCCTTCGGGTCCCTCGGGGCGAGGCGCCGCGGCGCGGGGGTCGTGCGGGGGTCGGTCCTGCGTGCTCATGCTCGTGTGGCGCTCCCGGTCCGGGCCCGGCGCGGTGCGGCGCGCGGGCCTGTTGTGCGCGACACGCTACCGCCAATCCGGGCCGGTCAGCCGAGCAGGACCACCTCGACCTCGGTGCCGGACTCGACGGACTCGGCGTCCTCGGGGACGACGATGAGGGAGTCGGCCTGCGCGAGGGCCGCGACCAGATGCGATCCGGAGCCGCCGACCGGCCGCACCTCGCCGTCCCGGTACGTCCCGCGCAGGAACTGCCTGCGGCCCCGCGGCGAGGTGAGCGCCTTGTCGCAGACCAGCTTCGCGCGCGTGGTGGGCCGGTGGACGTCCGGCAGGCCCATCAGGGTGCGGATCGCGGGGCGCACGAACAGTTCGAAGGAGACGTAGGAGGAGACCGGGTTGCCGGGCAGCGCGAGCAGCGGGATGTGGTCGGGGCCCACGGTGCCGAACCCCTGGGGCTTGCCGGGCTGCATGGCGAGCTTGCGGAACTCCACCCCGCCGCCCGGCTCGTCCTCGTCCCCGACGTGCGACAGCGCCTCCTTGACGACGTCGTACGCGCCGACGCTGACCCCGCCGGTGGTGACCAGCAGGTCGGCGCGGACGAGCTGGTCCTCGATGGTGGAGCGCAGGGTGTCGGCGTCGTCGGCGACGGCGCCCACCCGGTAGCCGATGGCGCCGGCGTCGCGGGCCGCCGCGGTCAGGGCGAAGCTGTTGGAGTCGTGGATCTGGCCGCCCGCCAGCTGCTCGCCGGGCTGGACCAGTTCGCTGCCGGTGGACAGCACCACCACGCGCGGGCGCGGGCGCACGCGTACCGTCCCGCGGCCGATCGCGGCGAGCAGCCCGAGCTGCGGCGGCCCGAGGACCGTGCCGGCCTTCAGGGCGAGGTCGCCTGCCTGGACGTCGCTGCCGCTTGCGCGCACGTGCGCGCGTGCCTCGGCGGGACGGTGGACGCGCACCTGCCCGGTGGCGCCCTCCGGGGCGAGGCTGCGGGCCCGCATCCCGCTCACCGGGCCCTCGCCGAGCCCGCCGTCGGTCCACTCCACCGGGACGACGGTCTCGGCACCGGGCGGCAGCGGGGCGCCGGTCATGATCCGGGCGGCCTGCCCCGGTCCGACCCGGACCGGGTCGGCCGCGCCCGCGGCGACGTCCCCGACGACCTCCAAGGACGCCGGGAACTCCTCGCTGGCGCCGGCGACGTCGGCGACCCGCACCGCGTACCCGTCCATGGAGCTGTTGTCGAACGGCGGCAGGGACAGGGGCACCATGACGTCCTCGACGAGGACGCATCCCTGGGCGTCGAGCAGTTGCAGCTCGATGGGTTCGAGCGGGCGGACGGTGGTGAGGACGTCCTCCAGGTGCTCGTCCACCGACCACAGGCGGTCCGGGTCTGCGGTGTGGTGCGCTGCACTGCTCAACGTCGTCACATCTCCTCGGCTACGTACCGCTGAAGCCAGGTCCGGAAGCCGGGACCCAGGTCCTCACGTTCGCACGCGAGTCTGACAATGGCACGGAGGTAGTCGCCGCGGTCGCCGGTGTCATAGCGGCGGCCCTTGAAGACGACGCCGTGCACCGGGCCGCCGACGGTCTCGGTCTCCGCCAGGCGCTGGAGGGCGTCGGTGAGCTGGATCTCGCCGCCGCGGCCGGGCTCGGTCCTGCGCAGTATCTCGAAGATGTGCGGGTCGAGGACGTAGCGGCCGATGATGGCGTAGTTCGAGGGGGCGTCGGCCGGTTCCGGCTTCTCGACCAGGCCGGTGACCCGGACGACGTCGCTGTCCGCGGTGGCCTCCACGGCCGCGCAGCCGTAGAGGTGGATCTGCTCGGGCTCGACCTCCATGAGGGCGACGACGCTGCCGCCGTAGCGCCCCTGCACCTCGATCATCTGCTGGAGCAGCGGGTCGCGCGGGTCGATCAGGTCGTCACCGAGCAGGACGGCGAACGGCTCCTCCCCCACGTGCGGGGCCGCGCAGAGCACCGCGTGCCCCAGTCCCTTCGGGTCGCCCTGGCGGACGTAGTGGATCATCGCCAGGTCGCTGGACTCCCGCACCTTGGCGAGCCGTTCGGCGTCGGCCTTCTTCTCCAGGGCCGATTCCAGCTCGTAGTTGCGGTCGAAGTGGTCCTCCAGCGGGCGCTTGTTGCGGCCCGTCACCATGAGGACGTCGTCGAGGCCGGCGGAGACGGCCTCCTCGACCACGTACTGGATCGCGGGCTTGTCCACGACCGGCAGCATCTCCTTGGGAGTGGCCTTGGTGGCCGGCAGGAACCGGGTGCCGAGACCTGCTGCGGGAATGACAGCCTTGCTGATCCTGGGGTGCGCGTGACTCATGGCGGAAACCTTAGCCGCTGCGTTTGCGGGGGCTCCGCGCCTCCGGTTCATTGGCTCACATATGAGCACATTTACTCTTCGAGCACTCGGCGAACACTCATCGGTCACTCATCGACGAAGGGCACGGAAGCGACCTTGAGCCACATCGGACGGACCGCGGCACCCGGCAAACGGGCCCTGCGGCAGGAACTCCTCGCGGCGCGCGACCGGCTGACCGCGGACGACGTGCGCGAGGCGGGCGAGGCACTGGCCCGGCGCGCGCTGGAGCTGCCCGAGCTGGCCGAGGCGCGCACGGTGGCCGCGTACGTCTCCGTGGGCACCGAGCCGGGCACCCTGGCGCTGCTCGACGCGCTGCGCGCGCGGGGGGTGCGCGTGCTGCTGCCCGCGCTGCTGCCGGACAACGACCTGGACTGGGGCGCGTACGCCGGAGAGGGGTCCCTCGCGCGCGTGCGCCACGGCGGCCGGATGGCGCTGTTCGAGCCGGCCGGGCAGCGGCTCGGCCCGGACGCCGTGGCCGCGGCCGACGTGGTCCTGCTGCCCGGTCTGGCGGCCGACGGGCGCGGGATGCGGCTGGGCCGCGGCGGCGGCTCCTACGACCGGGTCCTCGCCCGGCTGAAGCGGGCGAAGGCGCGGCCCGCGCTCGTGGTGCTGCTCTACGACCGCGAGGTCGTCGGACACGTCCCGGCCGAGCCGCACGACCGGCCGGTGCAGGCGGTGGTGACCCCCTCGGGGGTCCGGCGCCTCGCCTGAGCGCCGAGGCGGGTCCCTGGTGCGGCGAAGGCCCTCCACGCGCGCGTGGAGGGCCTTCGCGGTGGCCGGGGTGCCCCGGTCAGCGGCTCACGGCTTGAGCACCAGGGTGTCGCTCGTGCTCTTGTCGACCGCGCCGGCCGAGTACGACCAGGGCAGCAGCTCGCCCTTGGCCCACTTGTCCGTCTGGTCGGTGTAGTGGGCGCTGAAGGCGTGCCCGGAGGCACCGGTGAGGTTGATCCACTTGGACTTGTCGAGGTCGGCGAGGTTGACCACCATCCGCATGGACGGCACCCACACGACGCCGTAGCCGCCCGCGGCGTTCCACCCGGAGGCGTTGACCGCGGCCTCGCCGCCACTGAGCTTCCAGGGACCCCGGTTGAGGATGTACTTCAGGAAGCCGGGCCCCTCGGTGCCCAGGGTCTGGTTCTTCAGGAACAGGCGGTGCAGCCGGCCCCAGTTCCAGGTGTCGATGTCCTTGCCGAGCTTGGAGGTCAGCTCCCAGCGGGCGTCGATCAGGGCGCGCGCGAAGAGCTGGTCGCGGTTCTCGGCCTTGGGGCGGGTACCGGAGGCCGGCACCTTCCACCAGTCGCTGTCCGGCTGCTTCACCAGGTTGCGCACCACCTCGAACCAGCGGTCGCCGCCGTCCGGCTGCGCCTGGTCGGCCGCGCGCTCGCCGCACTCGCGCACCTTGGTGGTCTCGTCCACCGGACCGGTGTTGCCGGTCGGCTCCACCCACAGGCACTGGCCCTCGACCCGCAGTTCCTTGGGCAGCTTGTTGCCGAAGGCGAGCTTGAGGATGTTGCGCCACACCGCGTTGAAGTACGCCGCCGCCGCCGAGTCGGCGTCCTGGGTGTAGTCCCAGCCCTCCAGCAGCTTCTGCGCCTGCCGGACGTCCTTGTCGCCGAGGTCGATCTTCAGCAGCATCGGCACCAGCAGCTTGGCGATCTCGCTGCTGTTGTCCATCTGCATCTGGCGCATGTCGTCGGTGGAGATCTTGCCGCCGCCGTCGATCTTCGACTGGATCAGATCGGCGATCCGCTGGCTGCGGGTGCCGTAGCCCCAGTCCGTGGTGAGCCGGTACGGGTACGCGGCCGGGTCCACCACGGCCTGGTTGGCGGTGACGATGTAGCCGCGCTTCGGGTTGTACTCGTAGGGCAGCTGGCCCTGCTTGAGGTAGCCCTTCCAGTCGTACTTCGAGTCCCAGCCCGGCGCCGGGACCGAGCCGTCGTCGCTCTTGGCGCGCTTGGGGATGCGGCCGGGCAGGGTGTAGCCGATGTTGCCGCGGGTGTCGGCGTAGACCAGGTTCTGCGAGGGCACGTCGAACTTCGCCGCGGCCGCGCGGAAGCCGCTCCAGTCCTTGGCCTGGTCGATGGCGAAGACGGCGTCCATGGTGGTGCCCGCCTGGAGCGCGGTCCACTTCAGGGCGATCGCGTAGCCGTCGCCGCGGTCCGGGGCCGCGGTGTCGACCTGGGCCTTCTTGCCGACCTGGACCAGTTCGTCGTCGCGGTCGGACAGCAGCGGCCCGTTCTCCGTCTCACGGACGACGATCTTCTTGGACGTCCCGCCCGCGACCTTGATGGTCTCCTGCCGGATCCGGAAGGGCACCGTCTTGTCGTCGCGCAGATAGCCGTCGCCGCTGAGCTTCTCCAGGTACAGGTCGGTGACGTCGACACCGGAGTTGGTCATGCCCCAGGCGATGTCCTGGTTGTGGCCGATGACCACACCGGGCATGCCCGCGAAGGTGTAGCCGGTGACGTCGTAGGGGCACTTGTTGGACACGGCCCGGCAGTGCAGACCCATCTGGTACCAGACGGACGGCAGCGAGGCGCCCAGGTGCGGGTCGTTGGCGAGCAGCGGCTTGCCGGTGATGGTGTACTTCCCGGCGACCACCCAGGAGTTGGAGCCGATGCCGTCGCCGTTCACCCCGACCGCGGCGGGCAGGTTCTGCATCACGCTGCGCAGGCCCGAGAGCTGGCTCTGCACGCCCGAGCCGTCCGAGTCCGAGGTGCCGGTACCGGTGCCTGTGCCGGTGTCGGTGGTGCCCGAGGCGGGCACTCCGGAGCCGCCGTCCGGCAGGCCCGTGCCGTCGGAGCCGGGGTCGGCGCCGGAACCGCCGGGCGAGCCGGTACCGCTCGCCCCGCCGTCGAACGCGCCCTCGGACTCGTCGTACCGGCCCTGGGTGACGATCGGCTTGTTCCGGCTGTACGGGTAGTCCGGGTACAGGTCCTTGATCTGCTTGGGGCCGAGGCGGCTGGTCATCAGGGCACGGTCGATCTCGTCCTGCATGTTGCCGCGCAGGTCCCAGGCCATCGCCTTCAGCCAGGCGACCGAGTCGACCGGCGTCCACCGGGCGGGCTTGTAGTCGTTGGTGAAGCCCAGCGCCGCGTACTCCAGGGAGATCTCAGCGCCGTCGCGGCCGTCCAGATAGGCGTTGACGCCCTGGGAGTACGCCTGGAGGTACTTCTTGGTGGCGGGCGAGAGCTTCTTGTCGTACTCCTGCTGCGCGACCCGGTCCCAGCCCAGCGTGCGCAGGAACTCGTCGTTGTCGACCTGCCCCTTGCCGAACATCTCCGACAGCCGGCCGGAGGTCATGTGCCGGCGCACGTCCATCTCGTAGAACCGGTCCTGCGCCTGGACGAAGCCCTGCGCCATGAACAGGTCCTCCGGGGAGGAGGCGTAGATCTGCGGGATGCCGTAGCCGTCCCGCTTCACGTCCACGGGCCCGGACAGGCCCTGGAGCGTGGTCGAGCCCTTGGTCTGCGGGAAGGAGGCGCGGACGGTGCTGACGGACCAGTAGGCCCCGTAGGCGATGCCTCCGATGATGGCCAGCACCAGGACAAGCACGATCAGTCGGGCTTTTCGCCCCTTTTTCCTGCCGGACTTGCCGGGCTTGTCACCCGTTGTGGCGGTGGTGTTGGGGGGCATCGCTGTCCTTGCTGTCCTAACGCGAGCGGCAGGCGGTACTGGAGTGCTGGAGCAACCATAGGCGCAGGGCCCGGTGCCCCTTGACGCGGAGTCGCATCCCGGCGGGCACGAGCGTTCGATCACCGTCGTGAAGGCGTCAAGAACGCGTCAAGAGTTAGGTAAGGTAACGAAGTAACTGGTGCAGCCGGAGAACGGCGAAGCCGGAGAATGCCGAGAACTCGGGGAAGGAACCGCCACTGACTGTCCACCACCTCAACCAGCTTCTGCTCGCCTGCTCCCTCGTCCTGCTCGTCGCGGTCGCGGCGGTGCGGATCTCCTCGCGCAGCGGGCTCCCCAGCCTGCTCGTGTACCTGGGGATCGGCATCGTCATGGGTGCGGACGGTCTCGGCCACATCCACTTCAGCAACGCCGAGATGACCCAGGTCATCGGCTACGCGGCCCTCGTGGTGATCCTCGCCGAGGGCGGGCTCGGTACGAAGTGGAAGGAGATCCGGCCGGTTCTGCCGTCCGCCTCCGTGCTGGCGCTGCTCGGGGTCGCGGTCAGTGTCGGCGTCACGGCGGCCGGCGCCCACTACCTGACCGGCCTGGAATGGCGCCAGGCCCTCATCGTCGGCGCGGTGGTCTCCTCGACCGACGCGGCGGCCGTCTTCTCCGTGCTGCGCCGCATCCCCCTGCCCGCGCGCGTGACGGGCACGCTGGAGGCCGAGTCCGGCTTCAACGACGCCCCGGTGGTCATCCTGGTCGTCGCCTTCTCCACGGCGGGCCCGGTGGAGCACTGGTACGTGCTGCTGGGCGAGATAGCGCTGGAACTGGCCATCGGCGCGGCCATCGGACTCGCGGTGGGCTGGCTCGGCTCCTGGGGCCTCAAGCACGTCGCCCTGCCCGCCTCCGGCCTCTACCCCATCGCCGTGATGGCGATCGCGGTCACCGCCTACGCCGCCGGAGCGCTGGCCCACGGCAGCGGCTTCCTGGCCGTCTACCTGGCGTCCATGATCCTCGGCAACGCCAAGCTGCCGCACTGGCCCGCCACCCGCGGCTTCGCCGAGGGGCTCGGCTGGATCGCCCAGATCGGCATGTTCGTCCTGCTCGGCCTGCTGGTCACCCCGCACGAACTGGTCGACGACTTCGTGCCCGCCCTGCTGATCGGCCTGGTCCTGACCATGGTCGCGCGGCCGCTGAGCGTGCTGGTCAGCCTGCTGCCCTTCCGGGTGCCCTGGCCCGAACAGGCCCTGATGTCCTGGGCCGGGCTGCGCGGCGCCGTCCCCATCATCCTGGCCACCATCCCCATGGTGAACGGCGTCGACGCCAGCGGGCGCATCTTCAACATCGTCTTCGTGCTCGTCGTCGTCTACACCCTGGTGCAAGGCCCGACGCTGCCCTGGCTGGCCCGCAAGCTCCGGCTGGGCGGCGGGGAGGAGGCCGCCGACCTCGGCATCGAGTCGGCGCCCCTGGAGCGGCTGCGCGGCCATCTGCTGTCCGTCGCCATCCCGGAGGGGTCGCGGATGCACGGCGTGGAGGTGGCCGAGCTGCGGCTGCCCGCCGGATCCGCGGTCACCCTGGTCGTCCGCGACGGAAAATCGTTTGTCCCGCTGCCCACGACCGTCCTCAGGCGCGGCGACGAGCTCCTCGTCGTCGCCACCGATCCGGTCCGCGAGGCCGCGGAACGCCGCCTGCGCGCGGTCGGCCGGGGCGGCAAGCTGGCGAGCTGGCTGGGCGCCAACGGGGCGGGGGCGAGCGGGCCGGGGTGACTCCTCCTCCCGCCCGGCGCGTCCGGGGGCTGCCCGTCCGGGGGCTGCGCCCGCGTCCGGGGGCTGCCCGTACGGGAGCTGCGCCGTACGGGGGCTGCGCCGCGCGGGACCGGGGGTTTCGAAGGTGGGGGCGAGCCGCCCATGGTGCTCGCTTTCACAGGGGCGGGGCCCCCGCGTCCCTGTAGGATGAAGGCGCACCCTGATCGAACCAACTCTGCCTGACGCAGAGCTGGCGCGACCGTATGGCGGTCGGGACGCCCCCTCATCTCTGCGGGCGCCGGCATCTACCGCAGTCCGCGCAAGAGGACAGCTCTCGGCGCGCCCGTACCCGAGGGCCCGCGCCACCAGGCGGCAGAAAGGCACGGGCCGTGGGATCCGCGGTCACCACCACCGACCCCGCGAAGACCTCGCCGGCATCCTCCCGCCCCGGATACGGGCAACTGCTGCGCACCCGCGGCGCCTGGACGTTCCTGCTCCCCGGATTCGCGGCACGCCAGCCGTTCGCGATGCTCACCATCTCCATCGTGCTGCTGGTGCAGCACACCACCGGCTCCTACGGTGCCGCGGGCGCCACCGCGGCCGTCACCGGCGTCTCCATGGCCGTGTTCGCGCCCTACAGCGGACGGCTCGCCGACCGCTACGGACAGCGCGCCGTCCTGCTGCCCGGCGTCCTGGTGCACGCCGCGGCCGGGCTCACCCTGACGGCGCTCGCGCTGGCGCACGCCCCGCTGTGGGTGCTCTTCGTCGCGGCCGTGCCGACCGGCGCCTCGGTGCCCCAGGTCGGCCCCATGGTGCGCGCCCGCTGGGGCGTCACCCTCAAGGGCTCCCCGCTGATGACCACCGCGGCGGCCTTCGAGTCGGTCACCGACGAGCTCACCTTCGTCTTCGGCCCGCTGCTCGCCACCGCCCTGTGCACGGCCGTCACCCCGGCGGCCGGTCTGCTCACGGAGTCCGCGCTGACCCTGGTCGGCGGACTGCTCTTCGCCGCGCAGAAGCGCACCCAGCCGTCCGTCTCCGGCGGCGGGCACGCGCGCGTGGAGCACGTCCCGGCCCTGCGCGTCCCCGGTGTGCGCGTACTGATCGTGACCTTCCTGGGCATCGGCTCCGTCTTCGGCGGTATGCAGGTCTCGCTGGCCGCGTTCACCGAGTCGATCGGCGAGCCCGGCCTGAACGGCGTCCTGTACGGGACGTTCGCCGCCGGCAACATGCTCTCCGGCATCGTCTGCGGCGCCATCGCCTGGAAGGTCGCCCCGCAGCGCCGCCTGGTCATCGGCTACGCCGCGCTGGCGGTGACCGCCTCCGCGCTGTGGACCGCGCACTCGGTGCTGCTGCTCGCCGCGCTCGGCCTACTGGTCGGCATGTGCATCGCGCCCGCGCTGATCACCGGCTACACGCTGGTGGAGGGCCTGGTCCCGGCGGGCGCCCGGACCGAGGCGTTCACCTGGCTGACCGGCGCGGTCGCACTCGGCCAGGCCGCCGCCGTCACCGTGGCCGGACAGCTGGAGGACCACCTGTGGGGCGGCGCCGGCTTCCTGGTCCCGATGGCCGGTACCGTGCTCGCGCTGCTGACCCTGCTCACCCTGCGGTCGCGGCTCGCCACCCGGTCCGACAGCCGCACGGTGGCACGTGGCGTCGGTCACCGCGCACCTGTCGCAGTGGACTGATCCCGGGGAATACGTCACTATGGACCGTCGTTAGCACTCATCGAGTGAGAGTGCCAGGAGGAAGACAGTGCCCACCTATCAGTACCAGTGCACCGAGTGCGGCGAGGGCCTCGAGGCGGTGCAGAAGTTCACCGACGACGCGCTCACCGAGTGCCCCAACTGCAGTGGCCGCCTGAAGAAGGTGTTCTCCGCGGTCGGCATTGTCTTCAAGGGATCCGGCTTCTACCGCAACGACAGCCGCGGCTCCTCGTCGAGCAGCAGCCCGGCGTCGTCGTCGAAGTCGGCGGGCGGCTCCTCGACGGCGTCGTCCGATGCGGGTTCTTCCTCGTCGACGTCGTCGTCCGGTTCCGGCTCGTCATCCTCGGCGTCGTCGTCCTCGTCCACGAGCTCGGCCGGCAGCTCCGCCGCCTGACATCACGTTCACCAGGACCCCGCCGTCGCACGGCAGCGGGGTCCTCGGCCTGCCCGCGCGGCGGGTGCGCGGGCTGTGCGGGCGGCTAGGGTGCGGTGCATGGCGAACGCAGAGATCGGTGTCATCGGCGGGTCCGGCTTCTACTCGTTCCTGGACGACGTGACCGAGGTCCAGGTCGACACGCCGTACGGGTCACCCAGCGACTCCCTCTTCCTCGGGGAGGTCGCCGGCCGCCGGGTCGCCTTCCTGCCCCGGCACGGCCGCGGCCACCACCTCCCGCCGCACCGCATCAACTACCGCGCCAACCTGTGGGCGCTGCGCTCCGTGGGGGTGCGCCAGGTGCTCGGGCCGTGCGCGGTCGGCGGTCTGCGCCCGGAGTACGGGCCGGGAACCCTGCTGGTGCCGGACCAGTTCGTGGACCGGACGAAGTCCCGGGAGCAGACCTACTTCGACGGACTGCCGCTGCCCGACGGCACGGTGCCGGGCGTGGTGCACGTCTCCCTGGCCGACCCCTACTGCCCCACCGGGCGGGCCGCCGCGCTGAAGGCCGCGCACGGGCGCGACTGGGCCGCCGTGGACGGCGGCACCCTCGTCGTGGTGCAGGGGCCGCGCTTCTCCACCCGTGCCGAATCCCTGTGGCACCAGGCGCAGGGCTGGTCCGTCGTGGGCATGACCGGTCACCCCGAGGCGGCACTCGCCCGTGAGCTGGAGCTCTGCTACACCTCACTGACCCTGGTCACCGATCTCGACGCGGGCGCGGAGAGCGGCGAGGGCGTCTCCCACGAGGAGGTGCTGCGGGTGTTCGCCGCCAATGTGGAGCGACTGCGCGGGGTACTGTTCGACGCGGTGGCCGCCCTGCCCGCCACCGCGGAGCGGAACTGCCTGTGCACGGGGGCGCTGGGCGGGATGGATCCGGGCTTCGCGCTGCCGTAGGCGGAGAGGGCCGGGGGTGCTGCTCGGGCGGGCGGCTGCTGCTCGGACGGGGTGCGGGCTGCTGCCGGGGACGACCGATCGGGCTGGGCCAGGCTGGACGGCTGGGGACGCACGGTCGACGGAAGTTCTCCTTCGGGTGACGGGGTTGTCCACAACCCGCCAGTAGCCCACGGGCGCCGGCGGCGTCCGGCGCGAAGCCGCATCGTGGCATCGCAAGCCGGTCCCGCACCGGTCCCCGAGCACAGGTGGTGGCTCCCATGTCCCTGTCGTCCCCGCGTCCGCCCGCAGGCCCCGCATCCCCCTGCGCCCCCGGCACCGGCACCGGCACCGGCCCGTTCTCTCCGTACCCGCCCGGACCGCGCACGCCGGGCCCGGTCCCGGGCGTGGACACCCCGGCGCCCTGCGAGGTGCCGCACTTCGCGCCCGTCCGGGTCCGGGGCGGGCAGTACGGGCTGCGCCGGCTGCTGCGGCACCGCAGGCGCGCCGTGGCGGCCGGGCTCGCGGTCACGGCCGCCGCGCTGGTCACGGCGGGCCCACGGCTGGCAGCGGACACCCCGCGCGGCGCTCCCGCCCGCGGACAGCCGCAGGGGACGGCCGCGGGCCTCTCCCACGCCCCGGTCGTCCGGCCCGCTGTCCGGACGATGGCCGTCCCCGTGCGCATCTCCGACGCCGCGACGGTCAGGCTGCTGCGCCCCGGCGACCGGGTGGACGTGTTCGCCGTGGCGGACCCGGCGGCGGGCGGCCGGACCCGGGTGATCGCGCGCGGGGCGCGCGTGAGAAATGTCCCGCAGCCGGTCGGCGCCGACCCCGGCGCGAGCGCGCACATCGGTTCGACCACGAACACCGACGAGGGCCGTTCCGCGCTGGCAGGCGGGCCGAGCGGCGGGGAGGACGCCCTGGTCACGCTGGCTGTGCCGCCCTCCACGGCGGCCCGGCTCGCCGGGGCGAGCGCGTCGGCCCGATTGGCGGTGACCCCGTGGTGAGGCTTAGGTTGCTGAGCTGTTTGTTCTACAACCTGTATGCCCGAGGAGTGTCCCGAGGTGAGTACGAAGAAGGACCCGAGCGTCTGGCAGGGCTTCAAAGCCTTCCTGATGCGCGGGAACGTCGTCGATCTGGCGGTCGCGGTGGTCGTCGGCGCCGCCTTCAGCAATATCGTCAACTCAGTGGTGAAGGGCGTGATCAACCCGGTCGTCGGGGCGATCGGCACCAAGAACCTCGACCACTACAGCTCGTGCCTCAGCTCCAGCTGCAAGAGCGACGACGGCATCCAGATCATGTGGGGCTCGGTCCTGGGCGCCACGCTCCAGTTCCTGATCACCGCGGCGGTGGTCTACTTCCTCATGGTCCTGCCCATGGCCAAGTTCCTGGCCCGCCAGAAGAAGGGCAAGGAGGGCGAGGAGGAGGCTCCCGAGATCATCGAGAGCACGGAGCTCCAGGTGCTCAAGCAGATCCGCGACGAGCTGGTCTCGCAGCGCGGCGGCGACCACGACCGGATCAGCCGGGTCTGACGCCCGGCCCGTCTCGCCTGTCGCACCCGTCCCGTCCGTCCCGCCCGCGTCGTCCGGGTGCAGAGCCGGGGCCGGCGCCGCTCCTGCGGAGCGTGCCGGGCCCGGCCGGGCGGGGCAGCCGGAGCAGGGAGCTGCGGGGCGGTCAGATGTGGTGCGGCGGCTTCTCGTCGAGGAAGCGCCTGAGGTCGGCGGCGGAGTCGCCGTCCGGGCGGTCGCCCCAGCCCCGGTCGGTGTCGTCCGTGGACTGCTGGCTCAGCGGGTCGTCGAAGATCAGCGCGGCCTTCGGGTCACGCGGCTCGGGGGCGCTACTCATGCCTCCAGGGTACGGTCCCCGGCAGGGGCGCCCGTCACGGGATTTTCCGGCCGCTTTCTGCTGTGCTGGGAGCCATGACGTCCAGTTCCGCTTCCGCTCCGGGATCCGGCCCCGCGGAGCCCTCCCGCATCCCCCGGCCGCTGCGCCCGCTGACCGCGCGCGGCCGCCACGAGGCACATCGGGTGTCCTCCCCGCTCGAACTCTTCATCGACCTGTGCTTCGTCGTGGCGATCGCGCAGGCGGGCGCGGAGCTGGTCCACGCGGTGGCGGAGGGCCACGCGGGGCAGGGCATCCTGAACTACGCGATGGCGTTCTTCGCCATCTGGTGGGCCTGGATGAACTTCTCCTGGTTCGCCTCGGCGTACGACAACGACGACGTGCTCTACCGGCTCGTCACCCTGGTGCAGGTCGCCGGTGTGCTGGTGCTGGCGGCGGGCATCTCGCGGGCCTTCGCCGAGCACGACTTCTTCCTGGTCTGGCTCGGTTACGTGATCATGCGGGTGGCGATGGCCACCCAGTGGCTGCGCGCGGCGCACAGCGCCGGGGGCGCGGAGCGGCGCATGGCGCTGAGGTACGCGGCCGGCGTGCTGCTGTGCCAGGTCGGCTGGCTGGGCCTGGTCCTGCTGCCGGAGCCGGACCGGCCGTGGGTGTTCCTGGTGATGGTCGTCGCGGAGCTGGCGGTCCCGGTGTACGCGGAGCGGGCCTACGCGACCTCCTGGCATCCGCACCACATCGCCGAACGGTACGGGCTGTTCACCATCATCGTGCTGGGCGAGACGGTCGCGGCGGCCACGGTCGCGGTGAAGTCGGCCGCCGACGAGAACTTCGCGCTGGGCGAGCTGCTGCCGATCGCGGCGGGCGGTCTCCTGATCGTCTTCTCCGCCTGGTGGATCTACTTCGTGGTGCCGATCCACGGCCATCTGCGTTCCAACCGCGAGTCGTTCCTGTGGGGATACGGGCACTACGTGATCCTCGCCTCGGCGGCGGCGATCGGCGCGGGTCTCGAGGTGGCGGTGGAGCAGGCCGTCGGCAAGAGCCACCTGTCCACCCTGGCGGCGTCGGCCGCCGTGACCCTGCCGACCGCGCTGTACCTGATCACGGTCTGGGCGCTGCACGCCCGGCACTTCAAGGTGGGCATCGCCCAGCAGCTCGTCCTGCCGACGGCCGCCCTGCTGGTGATCTGCTGCACCTTCCTGGGCGAGTGGGCGGTGTTCGCCGCGGGCGTCGTCTCGGCACTCGCGGTGGCGACCGGAGTCACCCTGACCGCGCGGATGTACGCCGGGAGCGGCGCGGGTGGAGAGAGCGGGGCGGCGCGCCCGGAGGCGTGAGGGGGTGGTCCCCGGGGACGGGCCGGGCGGCGGGGAGAGACTGGCTGCCATGACAGTTGACGCGTTGACGGATGTCGCCGGGGTGCGGGTGGGGCATGCGACCCGCACCGGGGGCGGGTGGCTCACCGGTACGACGGTGGTGCTGGCGCCGGAGGGCGGTGCCGTGGCCGCCGTGGACGTGCGGGGCGGCGGGCCCGGCACCAAGGAGACCGACGCGCTCGATCCGCGCAACCTGGTGCGGACGGTGGAGGCGGTGGTCCTGACCGGCGGCAGCGCGTACGGGCTCGACGCCGCCTCCGGGGTGATGGCCTGGCTGGAGGAGCGCGGGCGCGGGGTGCGGGTCGGCCCCGATCCGGCACACGTCGTGCCGGTGGTGCCCGCGGCCTGTGTCTTCGACCTGGGCCGGGGCGGCGACTTCCGGGCCCGGCCGGACGCGGCCACCGGGCGGGCCGCGGTGGAGGCCGCCGCCGCGAGCGGACCGGGGGCGGCCGTGCCCCAGGGTTGCGTGGGCGCGGGAACGGGGGCGACCGTGGGTCCGCTCAAGGGCGGGGTCGGCACGGCGAGCACGGTGCTCGCCTCAGGCGTCACGGTGGCGGCGCTCGTGGTGGCCAACGCGGCCGGATCGGTGGTGGATCCGGAGACGGGGGTGCTGTACGGGGAGTTGTTCCAGGGGCGGGCCGTGTACCCCGAGGCGCGGGTGCACGAGGACGCGCGCCGCCGGATCGCTCGGGCCGCCGCGCGCAACGCGCCGCCGCCGCTGAACACCACGCTCGCGGTGGTCGCGACCGACGCGGAGCTGTCCAAGGCCCAGGCGCAGAAGCTCGCGGGCACGGCGCACGACGGCATCGCGCGGGCCGTCCGGCCGGTGCATCTGCTCAACGACGGCGACACGGTGTTCGCTCTGGCCACCGGCTCCCGGCCGCTGGAGGCCGGTCCGGGTACCGGTGGGCCGCTCGCCCTGAACGAGGTGCTGGCGGCCGGTGCGGACACCGTGACCCGCGCGATCGTCAACGCCGTCCGCGCCGCCGGACCGGTCGACGGACCGGGGGGAACATGGCCGGCCTACCGGGAGTTGTACGGACAGCGGTGAACAGGAGGGGAGCCGGGGGGACCTGAGGTGCCGACGGGTCTTGTGTACCGACGGGTTTTCGATTGTCGCGGTTCTGTCACGTGACGGCGTTTCGGCCGACCTGCGGGAACCTCGCGAGGGCTCCGCCGACTCTCTCTCCACACACGCAGCCAATCACCCACTTCACACGACCTGGAGCAGCCCGTGACAACGCCGGACATAGCAGCGCGGCGCATACTGGGGGCCTGTGCCGCCCTGATGGTCGGCACCCTCACCCTCACCGGATGCGGCGGCGACGCCAAGGCCAACGACGACGGCAAGGGCGGCGGCGGCAAGGACACCGTCAAGACGTCCACGGCCAAGATCACGATCTCGGCGAAGGACGGGGCCACCGGCGCGTCGATCAACGCGACCGGGGTGAAGGTCAGCGACGGAAAGCTGACCGACGTGAAGATGACCGTCGCGGGTTCGGGCAAGGAGGTGCCGGGTTCGATCTCGGCGGACGGCGCCGCCTGGAAGCCGAAGGAGCAGCTGGACCGCGGCACCAAGTACCAGCTCTCGGCCACGGCCAAGGACTCCGCCGGCCGGGTCGCCGCCGCCAACTCCATCTTCACGACCGTCACCACGTCGAACAGCTTCATCGGCACATACACGCCGGACAACGGCACGACGGTGGGCGTCGGCATGCCGGTGTCGTTCACCTTCGACAAGGCGATCACCGACAAGAAGACGGTGCAGTCGCACATCACGGTGACCTCCAGCAGCGGTCAGCAGGTCGTCGGCCACTGGTTCGGCGCCCAGCGGCTCGACTTCCGCCCCGAGGAGTACTGGAAGGCCGGCTCCAAGGTCACGATGAACATCGACCTGGACGGCGTGCAGGGCGCGAACGGCGTCTTCGGCGTGCAGAAGAAGAGCGTGAGCTTCACGGTCGGGCGTTCGCAGGTCTCCACGGTGGACGTCAACACGCAGACCATGACGGTGGTCCGGGACGGGCAGACCGTCAAGTCGATCCCGGTCTCCACGGGCAGCCCGGAGCACACGACGTACAACGGGCAGATGGTGATCTCGGAGAAGTTCACCCAGACCCGGATGAACAGCCAGACCGTCGGTCTGGGCGGGGAGTACGACATCCCGGACGTCCCGCACGCGATGCGGCTGACGACGTCCGGCACCTTCCTGCACGGCAACTACTGGTACAACCCGGGCAATCCGCCCTTCGGTCAGTCCGGCACCAGCCACGGCTGCGTGGGCATGAAGGACGTGCGGGGCGCGCAGGGCGACACCCCGGCCAAGTGGTTCTACGACAGCTCGCTCGTCGGTGACGTCGTGATCGTGAAGCACTCCCCCGACAAGACGGTCGCCCCGGACAACGGCCTCAACGGCTGGAACATGTCGTGGAGCGAGTGGACCGCGGGCAGCGCCGGCTGACCACTCCTGCGCCACAAGGGGCCGCTGAGCAGCGGATTCTGACGGTACGGCCGGGCCGCGCGGGAACTTCTCGTGCGGCCCGGCCGTTTTTCCGGCGTACGTTTTCTCGGTTCCCGGACATGATGTCCCACCGAGGGGCTACGGTATGCACCCACCAGGTGACATGCAGCAACGCCGGGAGAAACCTTGAGCGTTCCGTACGAGACGACCGCGTACGAACCACACCCGTCGCCCGAGTCTCCGGAGGAGCACCTCGCGCGACTCCTCGGCCGTGCGCTGAACTCCTTCGAGTTGCCGGACGAGACGATACGCCGGCTGGACTGCGCGCTGGCGTACGACGGCTCGCTGCACTCCGCGCACCACAGCGCGGGACTGCACCGCGAGACGTACCGGCACACCTGGCTGCTGGCCGACGGCTCGGCCCTCACGCTCTGGGAGCTGGTGCACAACACCGCCCCGGGCGGCGAGGCGCACCACGAGGTGTATCTCGACGAGGAGGAGCTGGGCACGGCCACCGGGCGGCTCCCCTTACCGCCCGACGCACCGGAGTTCGAACTGCCGGTGCTCATGCCGTTCTCCGCGCTCTCCCCGCTCTCCGCACCGTCCACGGCCCCCGAGCCCCGGCACGCGTACGCCCCCGGCGACGCCGCCGACCACGCGCGCCGACTGCTGCGCCGCGCGGAGAACGCGGACCGGCCCGGCGCCGAGACCGCCTCCCGGCTGGAGACGGCGGCCGGGCACCAGATCACCCAGGCCTTCGGCCGCCCCTGCCGCGCGGGCCGCGCCGGGCTGGGTTTCTCCCTCTACGAGCACGCGTTCCTGCTGCGCGACGGCGCGGAGGTCTCCCTCTGGGAGGTGGAGCACACGGCGACACCGGACGGCCGGCACATGTGCGAGGTGTACGCCACGGAGGACGCGGCCCGGGACGCGATGGAGCGTCGGGCGGCGCAGCTCTCCTGAACGGGACACCGGCCCCGCCGGGCACCGACCCCGGGTACCTGGCTCCGCACGCCGTGCCGCGGGAGGCCCCCGGTCAGCGGCCGTCGCCGAGGCGGCGCACCAGACCGGCGAAGGCGTCTCGCTCCGCCGGGGACAGCTCCACGTACTCCCGGTGCGGGCCGGAGCCGGAGCCGGGCTGGGACGGCAGCGCGCGCAGCATGGGCGCCTGCGGCCTGCGGCGGATCTCGAACCGGAGGCCGAAGCGGTATCCGGCGAGGCCGACGGCGCAGGCGAGGATCAGCACGGCGGGCAGGACCACGCCGAACCAGACCAGGAACGGGACATGCTCAGGCATACCGTCAAGTGAACACCACGGTCCGGGGCATGAGCCCCGGACCGTGACGTATCTCGCAGGTGACGTGAACTACTCACCACGCCCCAAAGGTTCAAAAAGGGCAGGCGGGCAGGCGAGCGGGGGCGGGAGGGAACGGGGGCGGTGCGACGGTTCTCAGGCCGCCGTCACCGGCTGTCCGGGCCGCGCCGACGCCCCCTGCGCGCCGCCCTCGCCACCCGGTGCGGCTCCGCGCAGCGTCTTGAGCGCGACCACCAGCGCCGTCGTCGCGCAGACACCGGCCGCGACGGCGATCAGGTAGAGGAACGGGTTGCCGATCAGCGGGACCACGAAGATGCCGCCGTGCGGGGCCCGCAGCGTGGCGCCGAAGGCCATCGACAGGGCGCCGGTGAGCGCGCCGCCGACCATCGAGGCGGGGATGACGCGCAGCGGGTCGGCCGCCGCGAACGGGATGGCGCCCTCGGAGATGAACGAGGCGCCCAGCACCCAGGCGGCCTTGCCGTTCTCGCGCTCGGTGCGGGTGAAGAGCCGGCCGCGCACGGTGGTGGCCAGCGCCATCGACAGCGGCGGCACCATGCCCGCCGCCATCACCGCGGCCATGATCTTCATCGCGGAGTCGCCCGGGTCGGAGACCGCGATTCCGGCGGTGGCGAAGGTGTAGGCGACCTTGTTGACCGGGCCGCCGAGGTCGAAGCACATCATCAGGCCCAGCAGCGCGCCGAGCAGGACGGCGTTGGTACCGGTCAGCTCGTTGAGCCAGTCGGTCATGCCCTTCTGCGCGGAGGCGATGGGCTTGCCGATGACCACGAACATCAGGAACCCGACGACGGCCGAGGAGATCAGCGGGATCACCACCACCGGCATGATGCCGCGCAGCGCCGCCGGGATGCGCACCCGCTGGATCGCCAGCACCACACCGCCGGAGAGCAGACCGGCCGCGAGACCGCCCAGGAATCCGGCGTTGATGGTGAGGGCGATCGAGCCGCCGACGAAGCCGGGGACGAGTCCGGGCCGGTCGGCCATGCCGTAGGCGATGTATCCGGCCAGCACCGGCACGAGGAAGCCGAAGGCCACGCCGCCGATCTGGAACAGCAGCGCCGCCCAGCTGCCGGACTGGGTCCACACGAAGTGGTCCATGACCGAGGGCGCCTTGTTGATCTTGTAGCCGCCGATCGCGAAGCCGAGCGCGATCAGCAGACCGCCGGCCGCGACGAACGGGACCATGTAACTGACGCCGGACATGAGCCACTTGCGCAGCCTGGTGCCATAGCCCTCGCCCGCCGCGCCGGTCCGCTCGACCGGTGTGCCGCCGGGGGCCGCCGGGGCGGTCGCCTCGCCGCGCGCGGCCCTGTCGCGCGCCTCGGCGATCAGTTCGGCGGGCCGGTTGATGCCCGCCTTGACGCCGACGTCGACGGTGGGCTTGCCCGCGAAGCGGTCCTTGTCGCGTACGGGGACGTCGTGGGCGAAGATCACCGCGTCCGCCGCCGCGACGACCGCCGGGTCGAGCCGGGTGAACCCGGCCGAGCCCTGTGTCTCCACGACCAGCTCGACGCCCGCCTCGCGGCCCGCGCTCTCCAGCGACTCGGCGGCCATGTAGGTGTGCGCGATACCGGTGGGACAGGAGGTGACGGCGACGATCCGGAACGGCGCGGGGACCGATGCGGACGCCGGGGCCTCTGAGGCGGCGGTGCCCTCCGGTTCCTGGTCGGCCTGACCGGCCTGACCGGCCTGCGCGTCCTGGTCGGTCTGTGCGGCCTGGTCGGTCTGTGCGGCCTGGTCGGCCTGCGCGTCCGCCTCCGCGGGTGTCCGGTCGCCGCGGATCAGCGCCGCCGCCGTCGCCGCGTCGCCCGCCGACCGCAGCGCGGCCGTGAACTCGGCGTTCGTCAACTGCCGGGCCAGCGAGGACAGGATGGTCAGATGGGCGTCGTCGGCACCCGCCGGAGCGGCGATCAGGAAGATCAGATCGGCGGGGCCGTCCGGGGCGCCGAAGTCGATCCCGGCCACGCTGCGCCCGAAGGCGAGCGTGGGCTCGGTGACGTGGGCGCTGCGGCAGTGCGGGATGCCGATACCGCCGTCGAGGCCGGTCGGCATCTGCGCCTCGCGGGCGGCGACGTCGGCGAGGAAGCCCTCCAGGTCGGTCACCCGGCCCCGGGCCGCCATCCGTTCGGCGAGGGCGCGCGCCGCCGCCTCCTTGGTGTCGGCGGACAGGTCGAGGTCGACCAGGTCCGCGGTGATCAGATCACTCATCGCGGGCTCCTTCGCACGCGTACCGCCCGAGCGGCGGAACGGACGGGGGCGGGGGTGGTGGGGACGGGCACGGGGGCGGGCACGAGGACAGGGGCGCGGCCGGGGACAGGGCGGGGGAACAGGGCGAGGGTCATGGGACCGGCTCCGCGAGGGGGCGGTCCACCGGGATCTCGGTGGTGACCGCGACCGCCGCCGGGTCCAGGTCGTGCGGGCCGGGCATCACGCTGCCGGGCAGCCGGACGGCTGCCGCGCCGTGTGCGACGGCCGAGGCCAGGGCCCGCCCTCCGGTGCCGCCCGCGAGGAGGAAACCGGCCAGCGAGGAGTCTCCGGCGCCGACGTTGCTGCGTACGGAGTCGACGCGCGCGGCGCCGAACCAGACGCCCGCGCCGTCCACGAGGAGTTGCCCGTCGGCGCCCAGACTCGCCAGGACGGCGCGCGCGCCGAGGCCGCGCAGCTCCTGGGCCGCCCGCACCGCGTCGCCCACGGTGGCCAGCGGGCGCCCGGTGGCCTGCGCCAGCTCCTCGGCGTTGGGCTTGACGACGTCCGGACCCGCCCGGAGCGCGGCGAGCAGCGCGGGCCCCGAGGTGTCCAGGGCGATACGGACACCAGCGGTGTGCGCCCGCGCGACCAGATCGGCGTACCAGGACGGGGCGAGGCCGCGCGGCAGGCTGCCGCAGCAGGCGATCCAGTCGGCACCGCGCGAGCGGCGCCGCACGGCCTCCAGCAGCGCTTCCTGCTCGGCCGCGGTCAGTTCCGGGCCCGGGGCGTTGATCTTCGTCAGGACACCGTCCGCCTCGGCGAGGGCGATGTTGGAGCGGGTGGCCCCGGCGACGGGGACCGGGGCGACCTCGATGCCCTGCGCGTCGAGCAGATCGGCGACGAGTGCGCCCGGGGCGCCGCCCAGGGGCAGTACGGCGACCGTGCGCCGTCCGGCGGCGGCGACGGCGCGCGAGACGTTCACGCCCTTGCCGCCCGGGTCCACCCGCTCACCGGTGGCCCGGACGACCTCGCCGCGGTCGAGGGAGGGGACCTCGTAGGTGCGGTCGAGGGACGGGTTGGGGGTGACGGTGACGATCATGCGCGTACCACTTCCGTGCCGCCGCGCTCGATGGCGGCGGCGTCCTCCGGGCTGAGCCCGCTGTCCGTGATCAGCAGGTCCACCTCGCCCAGGCCGCCGAAACGGGCGAAGTGCTCCTGGCCGTGTTTGGCGGAGTCGGCGAGCAGCACCACCCGGCGGGCGGCGGCGATCGCCGCGCGCTTGACCGCCGCCTCGGCGAGGTCGGGGGTGGTCAGACCGTGCTCGACGGAGAAGCCGTTGGCGGCGACGAACAGCACGTCGGCGCGGATCTCGCCGTAGGCCCGCAGCGCCCAGGCGTCCACGGCGGCGCGTGTGCGGTGCCGTACGCGGCCGCCGACGAGGTGGAGCTGGAGGCCGGGGTGGTCGGCGAGGCGGGCGGCGATGGGCAGCGAGTGGGTGACGACGGTGAGGTCCGTCTCCGGGGGCAGGGCGGCGGCCAGGCGGGCCACCGTCGTACCGGCGTCGAGGATCAGCGTGCCCTCGGCGGGAAGTTCGGCGAGGGCCGCCCTGGCGATGCGGTCCTTCTCGTCGGCGGCGGTGGACTCGCGCTCGGTCAGGTCGGGTTCGAGGTCGAGGCGGCCGGCCGGGAGGGCGCCGCCGTGCACCCGGCGCAGCAGTCCGGCCCGGTCGAGGGTCTTCAGGTCGCGGCGGATGGTCTCCGCGGTCACCTGGAACTCCTCGGCGAGCGACACGACGTCCACCCGGCCGCCGTCCCGGGCGAGCCGGAGGATCTCCTGCTGCCGCTCCGCTGCGTACATGTCCGTCTGCCTCCGGCTTGATGCCCGAACCTGTGGTTTCAGGGGGGAGGCTACGCCGGGAAGACCGGGAAGTAAACAGGTGCGGAACCATACGGGCACGATCGGGCATCCGCCGTGGGTGCACCGGCCGGGCACGGCGAGGGCCCGGTACCGCCCTCGGTACCGGGCCCCGGACCCGCGTCCTCCCGCTCGTCCGGCGGTCGCTCAGCCGACGAGCTCCGGCTCCCGCGCCTCGGCGGCGGGCGCCCCCTCGGCCGCGCCCTCCGTGTGCTGGGCCGGCCGCTTGGGCAGGGCCGCCATCAGGACGAAGATGACGGCCAGCACCCCGGCCACCCACAGCAGCGCGTGCTGGAAGGCGTCGACGAAGGCCGGACCCACCTGGGCGGGCGTCAGCCGGTCGCCGATCACCCCGAAGAAGACGACCGAGACCAGACCGAGCCCCAGCGCGTTGCCCATCTGCTGCACGGTGTTGATCAGCCCGGACGCCGACCCGGCGTGCTCGCGCGGCACCTCCGAGAGCACCGCGTCCGTCAGCGGCGCGACGATCAGCCCCATGCCCACACCCATGACGACGAGCGGGAGCGCCATCTGCCAGGAGGTGATGCGCAGGCCGTACCGGTCGGACTCGGCGACGTAGAGCAGGACACCGGCCACCATGAGCAGGGCGCCCGCCTGGAGCACCTTGCGGCCGAAGCGCGGCACCAGCTTCTGCACGGACATCCCGGCCGCCACCGACACCGCCACGGAGAACGGCACCCCGGTCAGTCCGGCGCGCAGTGGGCTCCAGCCCAGGCCGATCTGCATGTACAGCGTCCAGACCAGGAAGAACACGCCCAGCGCGACACCGAAGACGGTCTGCACCACGATGCCCGCGGCGAAGCTCTTCACCCGGAACAGCGACAGTTCGACCAGCGGGGAGCCGTCCCGCGCCGCCTTGCGCCGCTCGTAGGCCACGAGCACCGCGAAGACCACCAGCGCACCCGCCATCGACAGATACCCCCACAGCGGCCAGCCCAGCTCGCGGCCCCGGGTCAGCGGGTAGAGCAGCATCAGGAGACCGAGGGTGACCAGAGCGACGCCGACCAGGTCCAGCTTGAGCGCGCGCGGGGCCTTGGACTCGGAGATGAAGCGGCTGCCCAGCAGCAGGGCCACCACACCGACCGGGAGGTTGATCAGGAAGATCGGCCGCCATGCGAGACCGAACAGGTTCCACTCCGTCAGCAGCGCGCCCAGCAGCGGACCGGAGACCGCGCCCAGGCCGACGATCGCGCCGAACAGGCCGAAGACCTTGCCGCGTTCACGGGCCGGGAAGGTGGCGTGCACGATCGACAGGACCTGCGGGACCATCAGCGCCGCCATGGCGCCCTGGAGGATGCGCGAGGCGACCAGCATCTCCGGGTTCACCGCGAAGCCGCACAGGGCGGAGGCCAGGGTGAAGCCGCCGATGCCGACGAGGAACAGCCGCTTGCGGCCGTGGATGTCGCCGAGCCGCCCCCCGGTGATCAGCCCGGCCGCGAAGGCCAGGGCGTAACCGGCGGTGATCCACTGGATCTGGCTGAAGGAGGCACCGGCGTCCTCCTGGATCGAGGGTATGGCGATGTTGACGATCGTGACGTCCACCAGGTCCATGAAGGCCGCGGTCATCACGATCGCCAGCGCGAACCAGCGGCGGCGGTCGGCCACCGGTACTGAGCTGCTGACGGGGGTTTCGCTGGAGGTCATACCGACAGGCTAGAGAGGCTGTAGGACAGATCATGTCCTAGTGGTGCGGCATCCTCGGAGTATGACGACGGACACTCCGGCCCGGCTCCTCCAGCTCCTGTCCCTGCTCCAGACGCCCCGCGAGTGGCCCGGCGGCGAGCTGGCCGACCGGCTCGGGGTGTCCCGGCGCACCGTCCGGCGGGACATCGACCGGCTGCGCGAGCTGGGCTACCCGGTGCAGGCGACGATGGGCTCCGACGGCGGCTACCGGCTGGTCGCGGGCAAGGCCATGCCCCCGCTCGTGCTCGACGACGAGGAGGCCGTGGCCATCGCGGTCGGGCTGCGCGCGGGAGCCGGGCACGCGATCGAGGGCGTGGACGAGGCGTCCGTACGGGCGCTGGCGAAGCTGGAGCAGGTGCTGCCCGCCCGGCTGCGTCGGCGCGTCTCCACCCTCCAGGCCGCCACGACGCCGCTGACCAGCGGGGACGGCGCCCTGGTCGCCCCCGAGACGCTGACCGTGATGGCGTCGGCGGTGGCGGGCCGCGAGCGGCTGCGCTTCGCCTACCGGGCCGGGGACGGCACCGCCACCCGGCGGCTGACCGAGCCCTACCGGCTGGTGTCCACCGGACGGCGCTGGTACCTCGTCGCCTACGACCTGGACCGGGCGGACTGGCGGACGTTCCGGGTCGACCGGGTGAGCGAGCCCTTCCCCACCGGCGCCCGCTACGAACCGCGCGAGCTGCCCACGGGGAGTGCCGCGGAGTACCTGCGCCTCTCCATGCAGCGGCGGCAGGAGACATATGTGTTCACGGTCGCCTTCCACGAGCCCGTCGAGTCGGTCGCCGCGCGGCTGCCCTCCTGGCTCGGCCCGCTCGAACCCCTGCCGGACGGCGGCTGCCTGCTGCGCGCCGAGACCGGCGACCGGATGGAGTGGGTCGCGGTGCGGCTGGCGATGCTGGGCTGCGAGTTCACGGTGCGGGAGCCGAGGGAACTCGTGGCGTGCGTACGGGAGTTGGGGACGCGCATGACGCGCGCGGCGGCCGGGGCAGGGGCAGGGGCAGGATCCGTGTCCGGGCCCGGTGCGGACGGGAGCCGGGAGGCGCCGGTACCGCACCCCTAGGCGACTACGGGTGCGGAGCTACGGGGTGTGCGGGGCTACGGGGTGTCCCAGGCGAAGTCGCGGAGGGCGGCGAGGTTGCGCAGGGCCAGCGCGGCGGGCCCCTGCGGACCGGTGGCCGGTGCGTCTCCCGTCGCCCAGGCTTCCACGGCGACGCGGACGGCGGCGCTCGCCACGGCCGCGGAGAAGCGGAGGTCCGGCGCGATGGCGGAGGGGGCGGCCTCGCACTCGGTTCCGGTTGCGGTTTCGGCCTCAGTGCCGGTTCCAGTTTCGGTTCCGGACTCGAAGGAGTCGGCCCGGCCCCCTGCCGAAGCCGGTCCAGCCGATGCCGCCCACGCCGCCGTCCGCGCCGCGAGCACCCCGGCCAGTTCCCGTTCCGACTCCTGGCAGACCTCCGCCCAGACCTTGCGGACCGCCGGGCTGGTGCCGGCCAGGCGGATGAGGGTGCGCGCCCACTGCCAGGAGATCGCCGAGACGCCCGAGCCGCCGGGGACGAAGGTGTGCCGCACGGCGTGGGCGAGGGCCTCCGGGACGGAGAGGGCGGCCGGGGCCGTGCGGACCGCTTCCCGCCACCGCTCGGCGCCCGCCGCGTAGCAGGGCGCGACGGCCTCCTCCTTGGTGGCGAAGTACCGGTAGAAGGTGCGCGGGGCGACGCCCGCCGCCTGGGCGATGTCCTCGGCGCGGGTGGCGCGCAGCCCCCGTGTCACGAAGAGGCGCGCCGCCGACAGCGCGATCTCCATCCGGGTGGCGGCCTTGCGGCGCTCGGTCAGGGAAGGGGTCTTGGGGTCGGCGGGGGCGGGGCTCATCACCTCGGCAGGTTATGCCGGTGTGGCAGAATCTGCCATCTGGCGGGCCACCCCGGGGTTCAGGTCCGGGGTGCCCCGCCGCTTCGGCGCGCTCGGGCGGCCGCCCGCAGCCGAGACGTACCAGCGCCCCGGGAACCCTGACCGGACGGACCAAACGGACCGGATGGACCGGATGGACCGGATGGACCGGACGGACCAGATGGACCGGGTGGACCGGGTACAAGTGGAGCCGGACTCCGACGCCCGGGGGAAGGCGCCGAAGCCCGGCTCTGGGAAGGTCCCGGCGCCGGGGGGAGTGCGTCGGGACGTGGCTCTGGTGTGGTCGTGCGCCCGGCCGCTCGGGCCCGGAAGGGTTGTTCCCGTCGCGCCGCCGGTTGAAGCGATGCTCCACGGCCATGTTCGCGCGGTCTTTCACCACCGGGCGTGCGCGTCACCACCGGGCGTGCGCCATCGGCGCTGCCCGAGGGTGTGCGCGCCCCGCGGGAACAGCCGCCCCGCGGGGACCTCGCGGCACCTCTCCGAGACGTCACGCCGCCGCGTCGAACCCGGTGTCCCGGGCCAGCTTCTTCAGCTCCAGCAGGGCGTGCTTCTCGATCTGGCGGATGCGCTCGCGCGTCAGACCGTGCTCCTTGCCGACCTCGGTCAGCGTGCGCTCGCGGCCGTCCTCGATGCCGTACCGCATCTTGATGATGGACGCCGTGCGCTGGTCGAGGCGGCCGATCAGGTCGTCCAGCTCCTCGCTGCGCAGCAGGGTCAGGACAGACTGCTCGGGCGAGACCGCGGAGGTGTCCTCCAGCAGGTCGCCGAACTGGGTCTCGCCCTCGTCGTCCACCGCCATGTTCAGCGAGACCGGGTCGCGGGCCCAGTCCAGGACGTCCACGACGCGCTCCGGGTTCGAACCCAGCTCGGCGGCGATCTCCGCGGGCTCCGGGTCGCGGCCGTGCTCACGGTTGAACTCGCGCTGCACCCGGCGGATCCGGCCCAGCTCCTCCACCAGGTGGACGGGGAGCCGGATCGTGCGGGACTGGTCCGCTATCGAGCGCGTGATCGCCTGGCGGATCCACCAGGTGGCGTACGTCGAGAACTTGAAGCCCTTGCGGTAGTCGAACTTCTCCACCGCGCGCACCAGGCCCGCGTTGCCCTCCTGGATCAGGTCCAGCAGGGGCAGGCCGCTGCGCGGGTAGCGGCGGGCCACCGCGACGACCAGGCGCAGGTTGGAGCGGATGAAGACGTCCTTGGCCCGCTCGCCCTCGTCGACGAGGGCCTGGAGCTCCTCGCGGCTCGCGTCCGCCGGCGTCTCCTCGTACCCGTCGAGGATCTGCCGTGCGAACACACCGGCCTCGATGACCTGGGACAGCTCGACCTCCTTGGCGGCGTCGAGCAGCGGTGTGCGCGCGATCTCGTCGAGATACATGCCGACCAGGTCACGGTCGGCGATCTCGCCGCCACGGGCGCGGACACCGCGTGCCGCGTGGGCCGTCTCTCCCCCAGAGCCGAAAGCCTGGGAGGTACCCCCATGGGCGGACTGTCGACGGGCGACGGCACGGGTTGCCATGCGTGCTCCCTTGCGATGGTGTGTCAGCGGGTGGTCCACAGGACGCTCGGCACTCTCTTCGGGACTCTCCTCGGGTGCCCCGCATCCGATGGGAACAACGACTTGAAACCGGACAGAATTCCCAACCCGCCCCCCGATTTTTCTGATCATGCAGTACCCTGTGCCGCCACGACGCCCCATGCGCCCTGGGTCACGTCACGGAGTCGCAGGTCAGAGTGGGAGCGGAAGCCCTTTCCAGGCCCTCGCGGACCCGGACTCACCACCCTGCACATGAGACGCCCGTCACACGGATGCCGCAGTTCTCACAGCGGGAGAGCGCCACCCTCCCTCGCTGCCCCCACTCTCATGGACGGGTACCGGGGCCGGAAGGTTGCCGCAAAACCGGACTCTCAGGTGATTCCCGGCCCCCGTGGACCCGGCCCCGGGCCTGTCTCCGGCCGGTTCCGGACTTACGCACGGCCCGTTCCGGACCCACGCGCGGCCTTGCCCGACCCACGCACGGCCCTGCCCGGCCCACGCACGGCCCGTACCGGCGTTCCGTGCGGCGCCCCGCCCCCGCCTTCCCGGTCCCTAGCCGAACTGAACCGACCGCTTCGCCATTCCCATCCAGAAGCCGTCGATCACCGACCGCTGCGCGTCCAGCTCGCCGGCCGCCTCCGCCGCGCCCATGGTCACGAACAGCGGGGCGAAGTGCTCGGTGCGCGGGTGGGCGTACCGGCCGGCCGGGGCCTTGTCGAGGAAGTCCAGCAGCCCGTCCCAGTCGCGGGCCTCCAGGGCGCGGCGCCCCCAGTCGTCGAACTCGGAGGACCAGCTCGGCACCCCGCCGCCGGTGTGGCGCAGGGCGGCGAGGTTGTGGGTGAAGAAGCCGGAGCCGACGATCAGCACGCCCTCGTCGCGCAGCGGCGCCAGCCTGCGGCCGATGTCCATGAGGCGGACCGGGTCGAGCGTCGGCATGGAGACCTGGAGGACGGGGATGTCGGCGGCGGGGAACATCTCGACGAGCGGGACGTAGGCGCCGTGGTCCAGGCCCCGGTCGGGGACGTCCTGCACGGGCGTGCCGGGGCCGCGGAGCAGCTTCCTGACCTGGTCGGCGAGGCCGGGGGCGCCGGGGGCCGCGTACGTCACGTCGTAGTAGTGCCCGGGGAAGCCCCAGAAGTCGTACACCAGGGGGACGGTCTCCACGGCGCCGAGGGCGAGCGGGGCCTCCTCCCAGTGCGCGGAGACGACGAGGATCGCGCGGGGCCGGGGCAGTCCGGCGGACCAGGCGGCGAGCTGGCCGGGCCAGACGGGGTCGTCGGCGAGCGGCGGGGCGCCGTGGCTGAGGTAGAGGGCGGGCATGCGCTCAGGGGCTGTGGTCATGGCGGCTACTCCTGCTGGGACCGCGCTCGGACTGCGGCGGGCAGAGCAAGCACGGGGACCGAAACTTGAACTTTAAAGCTCAAGGACCACTGTACGGTGCATTTGTTTAATCTTCAATGAGCGCCCTCGTAGAGTGGATACATGAACACGGCTCCCGTTTCCGCGCCCGGCCCCGCTCAGGCCCCCGCCGCCCAGCCTCCCGCCGCCCCGGTCTCCCCAGGTCAGGCCCCCGCCACCCCGTCCCCCGCCGCCGACGCCCACCGCTGGCTCACCCCGGACGAGCAGCGCGTCTGGCGTGCCTACCTCCACGCCACCACCCTCCTGGAGGACCACCTCGACCGGCAGCTCCAGCGCGACGCGGGCATGCCGCACGTCTACTACGCCCTCCTCGTCCAGCTCGCCGAGGCCCCGCGCCGCCGGCTGCGCATGACCGAGCTGGCCATGAACGCCAAGATCACCCGTTCCCGCCTCTCGCACGCCGTGGCCCGCCTGGAGAAGAACGGCTGGGTCCGCCGCGAGGACTGCCCCTCCGACAAGCGCGGCCAGTTCGCGGTGCTCACCGAGGACGGCCAGGAGGTGCTGCGTCGCACCGCCCCCGGCCATGTGGCCGCCGTACGACAGGCCCTGTTCGAACGGCTCAGCCCCGAACAGCAGCAGTCCCTCGGCGAGATCATGCAGATCGTCGCCGAGGGACTGCAACCGGACGAGGCGGGCGCGGACCTGCCCTGGCTCCGCTGAGGAGCCGGGGCGGGGACCGGGCCGAGTGGTCGTCAGTGGGCGATGACCGGCACCGCCACCTCCTGCTCGGCGCCCTCACCGGAGGCGGAGCCCGAACCGGTGACCAGGGTGCTGCCCGGCCGCCCCGCGTTGACGAAGGTCAGCGCGATCACGGCGGCCAGCACCAGGATGCCGACGGCGAACCAGATGGCGCTGGTGTACCCGTGCACCAGGCCCTGCACCTGCACCAGCTGCTGCTGCGGCCGGGCGCCGCCGGCCGCGCCGATGTGGTCCTTGATGTACGACGCGGTCGCCGAGGAGGCGATCGTGTTCAGCAGGGCCGTGCCGATGGCGCCGCCCACCTGCTGCGAGGTGTTGACCATCGCGGAGGCGACACCGGCGTCCCGCGGCTCGACGCCCTGGGCGGACAGGGACATGGCCGGCATGAACGCCGTACCCATGCCGAGGCCGAGCAGCAGCATCGCGGGGAGCAGCAGGGCCGGGTAGGAGGTGTCGGTCTTCAGCTGGGTCAGCAGCAGCATGCCGACGGAGGCGACCAGGAAGCCGGGGCCCATCAGCAGCCGGGCCGGGACCCGGGTCATCAGCCGGGCGCCGATCTGGGTGGAGCCGGTGATCATGCCCGCGATCATCGGGAGGAAGGCGAAGCCGGTCTTGACGGGCGAGTAGCCCTTCACGATCTGGAGGTAGTAGGTCAGGAAGAGGAACAGGCCGAACATGCCGATGATCGCCAGGCCCAGCGAGAGGTAGACACCGCCGCGGTTGCGCTCGGTGACCACGCGCAGCGGCAGCAGCGGGGCCCGTACCTTGGACTCGACCAGCACGAAGGCGACCAGCAGCACCGCGGAGCCCACGAACATGCCGATGGTCAGCGCGTCGCTCCAGCCCGCGGACTCGGCGCGGGTGAAGCCGTACACCAGCGCGACCAGGCCGAGGGTGGACAGGACAACGCCGGGGATGTCGAGCGGCGAGCGGTTGCGGGCGCCGGCCGGCTCACGGATGACGAAGTACGCACCGGCCGCGGCGACCACGGCGAACGGGATGTTCACGAAGAACGTCCAGCGCCAGTCCAGGTACTCGGTGAGGAAACCGCCCAGGATCAGACCCACGGCACCGCCACCGCCGGCGATGGCGCCGTAGATGCCGAACGCCTTGGCGCGCTCCTTGGCGTCGGTGAACATCACCGCGAGCAGGGAGAGCGCGGCGGGCGCGAGCAGCGCGCCGAAGGCGCCCTGGAGCGCGCGGGAGCCGAACAGCAGCGCGCCGCTGGTGGCCGCGCCGCCCAGCGCGGAGGCCGCGGCGAAGCCGGTCAGACCGATCACGAAGGCGCGCTTGCGACCCCAGAGGTCCGCGATACGGCCGCCGAAGAGCAGGAGTCCGCCGAAGGCCAGGGCGTAGGCCGTGACGACCCACTGCCGGTTGCCGTCGGAGATCCCCAGGTCCTGCTGGGCGGAGGGAAGGGCGATGTTCACGATGGTCGCGTCGAGCACGACCATCAGCTGGGCGAGCGCTATGAAGACGAGCGCCTTCCAGCGGTTGGCGTCACCGGACTGGTGCGGGACGCCGGGAGCCTTGAGGGCTGTTTCGGACATGGGGGTACCCACTTCGGGACTTCGTGACGGAAAAAGGGTGTCGAAAGGGGCGGCGGCGGCCCGTGCTGCCGTGCCGGAGCGTCGTAGGCGAACGAGAAGGTCGTGAACGGGGAGAACGAAAAGTCGTGAGCGAGGAGCGTGCGTGAGGAGTCGTGCGTGAGCGGGGAGCCGGGAAAGGAGACCGGAGTTCGGCGCTGAACTCATCGGTGCGGGCGGGCCGGCGCCTGCCGGACCGGGGCCCGTCTCACGGGTCCGCGCGTGGCGGGGAGCTGTCTGTCAGGTCGGTCAGGCCTGGCGGAGATCCTCCATGGTCATGGCCGCGCCCGGCAGGTCGGAACGGGCCGGGGCCCGCAGTCCGTCCAGGAACAGCTGAAGATGGCGGTGGACGAAGCGGTCGTGGAGGACACAGCCGGTACCGGCCGGGGGGCGGCTGAGCTGCGCGGCGGCGATCATCAGATCGCCCACGCCCACATCGGCGCGCAACTGCCCGGCCGCCTTGGCGCGGTCCATGATCTCCTCGACGAGGTGTTCGACCCGGTGACGGGCGGCCTCCAGGTCGGGGTGATGCTGGTCGAAGGTGCTGGAGACCATCGGACACAGCGCGCTGATCCGCTCGTCGGCGGCGGCGTGCACGAAGCGCGACAGCGCCTCGAAGGCGTCGCCGGTCTCCGCGAGCGCCTGCTCGGCCGCCTCCGCCGTACGGTCCATCACGGAGCAGACGACCTCGCGGACGAGAGCGTCGCGGTCCGGGAAGTTGCGGTACAGGGTGGCGTTGCCGACGCCGGCCCGGCGCGCGATCTCGTCGAGCGGCACCTCGGGGCCGTACTCGACGAACATCTCGCGGGCGGCGGTGACGATCCGCTCCCGGTTGCGCAGGGCGTCGGCGCGCGGCCTGGTCACCTTGCGCGCTTCGGGGGTGGCGGTCGCGGCCGGCACGGCGTCTCCTCTGGTCGGTAGGTCTGGCGGACCTGGTCGGTAGGTCTGGGCGGACGATCCGGGGATGGAGTCCCCGTTTCGCTCGGACACAGGGCTAAACGGGGAAGAGGTCCCCGGTTATTTCCCGTCCCGGAAGAGATATCCCGTGACCTGGGTCACATCCAACTGGCCCTGCCCGTTCCCACGACCGGGCCGCGCGTCCCACGACCGGACCGCTCCAACGCGCGCCCGCCGCCCCGGCGACACAGGGTGAGCGAAAGGGTGCAGCCGGAGACGAGACCGGTGACCGCCTGGCGCGGACCGGTGCGGACCGGTGCCGCGCGGCGCGAGACCGTCGGCTGCCTGGAGCGAAGGGTCCACGCATGCAGCCGCAGCCGCCCCGCCGCCGGACAGACCGGACGCCGCACCCGACACACCGGCCGCACGGGACGGACCACGCCGACACCGCGCTCCCCGCAGGCACCACGGCCCCCGCAGCCCCCGGCACACCCCCGGAATCCCCCGGCCCGGCCCCCGCGTCCCCCGCCACGACGACCGCCACCACCTCCGCCGCACCCGCCGCACCCGCCGCCGACCCGAGCTCCATACCCACCCCCGCCCCCACCCCCATACGGATACGGACCCGCATACGCGCCCGGATACGCACGCGCACCCGCCGCACGGCCGCCTTCGCCTCCGTGACCGCGCTGACCCTCGCAGTCAGCACGGCGGGGGCCGCGCACCTCACCTCGGGCGCCGCGGCCTCGGGCGCCGGGGCGAACTCCCTGTCCCGCTCGCCCGCGCTCGCCCCCTGCATGATCAGCGGCGCCCGCTCCGTGCAGATGACCGAGGGCGTCCCCACCTCGACGGGCTACGCCCGCTCCACCGGCACCGTGCACGCCCTCACCCTGATGATCGACTTCTCGGACGCCCCCGGCGAGGGCACCGCGCTCGACCGCTTCCACGAGTTCTTCCCGCAGACCCAGGAGTGGTTCCGCACCGCCTCCTACGGGCGCCTCGACTACCGCCCCGAGACCCCGATCACCCACTGGCTGCGCATGCCCAAGCCGTTCAAGGAGTACGGGATAGAACGCGGCGCCCCCTTCGACCCGGGCTACCGCGACCTCGTCCAGGACATCGCGGCGGCGGCCGACTCCCAGGTGGACTTCCGCCGGTACGACCTGCTGAACGTGCTGATGACCCCGAACGCGGGCCCGTCCGCCCTGGACACGGTCCTGTCCGTCACCTTCGCGGGCAACCCCGACGCCCCGACGGCCGACGGCGTCCCGCTCGCGAACGCCTCGTTCGTCTACTCCCGCCAGGACGACGGCTCCGGCTCCTACGACCGCACCGGCTACCGCGTCCTGCCGCACGAGAACGGCCATGTCTTCGGCCTGCCCGACCTCTACACCCAGGAGGGCGGCGGCGCGGTCGGCCACTGGGACATCATGAGCGAGGACTGGGGCGCCGACAACGACCTGCTCGGCTGGCACAAGTGGAAGCTGGGCTGGCTCGACGCCGACCAGGTGAACTGCGCGAGCAGGCGCGGCTCGGCCGAGTACACCCTGACCCCGCTGGAGCGCGCCGGCGGCCCCAAGCTGATCTTCGTCCCGCTCGACGGCAGCACCGGCTACGCCCTCGAACTGCGCACCCGCGAGGGCAACGACGAGGCGGTGTGCCGGCCCGGCGTCCTCATCTACAAGGTGAACGCCGACGTGGACACCGGAAGCGGCCCCATCACCGTCTACGACGCCCACCGCGACTCCGGCGGGTGCAGCCGCAGTCCGAACGTGCAGGCGGAGCTCTCCGACGCCCCCTTCGCCCCCGGCGAGACCTTCAAGGACCCACGGTCCAAGATCCGCATCGATGTCGCGGCGGCGGACCTGGAGGGCAACTACCGGGTCCGGGTGACCCGGCAGTAGCCGGGACCGCCGCCCCGCCCGGCCCGGACTACCGTAGGGCGCAGACCTGCCACCACCACCGACGTCCCGTACGGGAGAACCGACCGATGTGCGCGACGCCCGCGACCTCCCCGACGCCCCCGGCGGCGCCCGCGCACCCGATGACGTCCGCCCGTGCGCCGGGGTCCGGCACCGCGGCGGGCGCCCCGGACCGGCCGCACGGACCGCCCCCGGAGGCCGTCGCCCCGCTGATGCGGGGAGTGGCCGTGCTGCGGGCGCTGACGGAGGCCGGCGGCACCCTGAGCCCGAGCGCCCTGGAACGCGCCACGGGCCTCGCCCGTGCCACCGTGGACCGCGTCACCGCGACCCTGGCCCGGATGGGGTACGTACGCCTCACCGGCCGGGACACCGTCCTCGCCCCCCGTCTGATGGAGCTGGGCAACGCCTGTCTGGCCGCCCTGCGCCTGCCCGACCTCCTCGGCGCGCGGGCGGACGCCCTCGCCGACGCGCTGGACGAGTCGGTGTCGCTGGCGGTCCGCGACCAGGACGGCATCCGCTTCATCCACCAGGCGACGCGGCGCCGCGCCATGTCCCTGAGCTTCCGCATCGGCGACCTGCTCCCGGCCGAACGCACCGCGCCCGGACCGCTGTTCGCCACCGAGTGGACGGCCGGGGACTGGCACCGCTGGCACGGACGCCGGGCGGCCGACCCGGAGAACCGCTCCTTCCCGGCGATCCCGCCGCACCCGCCGGGACCGGACGCGCCCCGCTCCGGCTTCGAGGAGCGCACGACGCGGGCGGCCCGGGAGGGCTGGGCGGCGGACGACCAGTTGATCGAACCGGGCCTGGTGGCCGTGTCGGTACCGGTGCGGGACCCGGTCACCGGCACGATCGCCTGTGCGGCGAGCGTGGTGAGCCACACCAGCCGCCACTCCGCCGAGCACCTGCGCGCCACGCTCCTGCCCCGGCTGCGCGAGACGGTCGCGGCGATGGAGGAGGATCTGCGCGCGGCCTCGGCGCGGGCGCGGGCGCGGACACCCGGTGCGGCACCGGCACCGGCTGCGGCTGCGGCTGCGGCTGCGGCACGCCCGGACGCGGCGCCCCCGGAGCTGGCGGCCTGGACGGCGGCGTCGAAACAGGAGCTGGGCCGGGGGTTCATCGAGTCCCTGGCGCGCGGGCTGACGGTCCTGACGGCGTTCGGCGAGGACCGTCCGGCGCTGACCCTCACGGAGGTGGCGCAGGCGACGGGCCTGGCCAGGGCCACGGCACGCAGGGCCCTGATCACCCACGAGCACCTGGGCCTGGTCGCGCCCGGCCCCGGCCGCACCTTCACTCTCACGCCCCGCGTGCTCTCCCTCGGCTTCCCGCCCCTGTCCCACACCACGCTCCCCCGGATCGCCCAGCCGCATCTGGAGGACCTGGCGGCCGAGGTCCGCGAGTCGACGGCGCTGGCGGTGCTCGCCCCCGGCGGCGAGGAGATCCAGTACGCGGCCCGCGCGAGCACGCACCACATCATGAGCGTCGACCTCCCCGTGGGCACCCGCCTCCCGGCCCGCGCCACCGCGCTGGGCCGCGCCCTGACCGGCCCGGGACCGGCCGGTTACGCGCTCGCCGACGAGGAACCGGAAGCGGGTCTGCGCGCCGTCGCCGTCCCCGTCCACGACCGGGCCGGCCGCCCCGTGGCCGCCGTGGACATCGCCCTGCACGCCGCCCGCCGCACCCGCGAGGAGTGCGTCTCCGCTCTCCTGCCCGCCCTGCGCCGCACCGCCGCCCGCATCGAGGCCGACCTCCGCACGGCCACCCGCTTCACCCGCGTGCCCCTCACCTGACCAGGACCTCACCTGACCGGGCCGTCACCTGACCAGGCTGTCCGGCGCGGCACCGGGCCCGGTCCCGGTCCCGGAAGGTCGCCGGGCATGGAGGAGCCCCGGCCGGTCGGGAGCGACCAGCCGGGGCGGCAGGGCACGGCGAGCGGACTCCCGCCGCCTCGTCAGCCGGGGATCGACGTCGTCAGGTACCACTGCTGGTACGGATTGTCAGGACCGTACTGGTTCAGGTACGCCTTCCCCTTGGCGTCCGAGTCCAGCGCGTTGCCTCCCGGGCTGATGAGGCGGAGCTTGCCGGAGACGAACACCTCGTCCCAGAGGTCGTTGGCGTCGATGTCGCACGGCCGCGTCTCCAGGACGAGGGAGAAGGGCGTCGTCGGCTTCAGGCACCGGGCCGAGCTCGTGTTCTTGAGCTGGATCTTCCCGTTGACGACGTGGTACTCCCAGCGCTGGCTCGCCGCGGTGGTCGAACAGGACGAGGTGTAGACGCCACCGGTGCCGTTGGCGTCGAGGCAGCGCCCGGTCTGGGCGTTCTGGAGCCGCCAGACACCGCCGCCGGGGCCGCCGGCCGCGTGGGCGGTCGCGGCCGTGCCGGTCAGCAGGAGCGCGGCCGCTCCTGCGGTGGCGGCGACGCCGCCGAGAGCCTTCCGGATGTTCATGGCTTTCTCTCCTCGGTGAGCGGGTGACGCTGGGTGCGACGACCGGGACGGATGTCCTGTCCGGCCCGCGCGGTGTCCGACGGTGCTGATCCGCTGTGCCTCACGCGGTCGCGGCGGTGGGGCGCCACTGCTGGTAGGGGTTGTCCGAGCCGTACCCCTTGGCGTAGGCGCTGCCCTTGGCGTTCGAGTCCAGGGCCTTGTTGCTGTAGGGGTCGACGAACCGGTACGTGCCGTCGACCACCAATTCCCACCAGAGCGCGCCGTTGGCGCAGGTCGGATCGGTTTCGAGCTGCTTGTCCTCCGCCTTGAGGGGATTCACCCAGAGGCATCGGCGAGTGGCGACATTGCGGAGCAGGACCTTGCCGTCCAGGACCGCCCGCTGCCACTTCTGGTACGGGTTGTCCGCGCCGCAGGACTTGGTGTACACGTTTCCCTTTGCATCGGAGTCGAGGCAGAGTCCGGTGTTTGCGTTCCGGTACTGCCAGACATCACCGGCGGCATGGGCGGCCGGGGCCGTACCCATGGTGAGCAGAAGACTGGCCCCCGCAGTGACCAAAGCGCCCGCGAACTTCGCGTGAATACGCATGCGACCTCTTCCTCGGATGAATGGAAACGTTGAATACACTGAATAGATTGACCCCGCGCACTAACGTTTCACTAATGCTCCACAGGGTGAACAAAAGGCGCTTCCGGGGCAGAGAAAAAGGCCCCTGCGACACCCTGTGTCCGAATTCAGGACGCTGACTCGGAATTACCCGTCCGATCGGGCCGGATCGCTGGCCCTCCTCAGATCCAGCCGCGCTCCCGGGCGCGCAGCGCGGCCTGGAAGCGGTTGTCGGCGTCGAGCCTCGCCATGAGCCGGGCCACGTACTTGCGGTAGGTCCGCAGCGCCATGTTGAGCTGGCGGGCCCCGGTCTCGTCCTTGTCGACGAGGTACAGGGTCTGGAGTATCTGCCGCTCGACCTCGGTGAGGGAGGGCAGGGCCTCCTCGGGAAGCTCCTGCGACGCCGCCCACATCCGCTCGAAGAGCGAGACCACAGTGCTCACCAGACCGGGCTCCCGCGTCAGGAGCGCCCCACGGGCCGTGTTCTGGGGGTCGATCGGAGTGAGGGCGACCGCCCGGTCACAGATGATCATGCGCTCGATGGGGTGCGGGGAGATCCGGATCTCCGCGCCACGGGCCACGAGTTCCCGCAGGTACACGAGGGTCGTCTCGTCCTGGAGGCAGGCCGACGCCATCAGCGTCCGCATCCGCACTCCCCGGCGCAGGATCCTCAGGTCGATCGGGCGGGAGATCTCGATCGACTCCGGGGTGAGCACCCCGACCGGGTTGGTCGTCAGGTTCTCCGTACGCGCGAAGAAGGTCACCTCGTCGATGGCGCTCCGTACGGCCTCCAGACCCTCGATCTGCTGGACCGCCGGACCGTCCGGCCCGGACGCGTCCGCGGAGGCGCCCGTCGTGCTGAGGTGCTCGACCACCCCGGCGCTGCGGACGGACTCCTGGAGCTCGTCCTGGAACTGGCCCACCTGATGCTCGATCAGCCTCTCGACCGTCCGCTTCGGCGAGAGCGGCCGCAGACCGCCGGCCGGGGTACGCACCGCGATGCCCAGCTCCAGCACCCGCGTGACCACGGCCGGGTCGTGGCCGCCGGTGTCCTCGCGGTCTCTCAGGAGCGCCCGGTAGAGCTGCTCCTCCGGCTCGGAAACCCCCAGCAAGCCGAGGGTGTTGGGGGTGTTGTCCGGCTTCATCGCCACCACCGCCCGGCGGCGTTCCGGCCCGCGTACGAGGGCCGCGCGGCCGTGTGCCGGGCCGCCCGCGGGGGCCGTGCACCGGCGGGTCCCGGCGGCGGGGGTGTGCAGGAAAGTGCACGGGAACGGGGTCGTTTGCTGCACGCCCGAGGCCCGTCCAAGGCCCCTCCCGGCGGGCAACATTCTCGGTGTGAGGGCGGCCCGCCGGAACGAGAACGGCGGGCCGGACCGAGCGAGACGAACCCGCCCAGCGACATCGCCCGCCCAGGAGGAAACCCGTGAACCGCATCGCGGCCCGCATCGCGTCCGGCACCATCACCGCACTCCTGGTCGTGGGCGGTGCCGGAGTCGCCCAGGCCCACAGCACCGGCGCGGACGACGCCAGGCCGCAGGCGAGCGCCACGCAGACCGCGGTGCCCGAGCACCAGGAGGCCACCCCCGTGTCCCCGCTGACCAACGACTGGGGATGACCGGACCGAGGTGACGGCGACCGCTCCGACCGGGGCGGCCCGCGCCCCCCGGACCGGCCGGCGCCTGCGGCCCGTACCCCCCGGCAGTACCTCCCACGCTTCTCGTTCCACCCCTCCACCCCTCATACGCCGGGCATCCCCATGCCCGAAACCACCCCGAAGGAGCACACCATGACGAAGAACCTCAAGCGCGCCGCCCTCACCGTCGTCGGCGCCGTCGCCGCCTCGGCCCTGCTGCTGCCCGCCACGGCCCAGGCCGCCACGCCGACCGCCGCCCCGGCCCGGATCGCCGGCCAGGTGAGCACCATGGACTCCGGCTGGAAGGTCGACATCTTCGTCGACGCCATGGGCTACATCGGCCCGATCATCGGGAACGTCCTGAACGACATCCGCATGGAGAAGGAGCGCCCCGCCTTCGTCCACCGGCAGCTGGACGACACGATGAACGCGTACTCGGGCTACAACGTGATGGTCATCAACGACAAGCTCGACTACTCCCTGGACCTGCACGGAGTGGTCGCCAACGCCCGCGTCACCCAGGGCAGCGCCACCTACCGCGTGCTCGCCTTCCAGTCGGGCACGGTCGTCAACCGCGGCGACGGCGGCTGGAGCAACTGGGGCTTCGGCGGCTGGTTCACCCGCAACGGCGGCACGGTGGTCTTCACCAGCTGAGTCCGACCGCACCGTCCGACCTCCTGTATCCCACTCGGGCTTCGCCACTCACGCAGATGGGCCGGTCTCCTCACGGAAACCGGCCCATGCCGCGTCCATCCCAGGGCCGCAGGGCCCACGATCCGCAGGAGACACGACCGTGGAGAACCAGGTCCGACTCACCGGGCCGCCCGAGGCCGCCCCCGAACTGGCGTGCCTGCGCGTCATCGCCCAGCTCCCGCCCCGCTGGTCCGTCCAGATCCTGGAGTGCGGAACCGGATACGCCGTCCTCGGCCTGCGCGCGAACGCCTCGGCCGAGGAGGTCACCGCGGAGATCGACGAGGCGATCACCGCGCTTCCCCTGCGGGGCTGGAAGCGGAGCTGACCTGCGGCGGCGGCATCAGCTGAACTGGACGGTCACCGTCTGGTCGTTCCAACTGCCGAGCTGCGGCTCCCAGCCCACCAGCAGCCTGTCCCCGTTCCGGTTCCGCAGCCCCATCTGGCAGTCGGCCGTCATGTTCTGCACGGAAGAGATGGTCCAGCGGTACTTCTCGGGCAGCGGGAACTGGTAGTCGGGGATGTCTTCCTTGTCGCTGTTGCAGGATTCCCCGCGGAACTCGATGCGCGACCCGGAGTAATTGTTGTCCACGTAGGCGATTCCGAGGGTCTTCGTGCCGTGCCCCATGGTGAGCAGGTCGTACCCGGGTGCCGTCGCCGCACTGGCCGGCGCGGCGACACCGACCGACAGCGTGACAGCGGCGAGAACGCCCAGAACCTTCTTGTCCATCATGCAGAACCACCCTCGCGTAACCGAGCTCGACTGACGGCGAAAGCTATCCGGTCGACTCGCCCGCCAGACAGCCCACTCCCCTCGGAATGGCTTGTTCCGCCCAGCCCCCGATCAATCATGACCGAATTCCGTACCACGCCAATAAAACGTTAGCGAGACGTTAGCAACACCGGTCAAAATGAAGGCTTTCGCTCAATTCAATTTCCGGCCCGAAATTCAGGACCGCCACGGCCGTGCACCTGCCGCGGGCCCCTGCCCGACCGGCACCCCCGAAGCCCACGGCCCGGCCACACACGACGGACGCCCCCCTCAGCATCAACAGGGGCGACCTCCCCGACGCCGATCCGCTAGGCTGTCACCGGTCACTCGGCCACGCCTTCGTAGCTCAGGGGATAGAGCACCGCTCTCCTAAAGCGGGTGTCGCAGGTTCGAATCCTGCCGGGGGCACATGACGAAGGGCCAGTTCAGGGGCTTGATCGCCTCGAACTGGCCCTTCGCTGTGATCACGGCCGTGCCACACGCGTGCCACAAGGTCCGCTAGGAATCCACATCACCCCGCACCTTCCGGATCATCGAGCCGAGCCCGTCAGCGATCTCACGGTCACGGCCGTTGACCATGTGCTGGTAGATCAGGGCAGCACGGGGTGTGCTGTGGCCCATCCTGGTCATCAGCTCCCGCAGGCTGGCGCCGGACGCGGCGAGGGTGTTGCCCGTATGCCGGAGATCGTGGAAATGCACGTTCGCTGTGACACCGGCCTTCTTCCTGGCGCCGATCCAGTCGTCCCGGAAGTTGCTCCGCCGAAGCCGACCCCCCTGGGGGCCGAGGAAGACGTGCCCATCCCGGCCACGCCCTGCGTAGGCGTCGAGGTGGCGCTTCACGTCCGGCAGGAGTTCGGTCGGGAACGCCACCGGTCGGACACCCGCGGACGACTTCGGCGCCTTGTCGAGGAGTTCCCCGGTCTGCAACTCCGCTTGTGACCGCCGGACCATGAGCGCCGCAGCGTCCGTATCTACGTCTCGCCGGCGCAGCGATGCCAACTCCCCGAAGCGCAGCCCCGAGAACGCAGCCAGCAGGACGAGAAGCCGGTAACGGGGGTCGATCGCATCGGCCACAGCGAGCACCTCGGCCACGCTAAGGACGGGGCGTTCGGGCACGTCGTACCGGTCGGCGCCCTTGATCCGGCACGGGTTGCGCCGGATCAGTTCGTCATCCACGGCCGTGTTCAGGATGGCCCGCATGATCTGATACGCCTTGACCACGGTCGGCTCACCGGTCTGAGTCAGGCACGCCGTACGCCAGGCCCGCACCTGAGCCGTTGTGATCGAGGACAGCGGACGTTCCCCGAAGGTCGGCAACAGATGCAGCCGGATCACCGACTCATTCCGCTCACGCGAACGCGCCGCAAGCTTGCGATCTTTGAGCCACGCAGTCGCGTATTCACCGAAGCGGACCTTGCCCGCATCCGGGTCGGACCACTGCCCCCGCGTGATATCCGCTTCGATGTGCGTCAGCGCGACCTCAGCATCGGTCTTGGTCGCGTAGGTCTCCTCAGCGCTACGAAGCTGACCTGTGTTCGGATCACGGTATCGAGCCTGCCAGCGGCCGGACGCGAGTTGCCGGACAGATCCGAAGCGACGCCGCCGACCCCGGTTGTTCGCCATCAGGCAGCCCTCCGCAGCAGACCGGGCCGGACGCTCACCGGCTGCACCGTGTGCTCAGCGATGTAGGCGGACACGGCACTCTCGGGGATGCGGACGTACCGCCCGACCTTGACGAAGGTGATCCGACGTTCCTCGATCAGGCGCCGGGGAAAGCGGACGCCCGTCCCGAGCGCCTCGGCCACTTCCTGGACGCTGAGAAGTCGATCCATGCTCACCACTCCCCCTCGATCTCGCCATCCAGCGGTAGCTCTGTCAGTGCTTCGCGTGCGGTTTCTCTGTTCGTACGGATTTCCTTCGCGATGGTTGCGGCGAGCCAGGATTCGCCGGGGGTGTGGCCTTGTCCGGCGTAGGTCCAGTGGGCGAGGACGAGGGTGGAGCCGTCCGGGTCGTCGGGGTCTTCGGGGAGTCCGCGTTCGTGGCGTTCCTGGCGGGCGCGGTAGTCGGCGCGTACCTGGCGGCGTTCGCTGAGGGTGGTGGAGTAGGCGCGGGACTTGGTCATGAAGTGGCCGCGGAAGCCGAGCATGTGGGCCCAGCGCCACAGCAGCCGGTCGGGGTAGGCGTCGTCCAGGGNGTGGCANGCNTCGATCAGGCGGCGGGTGTGCGGGGGCAGTGGCAGGCGGTCGAGTTCGGCCAGCTCCCCGATCCGGCGGTCCACTGTCTCGGTGGCTTCGGCGGCTTTGGTGGCGTATTTGGCGACGTAGGAGGCGACCGCCGTGTCGGTCAGTTCGACACCCTGCAGGCTGCCGATCGGCTGCACGTCCACCTGGGAGCCCCA
>NZ_KB892165.1:0-226555 GCF_000373685.1 Streptomyces sp. PsTaAH-124 | reverse complement strand
CCGGTGATCGCGGACATTCATTTCCAGCCGAAGTATGTGTTCGCCGCGATCGAGGCGGGGTGTGCGGCGGTGCGGGTGAATCCGGGGAACATCAAGAAGTTCGACGATCAGGTGCGGGAGATCGCGCGGGCGGCGAAGGATCATGGGACNCCGNTCCGGATCGGGGTGAACGCGGGGTCGCTGGACCGGCGGTTGTTGCAGAAGTACGGGAAGGCGACGCCGGAGGCGCTGGTGGAGTCGGCGCTGTGGGAGGCGTCGCTGTTCGAGGAGCATGGTTTCCGGGACATCAAGATCTCGGTGAAGCACAATGATCCGGTCGTGATGATCGAGGCGTACCGGCAGCTGGCGCAGCAGTGTGACTATCCGNTGCANCTNGGNGTGACGGAGGCGGGTCCGGCGTTCCAGGGGACGGTCAAGTCGGCGGTGGCGTTCGGTGCGCTGTTGTCGCAGGGGATCGGGGACACGATCCGGGTGTCGTTGTCGGCGCCTCCGGTGGAGGAGGTGAAGGTGGGTATCCAGATCCTGGAGTCGTTGAATCTGAGGCAGCGGGGTCTGGAGATCGTGTCGTGTCCGTCGTGCGGGCGGGCGCAGGTGGATGTGTACAAGCTGGCGGAGGAGGTCACGGCGGGTCTGACGGGTATGGAGGTGCCGTTGCGGGTCGCGGTGATGGGCTGTGTCGTCAATGGTCCGGGGGAGGCGCGTGAGGCTGATCTGGGTGTGGCGTCGGGCAATGGGAAGGGGCAGATCTTCGTGAAGGGTGAGGTCATCAAGACGGTGCCCGAGTCGAAGATCGTGGAGACCCTGATCGAGGAGGCCATGAAGCTGGCCGAGCAGATGGAGGCGGACGGCGTGGCCTCCGGCGAACCCGCCACCGGAACACCCACGGTGACGGTGAGTTGACGTACGGCACGGACCGAGAGGGGGCCCAGCGTGACCATTCTGGAGACGATCCGGGGACCACGCGACCTGAAGGCGCTGTCCGAGGCGGAACTCGGCGAACTGTCCGGTGAGATACGCGACTTCCTGGTGCACGCGGTCGCCAGGACCGGCGGTCACCTCGGGCCCAACCTGGGGGTGGTGGAACTCACCGTCGCTCTGCACCGGGTCTTCGAGTCGCCGGCCGACCGGATCCTGTGGGACACCGGCCACCAGAGCTATGTGCACAAGCTGCTGACGGGACGTCAGGACTTCTCCAAGCTGCGCGGCAAGGGCGGCCTGTCCGGCTACCCCTCCCGCGAGGAGTCCGAGCACGACATCATCGAGAACAGCCACGCCTCGACCGCGCTCGGCTGGGCCGACGGCCTCGCCAAAGCCCGGGACGTGCAAGGGGAGAAGGGGCATGTCGTCGCCGTCATCGGGGACGGCGCGCTCACCGGCGGCATGGCCTGGGAGGCGCTGAACAACATCGCCGCCGCCCGCGACCGGCCCCTGATCATCGTCGTCAACGACAACGAGCGCTCCTACGCGCCCACCATCGGCGGCCTCGCCAACCACCTGGCCACCCTGCGCACCACCGACGGCTACGAGAAGTTCCTCGCCTGGGGCAAGGAGCTGCTCCAGCGCACCCCCGTCGTCGGCGGCACCCTCTACGAGTCGCTGCACGGCGCGAAGAAGGGCTTCAAGGACGCCTTCGCGCCGCAGGGCATGTTCGAGGACCTGGGCCTGAAGTACCTCGGCCCGATCGACGGCCACGACGTGCGCGCCCTGGAGTCGGCGCTGCGCCGCGCCAAGCGCTTCGGCGGCCCGGTGCTCGTGCACTGCCTCACCGAGAAGGGCCGCGGCTACGAACCCGCCCTGGCCGACCAGGCGGACCACTTCCACACGGTCGGCGCGATGGACCCGCTCACCTGCGCGCCCCTCGCCCCGTCCGGCGGTCCTTCCTGGACCTCGGTGTTCGGCGAGGAGATCGTCCGGATCGGCGAGGAGCGCGCGGACGTCGTGGCCGTCACGGCGGCCATGCTGCACCCGGTGGGCCTCGGCGCGTTCGCCGAGCGGTTCCCGGACCGGGTCTGGGACGTCGGCATCGCCGAGCAGCACGCGGCGGTCTCCGCCGCGGGCCTGGCCACCGGCGGACTGCACCCGGTCGTCGCCGTCTACGCCACCTTCCTCAACCGCGCCTTCGACCAGGTGCTGATGGACGTGGCCCTGCACCGGTGCGGGGTCACCTTCGTCCTGGACAGGGCCGGGGTCACCGGCACCGACGGCGCCTCCCACAACGGCATGTGGGACATGTCGATCCTCCAGGTCGTGCCCGGCCTCAGGATCGCCGCGCCGCGCGACGCCGGGCAGTTGCGCGCCCAGTTGCGCGAGGCCGTCGCGGTGGACGACGCGCCGACACTGGTGCGCTTCCCCAAGGAGTCCGTGGGCCCGGACATCCCGGCGGTCGACCGGGTGGGCGGCATGGACGTCCTGCACCGGGCGGAGCGGCCCGAGGTGCTGCTGGTGGCCGTCGGCGTGATGGCGCCGGTGTGTCTCCAGGCCGCCGGGCTGCTCCAGGCGCGCGGCATCGGCTGCACGGTCGTGGATCCCCGCTGGGTCAAACCCGTCGACCCGGCGCTGCCGGAGCTGGCCGCCGCGCACCGGCTGGTCGCCGTGGTCGAGGACAACAGCCGCGCCGCCGGGGTCGGCTCCGCGGTGGCCCTGGCCCTGGGCGACGCCGAAGTGGACGTACCGGTGCGGCGGTTCGGTGTCCCGGAGCAGTTCCTCGCACACGCCAAACGCGGTGAGGTGCTGGCCGACATCGGGCTGACCCCGGTGGAGATCGCCGGCCGGATCGGCGCGAGCCTGGCCGCCCGGGACGGCGGCGGGGCCCGGCCGGAGCGGACCGGGACCGTCCCCGCGCAGCAACCCGCCGCGGCCGACGAGGCCGCCGGTCCGGCCGGGGCCGTCATGGCAGTCAAGGAGAAAACCGAATGACCACGGAGTTCGACCTCGGCGCCCTGCTGGCCGAGCGCGGCGCCGAGCGCTACGAGCTGCACAGCAAGCACCTGAACCACCAGCTGCCGCGCATGCTGCACACCATCGGTTTCGACAAGGTCTACGAACGGGCCGAGGGCGCCCACTTCTGGGACGCCGACGGCAACGACTACCTGGACATGCTCGCCGGGTTCGGCGTGATGGGCCTGGGCCGGCACCATCCGGTCGTCCGCAAGGCCCTGCACGACGTGCTGGACGCCCACCTCGCCGACCTCACCCGCTTCGACTGCCAGCCGCTGCCCGGACTGCTGGCGGAGCGGCTGCTCGCCCACAGCCCGCACCTGGACCGGGTGTTCTTCGGCAACAGCGGCACCGAGGCGGTCGAGACCGCGCTCAAGTTCGCCCGCCGCGCCACCGGCAGACAGCGCATCCTCTACTGCGAGCACTCCTTCCACGGCCTGACCACCGGCTCGCTCTCCGTGAACGGCGAGGAGGGCTTCCGCGACGGCTTCGCCCCGCTGCTGCCCGACACCGCCGTCCCGCTCGGCGACCTCGACGCGCTCGCCCGCGAACTGAAGAAGGGCGACGTGGCCGCCCTGATCGTGGAGCCCGTCCAGGGCAAGGGCGTGCACGAGACCCCGCCGGGCTATCTGCGGGCCGCGCAGGAGCTGCTGCACCGGCACAAGGCCCTGCTCATCGCCGACGAGGTGCAGACCGGCCTCGGCCGCACCGGCGACTTCTACGCCTACCAGCACGAGGCCGGTGTCGAACCGGACCTGGTCTGCGTGGCCAAGGCCCTCTCCGGTGGCTATGTGCCGGTGAGCGCGACCCTCGGCAAGGACTGGATCTTCAAGAAGGTCTACTCCTCGATCGACCGGGTGCTGGTGCACTCGGCGAGCTTCGGCTCCAACGCGCAGGCCATGGCGGCGGCCCTCGCGGTGCTGTCGGTCATGGAGAACGAGCAGACCGTCGCTCATGTGCGGACCGTGGGCGACCTGCTGAAGTCCCGGCTGGCGGCGCTCACCGACAAGTACGAGCTGCTCGCCGACGTCCGCGGCCGGGGCCTGATGATCGGCATCGAGTTCGGCAGGCCGAAGTCGCTGAAGCTGCGCGGACGCTGGACCATGCTCCAGGCGGCCCGCAAGGGCCTGTTCGCGCAGATGGTGGTCGTCCCGCTGCTCCAGCGCCACCGGATCCTCACCCAGGTCTCCGGCGACCATCTGGAGGTGATCAAGCTGATCCCGCCGCTGGTGATCGACGAGGCGGACGTGGACCGGTTCGTGGACGCCTTCACCGCGGTGATGGACGACGCGCACGGCGGCGGACTGATGTGGGACTTCGGGAAGACGCTGGTCAAGCAGGCGGTGGCCAACCGGTAGCCGTCACGGCGCCCTGCCCGCGAGCCCAGTTTTGCCCCTGAGGCAAGAAATTTGCCCCAGGGGCAATCCTGCGGCTGAATGGAGGCATGAGCACCCCCGAGTCCGGGCCACCGGAGGGGCAGGCCGAGACCCTGCCCGCCGTGGCGCCCCAACTGCGCGCGCTGCGCCGCCGGGCCTCCCTCACCCTGGAGGTCGCCGCCCGCGCCGCCGGGCTGTCGCCCGCCCATCTCTCCCGGCTGGAGACCGGGCAGCGCCAGCCCTCGCTGCCGATGCTCCTGTCGCTCGCCCGCGTCTACGGTACGACCGTCTCCGAACTGCTCGGCGAGAGCGCCGCCGACCGGGACGCCGTCGTGCGCTCCGGGGACATGGAGCCCACCCCCGCCGGTGGCTGGACCTACTGGCAGGCGGGCTCTCCCGGGCGCGGCATGCAGGCCCTGCGGGTCCGTGTGCCGCACGGCTCCCAGGGCGACATCGTACGCGTGCACCCCGGCGAGGAGTGGCTGTACGTCCTCAAGGGCCGGCTGCGGCTGCGCCTGGGCGACAGCACCCACCTGCTCGCCCCCGGCGACAGCGCGCACTTCGACTCGCTGACCCCGCACCGCATCGCGGCCGAGGACCCCGACGGGCTCGACCTGCTCTTCGTCCACACCCTGCTGCAAAGTCCCACGGCCGCGCTGTGCCTGGGCCCCCACACCGGAGAGATGCCATGAGCGACATGGAGGAGAAGTTCCCGCGTGCCCTGTGGGTCCGGCTGATCATCTACATCGCCGTCGGACACCTCTTCGCCGCGTTCATCTGGCTGCTCTTCGAGATCGGCGCCAAGTGAGGCGGGCGCCGCACGCGGCGGGCTCGGGGCTCAGTCCAGCAGGCGCTCGCGCAGCCGCTCCCTGACCGGCGGCGCGAGCCTGAGTCCCCGCTCCAGATAGGCGTCGACCCCGCCCCAGGTCTCCTCGGCGGTCTCCAGGGCCGCGGTCAGATACTCCGCCCGCGCGTCGAACAGCGGGCTCAGCAGCTCCATCACCTCGGGGGAGCGGGCCGCGGGCGAGGTGCCGCTGCGGCGCACCTTGTAGCGGCGGTGCAGGGCGTTGGACTCCAGGTAGTCCGCGACGATCGCGTCCCGCTCCACGCCCAGCGCGAGCAGGGTCACGGCGATCGAGAGACCGGCGCGGTCCTTGCCCGCCGCGCAGTGCATCAGGGCCGGGACGCTGTCCTCGGCGAGTGCGTGCAGCACCTGGGAGTGCTCGGCGGTGCGCTCCGTGACCATGGTGCGGTAGGAGGCGATCATCCGGTCCGCGCCCTTGCCGCCGTCCAGGATCGCGCGCAACTGGTCCAGGTCGCCGTCGCGGACCATCTTCCAGAACTCGGTGCCGTCGGCGGGGTCGCTCAGCGGCAGGTTGACATTGCGCACCCCGGGCAGCGCGACGTCCGGCCCTTCGAGCTTCTGGTCGGCCGCGTTGCGGAAGTCGAAGACGGTGTGCAGGCCCAGCGAGGCGAGGAAGGCGGTGTCCTGCTCGGTGGCGTGCGCCAGGTGGCCGCTGCGGAACAGCACCCCGTGCCGCACCCGCCGCCCGTCCACGGTCGGCAGCCCGCCCACGTCGCGGAAGTTGCGGACTCCGGTCAGCTCCGGCTCGGTCGACGGCACCTGCTGCGTCACGGGGGCTCCTCCCTGTCCGCCCCGCCTTCACGGCTCGTCGGCGGGCGCGGTCCCGACGATACGACATGCCCTCCCGGGGCGGCAGAGCCGCGTACCGCCTGGTGCGGGCGGGTGTATTCCCGGCTCGGCGATGATGTCGAAGTGGCCTTTCTCACCGACCGTCAACCCCTGCCTACGGTCGCGTAAGTCACATCGGAAGGTGAATCATGGGCCGACGTGGCAGACGATTCGAAGAGTGACAGCAGATCAGTGATCGGGTCGTACGTGGCGGTGGGGGACAGCTTCACCGAGGGCGTCGGAGACCCCGGACCCGACGGAGCGTTCGTCGGCTGGGCCGACCGGCTCGCCGTGCTGCTCGCCGACCGGCGACCCGAGGGCGACTTCCGGTACACCAACCTCGCCGTGCGCGGAAAACTGCTCGACCAGATCGTGGCGGACCAGGTGCCGCGGGCGGCCTCACACGCCCCCGACCTGATCTCCTTCTGCGCGGGCGGCAACGACATCATCCGGCCCGGCACCGACCCGGACGACGTGGCCGAACGGTTCGAGAAGGCGGTCGCCCGGCTCACCGGGGCGGCCGGCACCGTCCTGGTCACCACCGGCTTCGACACCCGCGGCGTACCCCTGCTCAAACACCTGCGCGGCAAGATCGCCACGTACAACGGGCATGTGCGCGCCGTCGCCGACCGCTACGGCTGCCCCGTGCTCGACCTGTGGTCGCTCAGGACCGTCCAGGACCGGCGGGCCTGGGACCACGACCGGCTGCACCTCTCGCCCGAGGGGCATACCCGCGTCGCGCTGCGCGCCGGACAGGTCCTCGGCGTCGACGTACCGGCCGACCCGGACCAGCCCTGGCCCCCGCTGCCGCCGCGCGGCACGCTGGAGGTCCGCCGCGACGACGTCCACTGGGCCCGCGAGTACCTGGTCCCGTGGATCGGCCGCCGTCTGCGGGGCGAGTCCTCGGGGGACGCCGTGACGGCCAAGGGGACGCTGTCCCCGGACGACATCAGGACGCGGATCGCGTCGGTGGCCTGAGGCAGGCCGACCGGGACCCGCCGCGCGCGGGCCCCGGCCACCGGCCCCCGCACCACCGGAGCCCGGCAGGGCATCGGGCGCGCTCACCGGGCCGCGGCGGTCAACGCCTCCCGGTCCAGGCCCAGTTCGCGGGCCAGGGCGTCGTCGACCCACTCCAGTGCCCGGGTGCGGGACAGCGTGCCCCCGTAGCAGGTCAGCTGTACGGCGAGACCGTCCAGATAGGCCGTCAGCCGCAGGGCCGTACCGGCCGGGTCGGGGCAGTGGAACTCGCCCGCCGCCACCCCCTCGGCCACGACCGCCGTGAGCGATGCCTTCCAGCGCCGGTCCAGGTCCCGGGTGACCTCCCGCAGCGCGGGTTCGCGCACCGCGGCGGCCCAGCCCTCGATCCACAGCCGCCAGCCCTTGGCGCTGCCCGTCGGCGCGTACCAGCGCACCGCCGCCCGCAGCCTGCGCACCGCCGTCGTACGCCGTCCGAGCAGCGCGCGCAGCCGCGCCAGGTCGTCCTCGGCGGCGCGGGCGAACGCGGCGGCCACCAGGTTCTCCTTGGTCGAGAAGTGGTAGAGCACCAGCGCGTTGCTCACCCCGAGGACCGCGGCGACGTCGGCGATCCGCACCGCCGCCACACCCCGCGCCTCGATCTGCCCGATGGCGGCCCGCAGCAACTCCTCGCGCCGCTCCGCCACGCTCAACCGCACTCTCGCCACGCGAGTCACCCTAATGGGTCTTGCCTCTCAGACAAGATCTGTGCCAGGCACCCGCCGGGGACGGCGCGGGGCGGCCCGGGAACGGCGCGGCGGCCCCCTCATAATGGACCACCTGAGCGACCCCACCTGGAGGTAACGTGGCCGGCTTCCGTCCCTCGATTCCCGGGCTGAGCGCCCTGCGGCCCGAGGCCTTCGGCGTGGACCCCGGCGGTGCGCGCATGGCGCGGATCCGCCGCTCCCCGCACTTCAAGGACGGCGTCTTCCAGAACCCGGGAGGCCCGGCGAGCATCCGGCCCTCGGGCTCGATGCTCGACTTCGCCAAGCACTACTTCGACAAGGACGAGCGGGTCCGGCGCTCGCCCCGGGGCAATATCCCGGTGCACGCCACCACCTTCGCCGACCTGGCCCGTCCCGCGGCCAGCGGTCTGCGCCTGACCTGGCTGGGGCACTCCAGTGTGCTCGTGGAGATCGACGGGCACCGGGTGCTCTTCGACCCGGTGTGGGGCGAGCGCTGCTCGCCGTTCCCCTTCGCGGGCCCCCGCAGGCTGCACCCGGTGCCCCTGCCGCTGGCCGCGCTCGGCCCGGTCGACGTGGTGGTCATCTCCCACGACCACTACGACCACCTGGACCTGCCCACCATCAAGGCACTGGCCGCCACGGACACCCTCTTCGCGGTGCCGCTCGGCGTCGGCGCCCACCTCGAACACTGGGGTGTCTCCGCCGACCGGCTGCGCGAACTGGACTGGCACGAGGCCACCAAGGTCGGCGGACTGACCCTGACCGCCACCCCCGCCCGGCACTTCTGCGGCCGCGGCCTGCGCAACACCCAGCACACCCTGTGGGCCTCCTGGGTCGTCGCCGGTGACGAGCACCGCGTCTACCACAGCGGCGACACCGGCTACTTCGACGGTTTCCGGGACATCGGCGCCGACCACGGCCCCTTCGACGCCACGATGATCCAGCTCGGCGCGTACTCCGACTTCTGGCCCGAGGACCAGCCGGACGCCGGGCCGCTGCCGGGCGCCTGGCCGGACATCCACATGAACCCCACCCAGGGCGTGCAGAGCCACCTCGACCTGCAACAGGGCCGGGCCGAGGGCGTCATGCTGCCCATCCACTGGGGGACGTTCAACCTCGCCCTGCACCCCTGGTCGGAACCGGCGGAGTGGGCGCTGGCCGCGGCGGACGCGGTCGGCCAGGCTCTGGCCCTGCCCGTCCCGGGCCGCCCCTTCGAACCGGCCGGTGAGCTGCCCGCGCTCCCGTGGTGGCGCGACGTGTCCCGGTCCGCCCGCGCCCGCAGGTGGCCGGCGCCCGAACTGGGCCTGAAGGCCGCCCGCGGCCTCGACCTGCTGGCCGAGGACTGAACGAGGACTGCCGAGGACTGCCGAGGACCGAACCACCCGCCGCGCCCGCGCGGCCTCCTCCGCGCCCTGCTGTCAGGTGTGCGCCCGTCCGGCCTCCGGGACGTCCTTCACGAACACGATCCCGTCGGTCCGGGCCAGGTGCGCCGGGTCGAGCGGGGCGTAGCCGTGGTACGGCGACTGCCGGGGGACGGGCGGGGTGCCGCCCGCGAGGGCGTCCGCCAGGCCGCGCGCGTCGACGACACGGGGCCCGTCGGCTCCCGGGAGGGCGTACAGGATCCCTTCGAGGGTGTCCGGCGGCGGGACGTCCACACCCCGGTGGCGGAGCGTGCCGAGGGCGGTGGCCAGGAACGCGTACCGCTCGCCCAGGCGGGCGCCCACCAGCGCGCCCGCGCTCCACCACCGCACCGGCCGGCCGTCCATGTGTATGGTGCTCAGCTCCCGCTGGAGGTGGCCGTTGTGGGCGTGGACCAGCACCGGGCCGCGTTCGGCGAGGGCCAGCAGGTTGGCCGCCATCATCCGGTCCCGCAGGGCCACCAGCCAGGTCATCCGGTCCGGTGAGGTGTCGGCCGTCCGGGAGTGGTAGCGCAGCAGCCCGGTGGCGGTACGCCCGTACAGGCGCGCCCGTTCCAGCTCCGGTGGCGCGGCCGCCTCCATGAGCAGCGGTGTCTGGGTGTCGAGCAGCGTCACCAGGTCGTCGGCGATCAGCCGGAGCCGCGCGGCCTCGGCCGAGCGCCCCACCGACCGGGCCGGGTCCCGCATCGCGGCCGGTTCGCTCCAGCGGCCGTCGGCGCCGAGCAGCCGGTCCAGCTCCGGCGCGGCGCACGGAAGCAGACCGGCGTCCACCCGGGCGGCGAGAAAGGCGTGCAGCGCGGTCAGGGCGTGCCGGGGGCTCTCGGCGCCGGTCATCTCCAGCGGGCCGTCGATCCCGGCGAAGCGCACCCGCTCGGACAGCGGTCGCCCCTCGTTGAACTCCCGCATCCAGCGCACCAGTTCGCGGTTGGGCGCCGACACGTTGAACCACTCGTGACTGAAGCCGCGCTCCATCACCTCGTCCAGGGAGCCCCTGCCCCAGGTGACGTAGTCGTCCACGGCCAGGCCCCGCAGGCAGTCGCTCTCGATCGCGACGGTGCGGTACCCCTCCTCCTCGACGAGCTGCCGGAACAGCGCGTCGCGCGGTGCGAGGAGCGCGTCCTCGCCGTGGGTGGGCTCGCCCAGGGCGAGGATCCGGGGCCGGGACGGGAGCAGCCGCAGCACGGCGGCGGCGTCCACGGCATGGGCGGTGTTCCTGATACCGGTAGCCATGCCTTCAACGCTATCGTTGAACCCTCGGTGGAAACTTTTCCCGACCGCCCTCTTCAAAAGCCCCGGAAAACGGCAGGATCATGGCGTCCGACCCTCAAAGCAGCCCGCGAAGCAGCCTGCGGCTCAGGCCGGTCGACCTGGCCCGAGCGCACGGGCTGTCCACTCAGGCGGTCAGGAACTACGAGGCGGCCGGCATCCTCCCGGCCGCCGCCCGCACCGAGCACGGCTACCGCACCTACACCCCGCTGCACGCGCGCGCCCTGCGCACCTTCCTCGCCCTGGTGCCCGGCCACGGCCACCGCACGGCGGCCGCGGTGATGCGGGCGGTCGGGGAGGGCGCGGTGGAGGAGGCACTGCGCCTGATCGACGAGAGCCACGCCCAGCTCCTGGAGGACCGGCGGACCCTCCAGGCGGTCGAACAGGCCCTCCGGGGCCTCACATCACCTGCCGCGCCCGGTCCCGGCCCGGTGCCCCGGTCCGGACCGGTGCCCGCCTCCGTCCCGCGGGCCGGGGACTCCGGTCCGCGGGCCGGGACCTCGGGCGGCTTCATCGGCCCGCTGGCCGGGCAGCTCGGCATCCGGCCCGCGACCCTGCGCAAGTGGGAGCGCGCCGGACTGGTCCGCCCGCGCCGCGATCCGCGCACCGGCTACCGGGTGTACGACGAGGCCGCCGTGCGCGACGCCCGGCTGGTGCACCAGCTCAGACGCGGCGGCCATCCGCTGGAGCAGATCGCGCCGTTGATCGAACGGGTCCGCGCGGCGGGCGGCCCCGAACCGCTGGAGGCCACCCTGTGCGACTGGCGGGACCGGCTCAGCGAACGCGGGCGCGCGCTGCTGGCCGGGGCCGCCGAACTGGACGCGTATCTGCGCGAGCGCGGCTGACGGACGGACCGCACGAGGATGAAGTGAGGATGGGGTGAGGGGTGCGCCGGTCAGGACACGGCGCACCCCTCACCGGTGCCCTTCTCGCGACCGGGGCGCGCGGGTGTGCGCCTCGGAGGGACCCGCGCTGAAGGGCGGTCGGGGCAGGTGCCGGGAACCGGTCACCCGCTGCGCTCCGCGGCGAGGCAGGTGCGGCACACCATCCGCCGCGCGGCACGCGGCTTGGTGGCCAGACCGGCCCCGGTCAGGTCGTGCAGCGTCTGCGGAGTGGGCCGCCCGTGGCCGCGGCAGATGCCCGCGCCGCACGTACGGCAGACGGCGACGGCGACCGTCGTGACGTCGAGTTCCTGACAGTCGAAGCAGATCATCGCACCGCTCCGTCCCGGCCGGGGCCGGACGGACGCGCCGCACCCGGCAGGTGCCCCGGACGCGGGCGGCGCTCCGGGAGGCGCGGGGGAGTGGGTCCGTGAACGTGCACGGACGGCGGCGAAACGTCCACGTGCGTACCTCCCGAGGGCATGCGTCCTGACGTCGGTCAGGAACCATCAGCCCGGAGGAGGGCGGTTCGGGCCGGAGAACGGCCCAGGCGGGATCCATCGCCGAGTCCGAGTGAACCGGTCCGGGCGGCGCCGGTCAAGGCCGCCGCCGCCATCGGTGTCCCGGTCCCGCCGGGCGGCCCTATTCCAGACAGCCTGTGAGACGGGCGTACGCCTGCCGGGCCTCCGTCACGAACTCCTCGGCGGCCGGGGGGCCTTCGCACTCCTCGACCCGCCAGTGGTGCGCCGGGTCGAGCCGGTGCAGCACGGTGGCGAGGGTGCCCTCGTCCGCGTGCCAGGCACGCAGCGCCCGTACGCCGGTGAGGGCCGCGAAGTTGGCGTCGTGCGCCGGTACGCACACCAGCTCCGGGCACGGACGGCCGTCCCTGAGCGCGTGCACCAGCGCGACCGGCCGGGCCCGCACGGTCCGGCCCGGCAGCGCCGGTTCCTCCATCAGCAGCAGGACGGCGGTCGGCTCGCCGTCCTCGGTGAGGGTGTCGTCGATCCGGCCGGCGCCGACCGGGTAGCCGGTCACGCGGGTCGAGCCCGCGGCGGCCACATCGTGTCCGTCCGATCCGTCGTGCGGTGCGAACGGCGATCCGACCGTCGCCGCCACCATGACCATGATCTCCATCGCAGGCTCCTCCCGTGGTACGGCGGTCCACGCAGAGGCCATCAGCACGGCGGTCCGTGCGGTCACGGGCGAGCCCCATCGCCCCGGCACGTTCATTCTCCCCGGCCCGGCCGCCGGATATGCCTGCCATGTCCACCTGACGTCCGTCGCCACCGGGTGCGGGCGGCTCGGGCTGGCGCGCGGGCGCCCGCTGTGGGCACCATGGACGGAGACGGCGATGAGGCTCGCCCTTGACCGCACACCCCGTGCTGATGGCCTCTGTGAACGACGGCCGCCTCCCCGGCGGCCCGGTTACGGAGGCATCGCGGATGTACGCGTACACGATGCGCAACGTGCGGATGGCCCACGGCGACAAGGTCGTCCTGGACGACGTCACCCTCTCGTTCCGGCCCGGCGCCAAGATCGGTGTGGTCGGCCCCAACGGCATGGGCAAGTCCACCCTCCTGCGGATCATGGCGGGACTCGAACAGCCCGCGCGCGGGCAGGCGGCCCCGGCCCCGGACACCCGCGTCGGCATCCTGGAGCAGGAGCCCCGGCTCGACGACACGGCCACCGTCCGGGACAACGTCGAGGAGGGCGTCGCGGGCGTCCGGGACATGCTGCGCCGCTACGAGGAGGTCACCGCGCGCCTCGGCCGGGCCGAAGGACCGGAGGCACAGGACCTCCTGGACGAACTCGGCGCGCTCCAGGAGGCCCTGGACCACGCGGGCGCCTGGGACCTCGACTCCCGGCTGGAGCAGGCCATGGACGCCCTGCGCTGCCCGCCGTCCGGCACCCCGGTCCGCGGACTGTCGGGCGGTGAGCGCCGCCGGGTCGCGCTGTGCCGGCTGCTGCTGTCCCAGCCGGACCTGCTGCTCCTGGACGAGCCGACCAACCACCTGGACGCCGAGTCCGTGGCCTGGCTGGAACAGCACCTGGCCGACTACCCGGGCACGGTCGTCGCGGTCACCCACGACCGGTACTTCCTGGACAACGTCGCCCGCTGGATCCTGGAGATCGACCGCGGCCGCATCCACCCCTACGAGGGGAACTACTCCACCTACCTGGAGACCAAGGCCGCCCGCCTCCAGGTGGAGGGCCGCAAGGACGCCAAGCGGCAGAAGCGGCTCGCCGAGGAACTGGCCTGGGTGCGCGCGGGCGCCAAGGGCCGGCAGGCCGCCTCCAAGGCACGCGTGCAGCGCTACGAGGAACTGGCGAGCGAGGCCGCGCGCCGCCGCGAACCGGACTTCGAGGAGATCCGGATCCCGCCGGGCCCGCGCCTGGGCAGCCTCGTCCTGGAGGCCGACCACCTCACCAAGGGCCACGGCGACCGGCTGCTGATGGAGGACCTGTCCTTCTCGCTGCCGCGCGGCGGCCTCGTCGGCGTGATCGGCCCCAACGGCGTCGGCAAGACGACGCTCTTCAGGATGGTCGTCGGCGAGGAGCGGCCCGACAGCGGCACCCTGCGCCTGGGCGACACGGTCCGCATCTCCTACGCCGACCAGGACCGCGCCGGGCTCGACCCGGCCGCCAGCGTGTGGGAGGCGGTCTCCGGCGGCCAGGAGCACCTGCGCGTCGGCGGTGTGGAACTGCCCTCGCGCGCCTATGTCGCCACCTTCGGCTTCAAGGGCGCCGACCAGCAGAAGCCCGTCGGCCTGATGTCCGGCGGCGAGCGCAACCGGCTCAACCTGGCGCTCACCCTCAAGCAGGGCGGCAACCTGCTGCTGCTGGACGAGCCGACCAACGACCTCGACGTGGAGACCCTGGCCTCGCTGGAGCACGCGCTGCTCGCCTTCCCCGGCTGCGCCGTGATCACCGCGCACGACCGGTGGTTCCTGGACCGCGTCGCCACCCATGTGCTCGCCTGGGAGGGCGGCGCCCACTGGTTCTGGTTCGAGGGCAACTTCGCCGACTACGAGGCCAACAAGCGGCAGCGGCTGGGCGAGGAGGCCGCCCGCCCGCACCCGGTCACCCACCGGCGGCTGGTCCGCGGCTGACGCCCGACAGGAGCACCGCGCCATGACAGACCTCGACCGGGCGGCGGTGGCGGCCCTGCGCACGGCCCGCGTCACCGTCGTCAACGCCGAGTGGCACCTGCGCGAGGAGCAGGCCCTCGGCCGGCTCGCCCGCACCGGCCGCCTGGCCTGCACCCCGCTCTTCCCCGGCCACTTCGTCATCCAGGTCGTCGCGATCGGCGGACGGCCGCTCGGCCGCGCCCGCCACCACCGCGACGGCCGCCGCGCCCGCTGGGTCGCCGTCCCCGCGGGCACCGCCCACGAGATCGGTGGCTACCGCACCCTGCACGGCGCCGCCCGCGCCCTGGCCCGCCACGCGGGCCTGCGCCGCCGCCGCGTCACCGACGTCCCCGGCGGCCTCCCGCCGGACGGCGGCGCGGACGGCTCCGGCCGGAGCACGGGCCGCGGGCTCGCGCACGGCTCCCCGGAGCCACCGGCGGACCCGAAGCGGTGAGCGGCGCCGGTCGCCGCGGCCCGGCGGGCGGCACCGCGCTGCGCTTCGTGCTGCTCATCGGCGTGGTGAGCCTGTTCTCCGACATGGCCCACGAGGGCGCGCGCGGCATCACCGGGCCCTTCCTCGGCTCGCTCGGCGCCGGTGCCCTCGCCGTCTCCGTGATCGCGGGCACCGGCGAACTCCTCGGCTACGCACTGCGGTTCGTGTCCGGCCGGGCCGCCGACCGCACCGGCCGGTACTGGCCGATCACCGCCGCCGGCTACCTGGTGCAGATGGTCGCGGTGCCGCTGCTCGCCCTGGCCGGGCACTGGCCGGTGGCCGCCGTGCTGATCGCCGCCGAGCGCGCCGGACGCGCCCTGCGCACCCCCGCCCGGGACGCGATGCTCGCCCACGCCACCGCCGAGCTGGGCCGCGGCCGGGTCTTCGGCGTACGGGAGGCCCTGGACGCGGCCGGCGCGATGACCGGCCCGCTCGTCGTGGCCGGTGTGCTCGCGCTGCACGGCGGCTACCGCACGGGCTTCGCCGTGCTCGCCGTACCGGCCGCGCTCACCTTGCTCGTCCTGGCCGCCGCGTGGCGGCAGTACCCCGACCCGTCCGGCCTGGACACCGGCGAGGACGTCCCCGGCAGACACGGCACCCCCCGGGCCTTTTGGACCTATCTGGCGGCCATGGGCCTGATCGCCGCCGCCTACGCCGACTACCCGCTCATCGCCTACCACTTCGGCCGGGCGCACGTCGTCGCCGCCCCCTGGATCCCCGTCCTGTACGCCGTCGCCATGGCCACCGAGGCCCTCGCCGCGCTCACCCTCGGCCGCCTGTTCGACCGGTGGGGGCTGCGGACGGTGGTGGGCGCGACCCTGCTGACGGCGTGCTTCCCGCCGCTGGTCTTCCTCGGCGGCCCGGTGGCCGCCGTGTGCGGCGTGGTGCTGTGGGGGCTGGGCACGGCCGCCCAGGAGTCCGTGGTCCGGGCCGCCCTCACCGGCATGACCGCCCCCGGCCGCCGGGCCTCCGCCTTCGGCCTCTTCGACACCGGCTTCGGCCTGTGCTGGTGCGCGGGCAGCCTCGCCCTCGGGGCCCTCTACGACCACTCCGTCACCGGCCTGGTGGTCTTCTCCGTCGCCCTGCAACTGGCCGCGGTCCCGCTGCTGCTCAAGGTGCGCCACATCGCCTGAGCGCCGCGCGGGACCGGGCGGCTCACCGCAGCAGCCGCATCAGCACGTCCTCGGCCCTCCCGTAGGCCTGCGAGCCCACCCGCAGCCGCCACACGGTCCCCTGCGCGCCTTCGCCCGGCGTCACGACCCGGACCGGCCGGGGCGCGGGCGCCGCGTGCGCGGGAACCCCCGCCTCGCGCAGCGCGTCGAGCACCTCGTCGACCCGGCGCGCGGGGATGTCGGCGACCGGCGCCCAGGACACCGCCCGCAGACCGTTGCCCCGGCCGCCGGGCGGCAGCCACGCGGGCGCGAAGAGTCCCGCCGAGACAGTGAGGTGCGCGCTCCCGTGGGAGCTGGAGACGGCGCCGGACATGGCATCCTCCCCGGGTCTTCCCGCACGTCCAGCGTACGTCGCGGGGCTCCGCCCACGGAGCTGCTCCGTCCGGCGTACCCTGGATACCCGCGCCGGTGATCCATGGGGCACACTGTGGAGGCGCCCAGCGCGTCGGTGATGGGGCTCACCGCGAACCGCGGCATCATGCCGCTGACGGTCCCTGGCAGAACAGCTGAGCCGTGCCATGAGGACGGCTCCCGTCGCCAGGAGGCTCCCGTGGAGTTCGATGTGACCGTGGAGATCCCGCAGGGGTCCCGCAACAAGTACGAGATGGACCACGAACTGCACCGCATCCGGCTGGACCGGCTGCTGTTCACCTCCACCAGGTACCCGGCCGACTACGGCTACATCGAGGGCACCCTGGGCCGCGACGGCGACCCGCTGGACGCGCTGGTGCTCACCGGCGAGCCGACCTTTCCCGGCTGCGCCGTCGAATGCCGGGCGGTGGGCATGTTCGTCATGAAGGACGAGCACGGCCCGGACGAGAAGATCCTCTGCGTCCCCGCCCACGACCCGCGCTACGCGTCCCTCGGGGACATCGACGACATCCCCGAGTTCGACCGCCTGGAGATCACCCACTTCTTCGAGGTCTACAAGGACCTGGAACCCGGCAAGTCCGTCGAGGGCTCCCACTGGGAGGGCCGCGAGCAGGCGTACGCGGAGATCGGCGCCGCCCGGGAGCGGGCCGCGGCCACCCCGGGAACGACCGGTGACTGAGCCGCGCGCCCGCCCGGTGGGCACCCTGGTCCTCATGCGGCACGGCCAGAGCACCACCAACGCGGAAGGCCGCTTCACCGGCTGGACCGACGTGCCCCTCACCGCCCGGGGCGAGGACGAGACCGTCCGGGCGGCCCGGTCGATCGCCCGCGAAGGGCTCCTGCCGGACGTCGTCCACACCTCCCTGCTGCGCCGCTCCGTGCACAGCGCCGACCTCGCCCTCGGCACGCTGGACCGGCTGTGGATCCCCGTACGCCGCAGCTGGCGGCTGAACGAGCGCCAGTACGGGGCCCTGACCGGCCGCCTCAAGCACGAGGTCCGGCAGGAGGCGGGCGCCGGCCGCTACCGGCACTGGCGCCGCTCGCTGCACGGCCGCCCCGCCCCGCTGCCCGCCGACGCGCTGGCCCGGCTGCGCGCCGACCCGCGCTACGCGGCCCTGCGCCCCGACGCGGTGCCCGCCGTGGAGAGCCTGGCCGACATGATCACCCGGGTCGTGCCCTACTGGACCGACGTCCTCGTACCCCAACTGCGCACCGGAGCCACCGTGCTGGTCGTCGCGCACGGCAACTCCCTGCGCGCGCTGGCGGCCGTGCTGGACCGCCTCACCGGCGACGAGGCGGAACGGCTCGACATCCCCACCGGCGCACCCCTGCGCCACGACTTCGACGGCGACCTGCGTCCCCTCGTACGCCACGGCACCTACCTGGACCCCGGCAGCGCCGCCCGCGCCGACCTGGTGGCCGCCGAGGGCCACTGACCCCGGCGCCCCGCCCTCGGTCCACCACCCCTGCACCCCGGAGGAAGACCCCCATGACTCTGCGCCCCGCCGAGCTGCACGCCGTCGAGATCCTCGACTCCCGCGCCCGCCCCACCCTCGCCGTCACCCTCACCACCGACGACGGCACCCGGACCCGGGCCGGTGTGCCCTCCGGGGCCTCTACCGGCACCCGGGAGGCCGTCGAACTGCGCGACGGGGACGAGGCCCGCTACCGGGGCCAGGGCGTCCTGGCCGCGGTCGGGCACGTCAACGGCGAGATCGCCCGCGCCCTGACCGGCCGCGCCTTCGACTCGGCCGCCGACCTCGACCGGGCACTGATCGAACTGGACGGCACCGGCACCAAGTCCCGGCTCGGCGCCAACGCCGTCGTCGGGGTCTCCCTCGCCGCCTGGCGCGCCGAGGCCGCCCTCGCCGGGCGGGAGCTGTGGCAGCACCTCGCCCGGGTCGCGGGCACCACCCCGCGGCTGCCGGTGCCGCACTTCAACGTCGTCAACGGCGGCGCCCACGCCGCGAACGCGCTCGACTTCCAGGAGTTCATGCTCGCCCCGCTCGGCGCGCCGAGCCTGCCCGAGGCGGTGCGGGCCGGAGCGGAGATCTACGGGCGGCTCAAGGCCCGGCTCGCCGCGGAAGGGCACACCACCGGGCTGGGCGACGAGGGCGGCTTCGCCCCCGCCGTCGACCGGCCCGAGGACGTCCTGCGGCTGCTCACCGAGGCGATCGGCGACGCGGGCCACGCCCCCGGCCGGGACGGAGTGGCCATCGCCCTGGACCCGGCGGCCAGCGAGTTCCGCGACGGCGACGGCTACCGGGTCGCGGGGGAGCACCTGAGCACGGACCGCCTCATCGACCGCTACGAGGAGATCGTCGACCGCTTCCCGGTCTGGTCGATCGAGGACGGCCTGGCCGAGGACGACTGGGACGGCTGGGTCCGGCTGACCGCCCGCCTGGGCCACGGGACGCAGATCATGGGCGACGACATCTTCGTCACCGACCCGGCCATCCTCACCGAGGCGATCGGCCGGAAGATCGCCAACTCCTCGCTCATCAAGGTGAATCAGATCGGCACCGTCACCGAGACCCTGGAGGCGATGCGGATCTGCCGGGAGGCCGGGTACACGCAGATGGTGTCCCACCGCTCGGGCGAGACCGAGGACGCCTTCATCGCCGACCTGGCCGTCGGCACCGGCTGCGGCCAGCTCAAGTCCGGTGCCCCGGCCCGCGGGGAGCGCGTCGCCAAGTACAACCGGCTGATCGAGATCGCCGAGGCCCACCCCGAGCTGCCGTTCGGACTGGCCGGCTGACGCGGCACACCCGCCCCGCCCGGCGTCGGACCGACGGCGCCCGGCGGGGCGCTCGCGCGCGGCGGTCCGGGGTGAGCACCCCGTACGGCCGCGGGCCGGTGTCACCCTGTCGAGTGGATCTCCGCCCGCTCGCCTGACCCGGGGCGCCCGGCATCGTGATGATGCAGGCGTGATTACCGAATCCACGCGGTCCGGGCCCCGACGCAGGGCTCTGACCACCTCAGGTGTCGTCCTGTTCACCGCGCTCTCGACGCTGGCCGCCGTACCGGCCGCGCCGGCCGCCGCCTCCGCCACGGCCGCCCGGCCCGCCAGCCGCCCCGCCGCCGCACGGCCGCCCGCCACCCGGGCGGAAGCCGCGACCGACGCCTACCTGCGCTCGATCCGGCGCGACCCCGCGGCCCTGCGCCGCTTCTTCCAGCGCATGCCCAAGGGCGGCGACCTGCACAACCACCTCTCCGGCGCGGTCACCACCGAGTACCTCGTCGAACTGGCCGCCGAGGACGGCCTGTGCATCCAGACCGCGACGATGACGGCCGTGCCCCCGCCCTGCGGCGCCGGTACCCGGCCCGCCGCCGACGCCCGCACCGACAAGGCGTTCCGCGACGCGATCGTGCGCGCCTGGTCCATGCAGGACTTCCCGCCCGGCGGCAACGGCCACGACCACTTCTTCGACACCTTCGGCAAGTTCGGCGAGGTGACCTGGCGCCACCGGGGCAAGCTGCTCGCCGACGTCGCCGACCACCTCGCCGTCCAGAACCAGTCCTATCTGGAGACGCTGGTCACGCCCGCCTCCGACGGCGCGAAGAAGCTCGCCGACCAGGTCGGCTGGGACCCCGACCTGGCCGCCCTGCACCGCAAGTTGACGGCCGGCGGCGGACTCGACCAGGTGGTCGCCCAGGCCCGTACGGAAGCCGACGACGGTGACGCCGAGTTCCGCACCGCCGAGCACTGCGGGACCAGGACCGCCCGGCCCGGCTGCACCGTCACCGTGCGCTGGATCTCCCAGGTCTCGCGCGGCAGTTCGCCGCAGCGCGTCTTCACGCAGATGGCCCTCGGCATGCGCCTGTCCGAGCGCGACCACCGCTTCGTCGCGGTCAACCTGGTCCAGCCGGAGGACGGTGAGACCGCCCTGCGCGACTACAGCCTCCAGATGCGCATGCTCAAGTACCTGCGCACCGTCTACCCGCACGCCCATCTCACCCTGCACGCCGGGGAGTTGTGGCCGGGCCTGGTCAAGCCCGCCGACCTGAAGTTCCACATCGAGGAGGCGGTGGACGTCGCCGGTGCCGAGCGCATCGGCCACGGCGTCGACCTCGTCCACGAGGACGACTGGCAGCGCACCGCCCGCACGATGGCCGCCCGGGAGACGGCCGTCGAGGTGCCGTTCACCAGCAACGCGCAGATCCTCGGCGTCAAGGGCGCCGAGCACCCCTTCGAGACCTACCGCCGCTACGGCGTACCGGTCGTGCTCGCCACCGACGACCCCGGGGTGAGCCGGATCGACATCACCCACGAGTACCAGTACGCCTCCCTGACGTACGCGCTGGCCTACCCCGAGCTGAAGGACCTGGCGCGGGCCTCCCTGGAGTACGCGTTCGCGCCCGGTGCCAGCCTCTGGCAGGGCAACCCCACCCGCTCCGGCTACACGTCCGTGGCCGCCTGCCGCGGGGTGCGCCCCGGCGTCGACCGGCCGGGCGGCGCGTGCGCCCGGCTGCTGGACGCCAGCCTCAAGGCGCGGCTGGAGTGGCGCCAGGAGATCGCCTTCCACCGCTTCGAGGCGTCGGCGGGCCGGACCCGCTGACCGTGCGCGCCCGCTGACCGTGCGCGCCCGCTGACCGTGCGCGCCCGGTCCGGTGCCCCGCACCGGGCCGGGCGCGGCGGGCGGCTCGGGTAAGGTCGGTGTGTCATTCAACCGGCCCCGAGCAGGGCCGCGCCCCGGGCACCAGCACCACCGCGGCCGCCGCCGGAAGCCCCTGGAAAGCAGGATCCGCAACACATGAGCAGGTACGGGTTTCTCGTCTCGCCCTCGCACAACCGCGTGTACGCCCGGTCGGCGCCCGCGCTGGCCCTGGCGGAGCTGGAGGCGTTCGGCGAGACCGTGATCGACGGCGGTGTCCAGGACACCGGCGTCACCGAGATCGGCGGCGTGCCCTACGTCACGTTCAGCGCCGCGGAGCTGTCCGGCACCGACATCCGGCTGCTGTCGAACCTGTCGTCGCTGTACGCCCTCTTCGCCGTCGAGGGCGATCTGCTGCGGCCGGTCGCCAGGCAGCCCCTCGACCTGTTCGAGAGCGACCTGCTCACCATCCAGAAGTACGCGGGCAAGACCAACGAGGACTTCACCCGGCTCCTGCTGAACGTGACCGCGCTGGCCTCGGACGAGCCCGCCCGGCTGCTCACCGGCGACCTGCGCCTGCTCGACCCGATGTGCGGCCGGGGCACCACGCTCAACCAGGCCGTCATGTACGGCATGGACGCCTCGGGGATCGAGATCGACCCCAAGGACTTCGACGCCTACTCCGCGTTCTTCCGCACCTGGCTGAAGAACAGCCGCCTCAAGCACCGCGCCGAGACGGGCACCGTACGGCGGCAGAAGGCGACTCTGGGGCGCCGGCTCCAGGTCGCCCTCGGCGCCTCCAAGGAGCTGTACCGCGAGGGCAGCACCATCGACGTGACCGTCGTCAACGCGGACACCCTCCGCGGCGGCGACTTCTTCCGGCGCGGCGAGTTCGACCTGATCGTCACCGACGCGCCGTACGGCGTGCAGCACGGCAGCCGCCCGCACGGCGGCGGGAACGCCGGACGGCTCTCCCGCAGCCCGGTGGACCTGCTGGCCGCCGCCGTCCCGGTCTGGCAGCCGCTGCTGCGGCCCGGCGGCGCCCTCGGCATCTCCTGGAACACCCACGTGGCGGGCCGGGAGCAGCTGGCCGAGATCCTGGAGGCCCACGGCTTCACCGTCCGCGACTCCGCGGCGTACCGGGGCTTCGAGCACCGCGTGGACCAGGCGATCAACCGGGACATCATCGTGGCCCGCAAGGACTAGCACCTTCCGGGCCGGGGGAGGGGCCGCGTCACCGGGGCGGCGGCGGCCGGGTCGCGCGCCGCGCGGACCGCGCCGACGATGAGGTCAAGGTTCCCCACCCCTAAGGACGGGCCGATGCCTCTCCCGCGTCGCGCGGGCCCTTCCGGGCCGCGCCCCACCGCCCTCACGGCGGCCGCACTCCTCTGCGCCCTGGCGGCCGGCACGCTGACCGGATGCGGCGGCGGCAACGACCAGGGCGGATCCGCCACTCGGACGCCGAGCGCACCCGAGACGGGCTCCTTCTCCGCCGGGACCCTGCCGTCCGCGCTGGCCTCCTCCGCCTCGGCGGCTGTGTCCTCCGCGCGGGCCTCGGTCTCGGCGGCGGCCTCCTCCCTGGAGGCACGTGCCTCCGAGTTCGAGGCGTCGGTGTCGGCGGACACCGCCCGCTCCGCCGCGACGGCCGAGAAGGCGCTGAAGGGCGTGCCGGGCAGGGGCAACGCCGTGGGCGAGGTCGGGATGACCGGGGTGCCCCGGGACCGGACCGGCGGGGTGCTCGCCGTGCTGGTGACCATCACCAACAAGACCGACCGCAAGGCGTCGTACGCCGTCCAGGTCGACTTCGTCGACGCCGACGGCAAGGTGGCCGAGACCCGGTACGTCGGGGCGCAGGACCTCGAACCGGGGAAGAAGGCGCAGCCGATCGCGTTCAGCCGCCAGTCGGCCGACAAGAAGCTGACGGCCCGGCTGGCGAAGGCGCAGCGGTACTGAGCCGGCCGCCGGACAGGGACGAGCGGCCCGGAGTCCGTGCCCACGGGGGGCGGACTCCGGGCCGTTCAGCCGTACGGGAGCGGATCAGCAGGCGCCGAGGTCCTGCCAGACGCCCCACTCACCGGTGGTGCCGGGCTCCTCGCCCGTCGTCCACCACTTGGCCTTCCAGTTGTGGCCCTTGTAGGAGACCTGCTGGCCGCCGGTGTAGACGGTGCCCTTGGCCCACGGGGCGGCGGTGCACTGGTTGCCGTTGCCGCCGGTGATGGTCAGGGCGTACGTCGCCGAGTGGCTGCCGGAGGCGCTCGAACCGGTCACGGTGATGTTGTAGGTGCCCGAGACCGCCGCCGAGGTGGTGGCGAGGGAGAGCGTCGCGGAGCCGCCCGCGGTGACCGAGGTGGGGCTGACCGAGGCGGTGACGCCCGCCGGGGCACCGCTGACGCTGAGGTTCACCGTCTGCGCGTCGCCCTTGGTCACGGCCGTCTTCACCGTGGTGGTGGCGGACTGGCCCGCCGTCACGCTGCCGGAGGCCGCGCCGAGCGCCACCGAGAAGTCGTTGGACGGGGCGGTGCTGCCGCTGGTGAACGGCTCGAAGATATGGGAGAAGTCCCAGGTGTTCTGCTGGATCCCGGAGCAGTTGTCGGCGGCGGCGCCGCCCGCACAACTGCCGTTGTCACGCTGGAGGGCCCAGAAGGACAGGGTGTTGATGCCCTTGGAGACGGCCCAGTTGTAGACCGAGGTGGCGTTGGCCAGGGTGAAGGTCTCGGCCGGTCCGAAGTCGTCGACGCCGGGCATCTCGGTGACGCCGACCATGCCCCACAGCTGTGCGGAGGTCTTGCTCGGGTAGAGCTGGCCGAGCGTGGTGACCAGGCCCTGGGCGGCGGTCTGGGTGTCCTTCGCCATGTCGTGGGACTGGTTGTCGTAGTAGTCGAACGTCATCAGGTTGACGACGTCGATCCGGGTGCCGTTGCTGACCGCGTTCTTCAGCAGCTGGACGCCGTTGTCGGCGAGGCCGTGCGTGGTGGTCGGCAGGGTGTAGGAGAACTCCACCGTGCGGCCGTTGGCCGCCGCCCAGTCCTGGACCAGCTTGATCGCCTTGTTGCGGCGGTCGATGCCGGCCGAGTTGTCGATCGAGTCGGCCTCGATGTCCATGTCGAGCCGCGAGATGTCGTAGGTCGTGATGACCTTCTCGTACGCGGCGGCGATCTGCTGGACGTCGGTGCAGCTGTCGGCGATCTCGGTGCCCGTGGTGTCGGCCGTGTAGCCGCCGAACGAGGGGATGACGTCCCCGCCGTTGTTCTGGATGGTCTTGATGTCGCTGCCGAAGGTCGACTGGGAGATCGGCATGCCGGTGTCGCCGTTCCAGTACGGCGTGCACGAGCCCTTGGACGCGGTCTGGAGGAACGCCATCGTCAGGTGCTTGGCGCCCGACTGGGCGGCCAGTGCGGCGGGGCTCTCGCCGGTCCAGGCCTCGAAGTAGGGCGCGAAGACGTGCGCGGGCAGCGGTGTCGCCGCCTGCGCCGTGCCGGTGCCCGCCAGGGCGAGGCCCACCGAGGCCGCCGTGGTGACGGCCGCGGTGAGGACCGCGCGGAAGGAACGCCTGAGTCTCATGTCAGTCCCGGTGTGTGGAGGGGGAGTTCGCCGGATCCCGTACGGGGTAGAGAAGTTGATGCGTATGGGATAGCGCCCGCCGACCAGGTGGGTCAATGGTCTGGACCAAAAAGGGACTAGACCAATTCGCCGGTCCGGAAACTCATTCGCCTGCACAGGGCCCGCGGCGGCCGACTGGACCACCCGCGGGCCTCTTTCGCCCCTCTGGGCTCAGCGGCCGCTCAGGTAGGCCGCGCCGAGATCCCGCAGCCGGTCGTGGACGCCTTCGTAGGCGCGGGCCGCGCCCAGCACCCGCTTGGGCAGCTTGGCGACCATCGTGTAGAGGGTGTCGCAGACGTTCGCCGCGGGCGCCAGACCCGCCTGGCTCACCAGCTGGTACGCGTCGAGCTGATCGAGCCCGAGCAGCTCGGACGTCCACTGCACCAGGTCGTGCTGGCTGATGCGGAAGGCGTCCTCCAGCGGCCGGGCGTGCCCGGTGCTCAGCAGGAACCCGTCGTTCTCCAGCCGCGGCACGGCGGGCCCGCCGCCCTTGACGAGATCCACGGCCACCACCGTGTTCATCGCCGTCTCCACCGCCGTACCGCACACCTCGCCCTCGCCCTGCCGGGCATGGCCGTCGCCGACGGCCAGCATCGCGCCCTCGACATTGACGCCGAAGTAGACGGTGGTCCCGGCCCGCAGCTCGGGCGTGTCCATGTTGCCGCCGTGCACCCCCGGGGAGATCGACATCAGCCGCTCGCCCGCCGCCGGGGCCACCCCCACCGTGCCGTGCATCGGGTCCAGCGGCAGCTCCACCGCGAAGTCGCCGCGGGTCGCCTCGAACCGGCAGGTGCCGGCCTTCGTGTCGATGGCGTAGACCCACACCCGCTCCTCCAGCGCGGGGTGCAGCATGGCCGTGGTGTGCGTCGCGGTCAGCGCCCCGAAGTGCGGGAACGTACTGGACACGCCCCAGTCGCGGGCCGGTGCGATGTCCACGAAGTGCACCGCGAGCGTGTCGCCGGGCTCGGCGCCGGCCACTGCGATCGGACCGGTGACCGGGTTCAGGTACGGGAACGAGCAGACCCTGCTGGGCAGATCGGCCGGTCCGCGCACCCGGCCGCCGAAGCAGTCCTCGGTGGTCAGCTCCACGATGCTGCCGGGCTCCACCGTCACCACGGGCGACCCGCCGCCGAAGGCGTAGGCGTAACGGGCGGGATCCGAGGGGACGTTGATCACCGGGGCGGAAGTGTTCATACGGGGGGTTCCTCCTGAGTGCCGGATCGCGGATGCGAACGCGGGCGGGGCGGGCGGGCCAGGGACAGGGCGCCGCGTGCGGCGGCACCCGGGGGAGGACTACCCGGCGGGCGGCGGGGCCACCGGATCGTCCGTGCTCTCCGCGTGTTCCACGGCCGCCAGGTCGGGCCGTCGGCCGGTCAGCAGCAGCCCGGCCAGGACCACGACGCCGATGCCGAGCCACACGAACCCCAGCCGCTGCGCCGCGATGTCGGCGTTCACCACCACGTACGCCAGGATCGCGAAGCCGATCGCGGGTGCGATCAGATGCCGCCAGAAGTCGCGGCTGCGCCGCCGGACCAGATAGTGCACGACCACGGACACGTGCAGCACCAGGAACGTCGTCAGGGCGCCGAAGTTGACCAGGCTGCTCAGCAGGGTCACCCCGTCGTCGCGGGAGTTCATGTACAGGCCCAGCGCCAGCGAGACGGCGGCCGTGAGCAGGGTCGCGTTCACCGGCACCCGGTGGCGCGGGTGCACCTTGGCCAGGAACGCGGGCAGTTGGCGGTCCCGGGCCATCGCGTACAGCAGGCGCGAGGTCGCGGCCTGCGCCACCAGCGAGTTGGCGAAGCCCCAGGCCACCGCGGTGGCGGCGGCGGTCAGGGTGGCCAGCCACTCGCCGGAGGCGACCCGGGCCGCGTCGTAGAAGGCGGTGCCGCCGGGATCGCCTTCGGTGAGCAGCCGGTCCGGTGCGGGCACCAGCAGCGACGCCAGCCAGGTCTGGACGATGAACAGGGCGCCCGCCAGCACCAGCGCCGCCACCATCGAACGGCCGATGGCGCGGGCCGAGTCCTTGTTCTCCTCGGCGAGCGTCGAGATGCCGTCGAAGCCGAGGAAGCTCAGCACGGCCACGGAGACGGCCCCGAACACCAGCGACCAGGAGAAGGTGTGCCCGTTGTAGACCGCCGTGAAGTCGAAGCCCCGGCCCTTGCCCTGCGCCAGGGCGATCACGCCGATCACCAGGAAGACGGCCAGCACCACGAGTTCGGCGAGCAGCATCAGCTTGTTGACCCGCGCGGTCATCCGGATGCCGGTGTAGTTGACCGCGGTGTTGAGCAGCACGAAGCCCACCAGCCACAGCCACACGGGGACGGCCGGGACCAGCGAGTTCATGGCGATCCCGGCGATCAGGTACAGCAGGCCGGGCACCAGGACGTAGTCGAGGAGGATCATCCAGCCGGAGAGGAAGCCGACCGGGGCGGCGATCCCGCGGCCCGCGTAGGCGTAGACCGAGCCGGACATCGGGAACGCCTTCGCCATCTGCGCGTACGACAGGGCCGTGAACATCATCGCCACCATGCCGACCGCGTAGGTCAGGGCGACCATGCCGCCGGAGCTCTGGAAGACGCTGCCGAAGATCCCGAAGGGTGCGATGGGCACCATGAAGACCAGGCCGTAGACGAGCAGGTCCCGGAAGCTCAGCGAGCGGTGCAGTTCCTGCCGGTAGCCGTAGCTCTCCAGCGTGCCGGAAGCCGGTGGTTCGGACATGGCGTTCTCCTCACTGCGGGGTGCCCGCGCGTTGCGGGGAGAGCGTACGGCCACTTATTTCCAGATGGAAGTATCTCGACGGGGGAGGGTCGCTGAACCCCGGCACCGAGGGCGGCGGGTCAGTGGCCCCGGGCGCGGAACGAGGCCACCACCCGCAGGTCGGGGCCGTCCGCGCGGGCCAGGTGCAGGGCGGGCCGTGGCGGTCCCTGCGGTGCCGCGCGCCACGCCTCGCGCGGGCCCGGCCCCCGCGCGGCCAGCAGGCGCCGTACGGCCGCGGGCAGAGCGGCGTCCGCCCGCAGCGCTCGGCGCGCGGCCAGCGCCGCGACCAGGTGCACGCCGTCGTAGAGGCCGCGCGCGTAGGAGTCCAGCACCGGGGCGGCCGGGCCGAGCAGGGCGCGGTGCCGCTCGGTCAGGGCGAGCGCGCGGTCGTCGGCCAGCGAGGCGAAGGAGTCCATGCAGGAGTACAGGGCGCCGGTGTCGTCGCCGCCGCAGGCCAGCAGGCCGTTCTCCTCCAGCGCCCCGGACAGCCGCACCAGCCGGCGGTCGAGACCGCTGTGCCGCAGCCCCCGGTTGAACGTCACCAGATCCCGCCCGATCAGGCTCACCAGGACCGCCTGGACCCGGTGCGCGCGCAGCTCCTCCACCAGCCGCCCCAGCGCCCGGTCCACCTGCCCCAGCGGCACCCGGTGCTCCAGCACCACCTGCGCGTGGCACCCGGCCGCGGCGTCGCGGGCGGCCCGGTGCACGGCCCGCGGCCAGATGTAGTCGTTGCCCACCAGCGCCCAGCGGCGCACCTGATGACGCGCTGTCAAATAGGCGACGGCGGCGGTCAGTTGCTCCCCGGGCCCGACGCCGGTGCAGGCCACCCCCGCCAGCCGGGCACCTCCCTCGTGCGGCGGGGTGAAGACGTACGGCACCCGGCCGCTCACCACCGCCTCGACGGCCCGGTGGACATCGCTGGAGTGGAAACCGGCCACCGCGTCCACCGCCCCCGCGCCGACCAGTTCCGCGACCTGCCCGGCGACCGCCGCCGGGGCCCGGCCGCCGTCCACCAGCACCAGGTCCATCCGGTGTTCGGCACGCGGAACGGCACGGTCCCGCACCCGGCGGACGCCCCGTCCTGACCCGGCGGGCCGGGCATCCGCCGGCCCCTCGGCCCGCCGCGCCCGCGCCGCCGTCCCACGGCCCCCGGGCCCGGCCGCGATCCCGCCCGCCGCGTTGATCTCGTGCGCCGCCAGCGCGGCCGCGTCCAGCGCGGACGGTCCGATCAGCCCCAGCGCCCCGGACTGCGGCACCACCAGGCAGAGCCGGAACGCCGCCGCGTCACCCGGCGCGTACAGCGCGTCGAGCGGCTCGATCAGCCGCGCCTGGAGGTTCACGCCGTAGTCCACGCCGCGAGTATGCTCCAGGAAGCGGCGGACGGAGGAGGTGAGTGCGCGTGGGGAGCGTACGGCCGGATCCCGTCGCAGACACCGCACCGCCCCCGGCCCCCGCGGCGGCGTCCGCGCCGGGCCGCCCGGCGCCGCCCGGCTCCGTGGCCGCCCGCACCGGCGGGCCCCCGCTCGTCGAGATCCTCACCCTCGCCCAGCGGCGGCTCGTCCAGGGGCTGGCCGCCGTGCTCGGCGAGGAGCGCTGCACCGTCGACCAGTGGCGCGTCCTGCGCGCCCTCGCCGACGACGCGGGCAGCCCCATGGGCGAGCTGTCGCAAGGGCTGCTCATCCCGCACGCCTCCCTGACCCGCCTGGTGGACGCGCTCGCCGACGACGGCTGGGTCTACCGCCGGCAGTCCGACACCGACCGGCGCAGCATCCGCGTCCACCTCTCCCGGCGCGGCCGGGACCGGCTGACCCGCCTCGACGCGCTCGCCGCCGCCCATGAGTCGGCGCTGCGCGCCGCGGCCGGTGGCGACGGCGCGGGCGGCCTCGGCGCCCTGGTGGCCCATCTCGCGGCGGACCCCGGCGCCTGCGCCTGACCCCGGCCGCCCGCGCCACCGGTCCCGGACGCGCACGTTTTTTCGGTCGGCCGTACGACGCCTCATACCAGAGCGGGACGCTCGGCGGGGGATTTTGGCGACTGCTCATCGCACATGATGCCTCGGTGACTACTGTGAGTGTCCACCGGACGACGTAGAGGCGCTCTCCAGGGCCTGGCCGTCCGGCACAGCGATGGCGTACGCCCGCTCGCGTCTCCGGCGCGAGCGCACAGGCCCGACGGAATCCAGTACGAGGAACAGATGTCTCACCTCCGTGCACCGGCCGCCCGCGCAGATCGCCGCGAGGGCGGCGGACGGCACGGGCGGCCGGTGGCCCGCACCGTCCCCTCGCTGCCCGAGCCCCGCATACGGCCCCAACTGCTGCGGCTGGCCGTGCTGCCGCCGCTGGCGGTGGCGCTCGGCGCGGGCGCGGCCGTGCTCTTCGCTGTGCGCTCCACCGGCGCCCGGCCCGGCCTCGCCCTGTGCGCGGTGCTCGCGGGCGCGCTGTCGGTCACGGTCGCGGGCATCGTGACCGCCGCCGTCGCCGCCGGGCGCGCGGCCGCCTCCGTGCACGAGCGGCTCGACGCGCTGCGCCGCGGCACCGCGCACCGCGAGGCCGAACTGACCGCGCTCGTCGAGGCGTTGCGGCACGGCGAGACCCTGCCCCCGCGCACCCCGCCCGGCGGCGCGCCCGGTGACGCCGACGGGTTCGAGCTGCTCGCCGCCGACCTGGCCCGCGCCCACGAGGGGGCGGTCGACGCCGTCGTGCAGGCCGCCCGGCTCTCCGGCCGCGACGGCAGCGAGCAGAAGCTGGAGGTCTTCCTCAACCTCGCCCGGCGCCTCCAGTCCCTGGTGCACCGCGAGATCTCCATCCTCGACGAGCTGGAGAACGAGATCGAGGACCCCGACCTGCTCAAGGGCCTCTTCCACGTCGACCACCTCGCCACCCGCATCCGCCGCCACGCCGAGAACCTCGCCGTCCTCGGCGGCGCCGTCTCCCGGCGTCAGTGGAGCCACCCCGTCTCCATGACCGAGGTGCTGCGCTCGGCCATCGCGGAGGTCGAGCAGTACTCGCGGGTGAAGCTCGTCCCGCCCGTCGATGGCCGGCTGCGCGGCCACGCCGTCGCCGACGTCATCCATCTGCTGGCCGAACTCGTCGAGAACGCCACGGTGTTCTCCGCCCCGAACACCCAAGTGCTGCTGCGCGCGGGCCTGGTGACCTCGGGACTGGCCGTGGAGGTGGAGGACCGGGGCCTCGGCATGCCGGTCGGCGAACAGGTCCGGATGAACACCCTGCTCGCCGACCCGGACCAGGCCGACGTGGCCGGGCTGCTCGCGGACGGCCGCATCGGGCTGTTCGTCGTCTCCCAACTGGCCAAGCGGCACGGCATCGACGTCCGGTTGCAGACCAACATCTACGGCGGTGTGCAGGCGGTGCTCGTGGTGCCGCAGGCGCTGCTCGGAGCGGAGCCCGGCACCGGTGCCGGAGCCGGGGCAAGGTCCGGAGCGGGAGCGGGAACGGGAGCGCGGGCTGGGGGAGCCGGTGCGGCCGGTGCCGCCCCCTACGCCGGTACCCAGGACTCGGCGAGGGACGGCGTCCCCGCCGCCCCCGCCCCCTCTGCCGGCTTCGGAACCCCCGGCGCCCCCGACACCCCCGGCGTCCACCCGCAGGCCCCGGCGCGCGACGGCGGCGTACCGGCCCTGCCCGCCGTGCCCGCCCCGTCCGCCGCGGGCGGGGATCCCGGACCGGCCGGGGACGGCACCCACGCGGCCGCCGGGCCGTACGCCGAACCGGCCGTGCCCTCCCACCACCAGGAGCCCGCGCCCCTGCCGCGACGCGGTGACCGGGACGGACGGGCGAACCCGGCGGAGGCCGCCCCCGGCATCCGGCCGCACGACCGGGCCGCCGTGGCGGCGAACGCCGGTGTCCTGCCCGTGCCGCGCGTCGACGTGGTGCGCGGCGTCATGGAACCGCCCAGCCTGCCCCGGCGCCGCGCCCAGCAGCACATCGCGCCCCAGCTGCGCGGCGGCCCCGCGCCCCGCCAGGACAGCGACGACACCGTGGGCCACGATCCCGGTCTGATGGCCGCCTTCCAGCGCGGGATCGGGCTCGCCGAGGCCCGCCAGCGCCAGGACGCGTCCCCGGAGCCGGCCGAGGCCGCACACCACGACGGGAGCACGCCCGCCGGATGACCCGCACGACCGCCCCCACCCGCCCGCACACCTCCGTCCCGCCCCCCACTCGTCCCCCCGCCTGCGCCCCCACCTTCGGCGCGCCCCCGGACCTTCGTACCCCAAGGAGTCGATCCACCATGGCGAGCGATGCGCCGACCGGCCATGTTTCCGACCTCGACTGGCTGATGAGCGGCCTCGTGCAGCGCGTACCGCACACCACCAGCGCGGTCCTGCTGTCCTGCGACGGACTGGTGAAGTCCGTGCACGGCCTCGACCCCGACAGCGCCGACCACATGGCCGCGCTGGCCTCCGGCCTGTACTCCCTCGGCCGCAGCGCCGGTATCCGCTTCGGCGACGGCGGCGACGTGCGGCAGGTCGTCGTCGAACTCGACTCGACCCTGCTGTTCGTCAGCACCGCCGGTTCCGGCACCTGTCTCGCCGTGCTCGCGGGCCGCGAGGCCGACGCGGCGGTGCTCGGCTACGAGATGGCGATGCTGGTCAAGAGCGTCCGCCCGTACCTCGTGACCGCGCCCCGCCAGCACACCGCCGAACCCCCGGCGCTGCGGCCTTGAGCGCGGCGGTGACCGGCGACGGGCCCTGGCTCGACGACGCGGCCGGGCGGCTGGTGCGCCCTTTCACGGTCAGCAACGGCCGCACCCGGCCCACCATCGCCTTCGACCTGATGTCCCAGGTGATGGTGACCGGGGTGACGCCGCTGGGGTACCTCGGACCCGAGCACGGCGAGGCACTCGACCTGTGCCTGGCCCCGGTCTCGGTGGCCGAGGTGGCCGCCCACCTGAAGCTGCCCGCGGCGGTGGCCAAGGTGCTGCTGTCCGACCTCGTCGACTGCGGCGCCCTGACCACCAAACCGCCCGTCACCCCCCACCTTCCCACCGACCGGGCCCTACTGGAGGCAGTGCTCGATGGACTACGACGACAGCTCTGACCACGGCGACGGCCCCGCGGGCCACGACGGCGGCACGGCGACGCACCACCCGTACACGGGAGCCCCGCCGCCTTCCGCCTGCGACGACGGCCCCGCCGACCCCTTCCCCACCGCGCTGAAGATCCTGGTGGCGGGCGGGTTCGGCGTGGGCAAGACGACCTTCGTCGGCGCGGTGAGCGAGATCGCGCCGCTCAGCACGGAGGAACTGCTCACCACGGCCGGCGCCGACACCGACAGCCTCGACGGCATCGAGAACAAGGTCGAGACGACCGTCGCGATGGACTTCGGCCGGATCACCCTGGACGCGGAACACGTCCTGTACCTGTTCGGCACCCCCGGGCAGGAGCGGTTCTGGTTCATGTGGGACGAGCTGTCGGAGGGCGCCCTCGGCGCGGTCATCCTCGCCGACACCCGCCGCCTGGGGGAGTGCTTCGCCGCCGTCGACTTCTTCGAGCAGCGCGGCCTCGCCTTCATCGTCGCCGTCAACGACTTCGACGGCGCCCACCGCTACCGCCTGGACGACATCCGCTCCGCGCTCGACCTCGCCGAGGAGATCCCCGTGGTGCGCTGCGACGCCCGTATCTCCAGCTCCGGCGTCCAGACCCTGCTGACCCTCGTACGGCACCTCATCGCCCACGCGTCCGCACCGGAGGCCAGCCACGGCGCCCACCTGTGACCGCCCCGCCCGGCCGCGACCACGTCCCGGGCCCGGCCCCGCCGCTGTCCCGAACCGCCACGGAGCCCTGCCCCGAACCCGCCACGGAGCCCGTCCATGACACACGCCCACGACGCCGGAGCCCGGCGATGACCTACGACCCGCCGCGCCCGGCCGGTCGGCTGCTGCTCACCCCGGAGGACAGGGAGGCACCGGCCCGTGCCCGGCGGCTGCGCCGGCTGGGCCTGGGCGAGCGCGCCGAACCGGCCCTCGACGCCTTCGCCGACCGGCTCGCCGGACGCACCCGGGCGCCGTACGCCATGGTCAACTTCCCCGGCGAGCACGGGCAGTTCTTCGCCGGACTGCACCGGCCGTCCCGGGACGTGCTGGACGTGGATGCCCCGGCACCGCACGGCCCGCCGCGCCCCGGCGCCCCGGCGGCCGGTGCGGGAGCGCACCGGGAACTGGGCCGCCGTCTGACGCGCGACCAGGGCTTCTGCCCGCACGTGCTGGTGCGCGGCAAGGCGCTGGTGCTGGAGGACGTCCGCGACTACCCGCGGTTCGCGGGCAACGCGGTGGTCGACGAATTCGGCATCCGCTCCTACCTCGGCGCGCCGCTGGTGGACAGCGCGGGCATGGTGCTGGGCACGGTGTGCGTCGTCGACGTCGAGCCGCGGCCGTGGGGCCGGGAGGGGCTGGACACCATCAAGGCCGCGGCGGCCGAACTGAGCCGACGGCTGCGGCGCCGCGAGGCCGAGCGCGGCCCGGACGGCCCGAACGGCTCAGAGAGTCCGAACGGTCCAGAGGGTCCGAACGGTCCAGAGGGGCTGGGTGGCCCGGACGGTGCGCCGCCGGGCTGAACCGGCCCGGGACCCGGGGGCACGGCCGTGTCGCGGGCCGTCTTCCGGACGGCGTGAAGGAAAGCTGTGGCCGTGGTTAAGAAATCCTCGATGGACCGGCGCACCCCGCGTACGGCAGATTGCCAGGTGATTCCACCCCCTCGTCCCGGATGCGGGTCCCTCCGGCGTGCGCCGGACCCGGACCGGGCTCGACCCACAGGAGCCGTAGCGTGAAGGCGCTGGTCAAGGAGAAGGCGGAGCCGGGACTCTGGCTCACGGACGTGCCCGAGCCCGCCGTCGGACCCGGTGACGTACTGATCAAGGTCCTGCGTACCGGCATCTGCGGGACCGACCTGCACATCCGGGCGTGGGACGGCTGGGCGCAGCAGGCGATCCGCACCCCGCTCACGGTCGGCCACGAGTTCGTCGGCGAGGTCGTCGCCACCGGCCGCGACGTCACCGAGATCAAGACCGGCGACCGGGTCAGCGGCGAGGGCCACCTCGTGTGCGGCAAGTGCCGCAACTGCCTGGCCGGGCGCCGCCACCTGTGCCGCGCCACGGTCGGCCTGGGCGTGGGCCGCGACGGCGCGTTCGCCGAGTACGTCGCCCTGCCCGCCGGGAACGTGTGGGTGCACCGCGTCCCCGTCGACCTCGACATCGCCGCGATCTTCGACCCGTTCGGCAACGCCGTGCACACCGCGCTGTCCTTCCCGCTGGTCGGCGAGGACGTGCTGATCACCGGCGCCGGGCCGATCGGCCTGATGGCGGCGGCCGTCGCCAAGCACGCCGGCGCGCGCAACGTCGTCATCACCGACGTCAGCGAGGAGCGCCTCGAACTCGCCCGCAAGATAGGGGTCAGCCTCGCCCTCGACGTCGGCGGCGCCACCATCGCCGACGGGCAGCGCGTGCTCGGTCTGCGCGAGGGCTTCGACATCGGCCTGGAGATGTCCGGGCGGCCCGAGGCGATGCGCGACATGATCGCCAACATGACGCACGGCGGCCGGATCGCCATGCTCGGCCTGCCCGCCCAGGAGTTCCCGGTCGACTGGGCCCGGATCGTCACCTCGATGATCACCGTCAAGGGCATCTACGGCCGCGAGATGTTCGAGACCTGGTACGCCATGTCGGTGCTGCTGGAGGGCGGCCTCGACCTCGCCCCGGTGATCACCGGCCGGTACGGCTACGCCGACTTCGAGGCCGCCTTCGACGAGGCGGCCGGCGGCCGGGGCGGCAAGGTCATCCTGGACTGGACCGCGTAACCCGCACCCGCCACCGCGCCCTTCGCGTCGGCGTGGGCCGTCCTGCCGGTCCCGCGCCTTCGCAGCGGGCGGTCCTTCACTCCCAGAGCAGGCAGTCCTTCGCCTTCAGGCAAGCATCCGAGGAGCTTTTCCATGTTCGACTCCGTGCGTGACGATCTGCGCGCCACCCTCGACGAGATCCGCGCCGCCGGTCTGCACAAGCCCGAGCGGGTCATCGGCACCCCGCAGTCCGCGACCGTCGAGGTCACCGCGGGCGGCCGGCCCGGCGAGGTGCTCAACTTCTGCGCCAACAACTACCTGGGCCTCGCCGACCACCCCGAGGTCGTGGCCGCCGCCCACCAGGCCCTGGACCGCTGGGGCTACGGCATGGCGTCCGTGCGCTTCATCTGCGGCACCCAGGAGGTGCACAAGGAGCTGGAGGCCCGGCTGTCGGCCTTCCTCGGCCAGGAGGACACGATCCTCTACTCCTCCTGCTTCGACGCCAACGGCGGTGTCTTCGAGACCCTGCTCGGGGCCGAGGACGCGGTGATCTCCGACGCCCTCAACCACGCCTCCATCATCGACGGCATCCGCCTGTCCAAGGCCCGCCGCCTGCGCTACGCCAACCGCGACATGGCCGACCTGGAGGCGCAGCTCAAGGCCGCCGGCGACGCCCGCCGCAGGCTGATCGTCACCGACGGCGTCTTCTCCATGGACGGCTATGTGGCACCCCTGGCGGAGATCTGCGACCTCGCCGACCGCTACGACGCCATGGTCATGGTGGACGACTCGCACGCCGTCGGCTTCGTCGGCCCCGGCGGGCGCGGCACCCCTGAGCTGCACGGCGTCATGGACCGCGTCGACATCATCACCGGCACCCTCGGCAAGGCGCTCGGCGGCGCCTCCGGCGGCTACGTCGCCGCCCGCGCCGAGATCGTCGCCCTGCTGCGCCAGCGCTCCCGGCCGTACCTGTTCTCCAACACCCTCGCCCCGGTGATCGCGGCGGCCTCCCTGAAGGTCCTCGACCTGCTGGAGTCGGCCGACGACCTGCGCGTCCGGCTGGCCGAGAACACCAAGCTGTTCCGCTCCCGGATGACCGAGGCGGGCTTCGACGTGCTGCCCGGCGACCACGCCATCGCCCCGGTGATGATCGGCGACGCCGCCGAGGCGGCCCGGATGGCGGAACTGCTGCTGGAGCGCGGGGTGTACGTGATCGGTTTCTCCTACCCGGTGGTGCCGCAGGGCCAGGCCCGCATCCGCGTGCAGCTGTCCGCCGCGCACTCGACCGCCGACGTCAACCGCGCGGTCGACGCCTTCGTCGCCGCCCGTACCGAGCTGGGCGGCTGACCTGCGGGGACACACCTGTCCCGCACTCCTGAGATAATCGGTTCCATGATCGAAGCGCGGCGGCTGCACATCCTCCGGGCAGTGGCCGACCACCGTACGGTGACGGCCGCGGCCGCCGCGCTCTACCTCACCCCCTCGGCGGTCTCTCAGCAGCTCACCGCGCTGGAGCAGGAGACGGGCCACCGGCTCGTGGAACGCGGCGCCAAGGGCGTACGGCTGACCCCGGCCGGTGAGATCCTGCTCAGCCACACCAACGCGGTCCTCGCCCAGCTGGAGCGCGCGGAGGCGGAGCTGGCGGCCTACGGCTCGGGGGAGGCCGGCACGGTCACCGTGGCCGCCTTCGCCACCGGCATCGCCGAGGTGGTCGCCCCGGCACTCGCCCGGCTGGCCGCCTCGGCGCCCGGCATCCGCATCCGCGTCCACGACGCCGAGGGCGACGCCAGCCTGCCGATGGTGCTGGACCGGCAGGTGGACGTCGCCGTCGCCGTCGAGTACCGGGGCGCGCCGTCCGCCGACGACCCGCGCCTGACCCACGTCCCGCTGTACGCCGAGCCCTTCGACGTGGTGGTCCCGGTCGCCCACCGGGTGGCGGACGCCCCCGAGGTCCCGCTCGCCGAGCTGGCCAAGGACGCGTGGATCAGCCCGTACCCGGGCAACCCCTGCCATGACGTGTCGGTGCTGGCCTGCGAGAACGCGGGATTCCCGCCGCGTATCGAACACTCGTCCGATGACTTCCGTGCGGTCGTGGCCCTCGCCGCCGCCGACGCGGGCGTGGCCCTCGTCCCGCGCTCCGCGCTGCGCGGCATGGACCTCACGGGCGTGGTCGTGCGCCCGGTCGACGGGGTCGCGCCCACCCGGCGCGTCTTCGCCGCGGTGCGCCGGGGCGCGGAGGAGCACCCGCTGATCCGGCCGGTGCTGGACGCGCTGCATGCGGCGGCGCGTTCCTGAGGGCGGCACAGGGGGGACAGGGCGGCACCGGACGGGACGGGTGCTGAGCGGGCCGAGCGCGTCCGGGGCGGGCGGCTGTCAGTGGGTGCCGCTAGCGTGCGGGGCATGCCGGATGCAGAAGACGTACGCCGTATCGCCCTGTCCCTGCCGGACACGACGGAGAAGACGGCCTGGAGCATGCCCACGTTCCGGGTCGCGGCCAAGATGTTCGCCACGCTGCCGGAGGAGGAGACCTCCGTCGCCGTGCGCTGCCCCAAGGAGGAGCGCGCCGAACTGGTCCTGGCCGAGCCGGGGAAGTTCTGGATCGCCGGTCACGAGGCGCAGTTCGCCTGGGTGAGGGTGCGGCTGGCCGCGCTGGAGGACGAGGCCGAGCTGCGTGACATCCTCGCGGACTCCTGGCGCCAGGCCGCCCCGGGCCGGCTCCTGGAGGCCCATCCGGAGCTGGGGCTGCCCGCCGCCCCCTGAAGAACCCGCCTCCGAAGAACCGGCCTCGGAAGAACCGGCCTTCGAAGAACCGGCCTTCGAAGATTCCCTCCCTGAAAATCCCGCGGGCGTTGTCGGTGGGCCATGGCATGATCCGGAGGTGCGGGGCGCGAACGGGTTTCGGCCGGGGGCCGGGACGGGGGACCGGAACGGCGGGCTGTCCGTACGGGCCTGACGGCGCGGGGGATTCGGGGGCACGGGGGCACGGGGACGGGACATGCCAGGGAGGGGAGCGTCGAACGGATGACCGAGATGTCATCACAGCCGTCACCGCAGGACAGCGTCGTCGGTGCCGGGAGCGAGGCCGGAGCCGGACCCGGGGTCGGACCGAGCCCCGGGGCGAGGCCGGTCTGGTCACGGGACTTCGCGCTGTTCTTCGTCGCGCGGGCCGTCGCCCGGCTGGGCGACACCATGCTGCCCGTGGCGCTCGCCGCCGGACTGCTGCAACACGGGTACGGCGCGGGCGCGGTGGGACTCGCCATGGCCTCGACGGCCGCCGCCTTCGCCGGGCTCGTGGTCTTCGGCGGCGTCATCGCCGACCGCTTCAGCACACGCAAGCTGATGATCGGCGCGGACCTGGTGCGGCTCGGCACCCAGTCCCTGGCCGCGGTCCTCTTCTACTCGGGGCACGTGGTGCTCTGGGAGATCTGCGTCATCGGGCTCGCCAACGGCGTGGCGGGAGCCGTCTTCCAGCCGGGCGTCGCCAGCACGGTGCCCCGGCTCGCCGCCGACATCCAGGGCGCCAACGGCGCGATACGGATCGCCGAGTCCGCCGCCCAGCTCGCGGGCCCGGCCGTCGCCGGTGTCCTCGTGGGCTTCGCCTCGCCCGGCGGGGTCTTCGCCGCCCACGCTGCCACCTACGCGGTCAGCGCGCTGTGCCTGCTCCTGCTCAGGCTGCCTCCGCTCCCGCCCGGCAGCCGCCCGGCGGCGGCCGCGCACGGATCCGGCTGGGGCACCTTCCGGGCCGACCTGGTCGAGGGCTGGCGGGAGTTCCGCTCGCGCGCCTGGCTGTGGGGAGTCATCGCCGTCTGGTGCCTCTACATGATCGCCGTGTGGGGCCCGACCGTGCCGCTGGTGGCCACCGAGGTGGTCCAGCAGCACGGCCCGCGTGCCTACGGTCTGATCAACTCCGCCCTCGGCGCGGGCACCGTCGTCGGCGGCTTCCTCGCGCTGCGGCTGCGCCCGCGCCGGATGCTGCGCGCCGGGGCGGTCGCGCTCTTCGCCTTCTGCTGCTTCCCGGCGGCGGTCGGTGCGGGCCTCGGCGTGGAGGCCATGGCCGCGGGAGCCGCGGTCGCCGGTGCGGGACAGGCGTTCTGGGGCGTGATGTGGGCGACCAGCGTCCAGACCCAGGTCCCCTCGGACGTCCTCAACCGCATCCACGCCTACGACGTGGCGGGCTCCCTCGCCATGATGCCCGTGGGCCAGGCGCTCGCCGGACCGGCCGCCTCCGCCCTCGGCGCGGGCCATGTGCTGCTGGTGTCCGCGGCGACGAGCGTCGTCGTACCGGTCGTGCTGCTCGCCGTCCCCGCGATCAGCGGCCTGGTACGCGCCGACCCGCCCGGCCCTCACATACGCCGGGCGCGACCGGCGAAGCACTGACCGCCCGCCCCGGTCACCGACTCGGCGCGCCCGCCCCGAGGAACGCGGAGATCCGCGCCCGCAGGGACGCCGCGTCGAGGCCGTGCGCGGCGGTGTGCTCCTCAAGCGTGCCGTAACGCCGCAGTTCGGCCCGGCCCATCCCGAGGCCCAGGATCCGGTGCGGGACGGCGGAGAGCGCGTCGTTCGCCGCCGCGGTCGACGTGCCCGCCAGATACGGCTCGACGAGCACCACGTCGGGACCGGCACCCCGGACGGCACGGCGCAGGGCGCCCGCGTCGAACGGCCGTACGGTCGTCGCGTACAGCACGGTGACGTCCAGGCCCTCCGTCGCGTCGAGCACCGCGTCCAGCAGCGGCCCGACCGCGACCACGACCCCGCGACGGCCCTCGCGCACCGTCAGGAAGTGCTCGCCGTCGACCGTGCGACCGCGGGCGTTCGACTGCACGGACAGCCGCACATAGACCCTGTCGTCCCCGGCCGCGACCGCGTGCCGCAGCAGCGTCTCGGCCTCGTCCGGATGGCCGGGCACCTGGACGGTCCAGCCGTCGAGGGTGTCCAGCAGGGCGACATCACCGGGCGCCATATGGGTGAACCCGCCGGCCGGCCAGTCGAACGAGGCCGCCGCGCTCACCAGCACCGCGCCCACGCCCTGGTGGCCCAGGTCCAGTTTCACCTGTTCGAAGGGCCGCTCCACGAGAAAGCTGGCGAAGGTGTGCACCACCGGCCGCATGCCGGTCAGCGCGAGGCCCGCACCGGCGCCGACGAGCAACTGCTCGCGGATGCCCACGTTGATCACCCGGTCGGGATGCCGCCGCAGCGCCTCGGCGAAGCCGTCCTTGCCGATCTCGGCGAGGACGACCGCGACCCGCGGGTCCTCGTCGAGGAGGCGTGTGACAACGGGAGCGAAACGGTCACGCATGGTGTCCATGGGGGTCGAGCCCTTCTGCGTTCGGGATGTACGGGGCGTTCGGGGTGCGCGGGTCCGGGCGCCGGGGACCGGCCGCCCCATCAGGAGTCCTTCGGCTCCACCCGCGCCACCACCACGTGCGGGCGGCCCGGGTGCGGCGCGGTGAACGCGTCGTACAGCGCCTCGTGGTCGCGGCCGTCGACGGTCGCCGCCGACCAGCCGGCCGCCTCGAAGCGGGCCGCGATCCCGCCGGGGCGGGCGTGGCTGGCGGAGGAGTTGTCGACGACGACGGTGTGCAGCCGGTCCAGCCCCGCGGGACCGGCGAAGGCGATCGCCTCGTGGTTGCTCCCCTCGTCCAGCTCGGCGTCCCCGATCAGCACCCACACCCGGGGTTCGCGCAGCCCCTGGGCGCGCAGCCCGAGCGCCGAGCCGACCGCGAGGGGCAGCCCGTGCCCCAGCGAGCCGCTGCCGATCTCCGCGCCCGGCACCAGCGTGCGGTCCGGATGGTGCCCGAGCGGGGAGTCGTAGGCGCCGAAGCCCGGCAGCCAGTCCACGGACAGGAAGCCCTTGGCGGCGAGGACGGCGTAGTACACCATCGGCCCGTGCCCCTTGGAGAGCAGGAACCGGTCGCGCTCCGGAGCGTCCCGCCGCTCCGGTCCCACCCGCAGGACCCGGTCGTAGAGGACCCACAGCACATCGAGCGTCGACGTGGCCGCCGGACCGTGCTTCTCGTCGCCCGTCATGAGCCCCATCAGCCGGGGCAGGTCGGCGTACCCGTGGGTGCGCCCGAGTTCGTCGGTGGTCGTCATGCCGACGATCGTGCAACCTCGACCAAACTTGAGGTCAAGCACCGCATCCCGCCACTCGGCCGCCCCGGGCCAAGGCGTGCGCGACCACCGACCCGAGTGCGGTATGGTTTTCCTGCACGTCACCCCAGGGGAAACCCCAGGTCAGACGGGCATCGGGACGTGGCGCAGCTTGGTAGCGCACTTGACTGGGGGTCAAGGGGTCGCAGGTTCAAATCCTGTCGTCCCGACTCGAAAGAGTCGCAGATCAGGGCCGGTATCGGAGACATCCGACACCGGCCCTTGATCATTTTCGGGGACCAGATGGGGACCGGCGCCCTTGACGGCGGGGCAGCACGTCTCGACGATCGGGCTCGGCAGTGAGCGAGGTCTGCGGAGCGCGCTGGCCCGGCGTCCGTGATCTTGTGTACGTCGGGGTGTAATGGTGGGCTCGGGTATGGGAACTCTCGGAATGCCTCTGCCGAGGACAGCGCAGGCTGGATCACAGGTAGTCGAAGAAGCGGATCCACCACGTCGGGTAGTAGGAGACGAGGTCGCTGACGCCGTCGTATCCCGTCCAGAGCAGGTGCTCTGAGATGACGGTGTAGCCGAGGGATTCGAGTTCTTCCTCGACGCGGAGCCGGTCGGTAGCTTGAAAGAGTTCACGCTCTTCTTCCTCGTTGTAGCTCCCGGGATTGCCCAAGGTCACGACGGCCAGGTTCCCGAAGTTGCTGATGGTCACCGTGATGTGTTCGGCGCTGTCGGTGGCGGTTGCCGGGATCACGATTGTCCCGTGGTGGCTGGCGTCCTGAACCTGGCGGTCGACGGTGCAGGTGCACTGGAATCGTGCGTTCAAGCGGGTTGCGAGCTGCTCGAATCGGGCTCGGGTGGCGTCGTGGTCGTAGCCGTGGGGAAACTCCATGTGCTGCGGGTCATCAAGTTGCCGGAGCAGAGCCCAAGTGTTCTGGTCATCGAGGGGCATGTACGTCTTCTCCGTGGAGGTGGCGGGTGGCTCGTTGGCTGATCTCTGCTGCGTAGGCGGCCCAGTCGCCGGCGGCGGCCCGCTGCCACTTGACGGCGACGGTGATGTCGATGCCGAGGGGTGCGGGCGAGGACCGCGGCGGGTAGCTCGGTGGCGAGCTGAAACAGCGCGGTCGAGCGGGCTTCCGCGAGCCGGATGCCGAGTTTGCGGAGGCGTTCGCCCATGGCCCAGGCACTGAACGGTCGGCCGGGCTGGCTTCCGAGGAAGGGCCAGGGCGACTCCGTCCGCCCGAGGACGGCATGGCTGCGGCGGACCGCGACCTGCTGTCGGGCCAGGTCAGCGATGGATGCGGGAAGCTCGACCGGAACGGCGCTGAAGCGGATGCGAACGGCGCCCTCCGTCTCCTCGATGTGGTCGATGGTGAGCCGGGAGCTCGCGGCGGGCCACTGGGCATAGCGGAGCAACAGCAAGCGTGAGGAGGCTGCGACCTTACGGTCACGGACCGGGATCAGGGTACCGTCCATGATCCACAGCCGGTCGGTGCCCGGCAGTGGCCGGGGCGCCGGCTCCAGCGCGAGCAGGGGTCGCAGGCGCTGGATGACCCGGCAGACGGTGGCAGGTGAGCAGCCGAAGAACGGCGCGAGCCGGCGCATGGTGAGGTTCGTGCGGTAGTGGACGGCTACCAGCAGTACCCGCTCGGCCAGCGGAAGGCACCACGGTCGGCCACCACCGGGGCCGTTGCCGCCCTGCTCCCGCACCACCCGAAGCAGCTTCTCAAAGCGCCCCGTCCGCAACCCGGTGAACGTCTCCACTCACACCGGCTCAGCCCTCAACACCCCACCCATGCAGGGAAAATGCCCGCCATCAAGCCTTCGCCTGTTGCTTCGAGATCTGTCGTTCCTCCTTTGACGCGGCCGCAGTTGGCCGAGGGCCGGCGCGTATGGGCGGCCGAGTTGTTCGGGCAAGGACGCACGAGTGCTGAGATCGCACGGTTGCTGGAGGTCAGTGCTGAGAGCGTGCGGCGGTGGAAGCGGGTGTGGGAGGAGGGCGGTACTGATGCCTTGCGCCGATGTCCTGCCTCCGGTCGTCCGCCCAAGCTGGATGACGCCCAGGTCGAGCAGGTGCGGATCGCGCTGGAGCAAGGTGCCCAGGCGCATGGCTTCGAGGCTGATTTGTGGACGTTGGAGCGAGTCGGCGTGGTCGTGGAGCGGGTCGCGGGCGTGGTGTTGTCGAGGGCGTCGGTGTGGCGGCTGCTGACGGGCCGGCTGGGGTGGAGTCTGCAACGCCCGGAGCGGCGGGCGGTGGAGCGGGACGAGTCGGAGATCGCCCGCTGGATCGCGCACGAATGGCCGCGCATCAAAAAGGGGCGATGAACAAACGTGCCTGGATCGTCTTCCTCGACGAATCGGGAGTCTCGTCGCTGCCCCAGGTCCGCCGCACCTACGCACCCCGCGGCCGCACCCCGCTCCTGCGGCATCGGCTGAACTGGAAGCGTGCCTCGATGGCCGCGGCTCTCGGCTATCACGCCGCCGAGCCCGACCGCGGGCCTCGGCTGTGCTTCCATCTCAAGCCCGGCAGCTACGACACCACCGCCCTCATCGAAGTCTTGGAACAGCTGAAGGTGTTCTACGCCGGGGAACAGGTGGTGCTGGTCTGGGACGGCCTGTCCGCCCATTGGAGCCGGGCGATGCGGGCCTGGGTCATCGAGCAGGGCTGGCTGACGCTGGAGCGATTACCGCCTACGCTCCCGAGCTCAACCCACTCATCCACCCGCCAACCCCTTCACCTGCACGGGCCAGTACACCGAACCCACCACCTCGGCCGCCGGCTACAACCTCCGCGCCCGCAACTACGACCCCACCACTGGCCGCTTCACCGCCACCGACCCCGTCCAGCTGCGTCAAGGTGAGCCCTACGCCTCCGCCTACAGCTACGCCGGAGACCGGCCGACCTACGCCGTCGACCTCTCGGGCCAGAGCTGGTGGGACCCGATCACCTCACGCCTCAAGGCAATTGGTACCGGCCTCAAACAGGGCGTCGAATCCCCCTTCATCTTCATCGGTGACCTTGCCGACGCCCTCTCCGGCTGTAACGGAGGCGCGGGGGTCTTCATCGACAAGTACTTCCCCGTTCGCCCCGCCTACCGCCTCTACCGCGCGTCGTTCATGTTCCATGAGCAGGGGTGCGATGCCCTCTCCGATCTCTACTTTCAGGCGGCTGACGAACTCTCCCAGCAGATCGTGCTCGTCGGAATCGGCGGACTGACCGGCTGGGAGGCAGACGCGGTAGAGGTCCCTGCCACCGCTCAGCCCAGGAGGTTCGGCCCGGGTGCGGCTCACGGCGACGACCCGGCACTCAACGGAGCGAATCCCTACCGTCCGACCGGCGGAAACCTGTACTACCACGGAGCTGATGTGAAGTCCTTGGTGGGTATCCTCAACAAGGGGTTGGACGCCTCCGAGGCCGCAGCGAACTACACTGATGGACCCGGGGGCTTCTTCCTCGCGACACACTATGGAGACGCAGAATACTTTGCGCTTCGATCGGGATCGGCGCCGGGAATCATCAAGGTCAAAATAACTGACTCTGCGATCGTGAAACTTCAGAACGCTGGAGCAGTCACCCGCAAGATTCCGGAAACCCCGAAATCTCCGAAGTTCGAGGGATATGAGTTCCACATCCCAAACTCAGCTTTTCCTCTCTTTAACCAACTCAGGCGGAGCGGCGAAATTGAAGTATCACCCTGAAGACATCACGCTGGTTGACACGTGGGAATACTTGACCAGGAACGAAGGGCGATTTTTCCGCTCGGGATCATTCGACGCCGTCGAACTGGCCGGTATGATCGCAACCGAGGCGCTCATCAGGGGTGCAGGCGACGTTCGTATCAGGTCCGAGGATGATTGGCTCACTGTGACCGCGGACCATGACTGGTTGGGTGGCCAGGAAACCGAAGCATTTCGTGCGGTAACTCCATTCCCGGAGGGCGGACCCAACAGCATGTTGGCGGAGGTTCTTGCGGTTGGTTTTTCCGAGGGAGTAGCAACGGCAACCTCTGACAGCGTGAGGGTGGTCAAGGGCGAATCCGCTCCCAGCGCTTGCAGGGCCGATCATCCCGTTGCGCGGGCTGTTTCTTTTCGTCGAAGCGCGAGGGGTAATTTGGATTGAACTGGCGGCTCCGTGACCGATGTCGTTGCTGTTGTCTGGAACCGCATGATCAACGCCGTTCCGGGCGGCCGTAAAGCCGTCGAGCAGGCAAGGCCGCCCCTACTCCCAGGGCGGCCCGCTGCACCGGCGCCGTCTGCCGCGGCAAGGAATTCACCGTGCATTTCCTTCGAATTCGTACCCATGGAGCGCTGTTTCGGGATGGTCCGATGGCAACGGGCGACAGCGGTCTTCTGTGCGTCATGGTGGGGATCGTTGAGCGGCTGGTGCCGGATGAGTTGTGGGTGTTGTTCCAGCGGGTGGTGCCGGAGGTGCCGTCGCGGCCGCAGGGTGGTGGTCGGCGTCGGCATGGCGACCGGGAAGTGCTGGCGGCGATCGTCTTCGTGGCCACGTCGGGTTGTACCTGGCAGCAGCTGCCTTCGGCGTCGTTCGGCCCGTCCGGAGCAACCGCCCACAGGCGGTTCTCGGAGTGGTCGAAGGCCCGGGTGTGGGCCAAGCTCCACCGCCTGGTCCTCGACGAACTCGGTGCCCGCGGCGAGCTGGACTGGTCGCGGTGCGCGATCGACTCGGTCAACATGCGGGCCCTGAAAAGGGGGACCTGACAGGCCCGAATCCTGTCGACCGGGGCAAGTACGGCTCGAAGATCCACCTGATCACGCAACGATCAGGTCTGCCCATATCCATCGGCATCTCCGGGGCCGACCTGCACGACAGCCAGGCCCCGATCCCGCTCGTGAGGGGCATCCCGCCGATCCGCTCGCGCCGCGGCCGGCGACGGCGCAAGCCCGGCAAACTCCACGCCGACAAGGGATACGACTACGCCCACCTGCGGCAATGGTTACGCGAACGCGGCATCACCCACCGCATCGCCCGCAAGGGAGTCGAGTCCTCGCAACGGCTGGGGCGTCACCGCTGGACCGTCGAACGCACCATGGCCTGGCTCGCTGGCTGCCGCCGCCTCCACCGACGCTACGAACGCAAGGCCGACCACTTCCTCGCCTTCACCAGCATCGCCTGCACCCTCATCTGCTACCGCCGACTCACCAAATGAGAAGGCCTCTAAATCCTGTCGTACCGACTCGAAAGAGTCGCAGATCAGGGCCGGTATCGGAGACATCCGACACCGGCCCTCGGTCGTTGCCGCCCGGTGCTCCGGGGACTCCCGTGGCTGCCGGGGCCGGGCTCAGGTCGGCCGGGGGAGTGCGTAGACCGCGCTGACTCCGCTGTCCGAGGGATCGCCTGCGTCGAGTACCGCGTCGTGGGACAGGGTGAAGCCCGCCTTCTCCAGTGCTCGGCAGGATGCGGTGTTGTCCTTCTGGGGAGTGGCGACGATCGTGGAGACGTCCGGGTGGAGGCGGAAGAGCACGGCTGCGAACGCGGAGATCACCCGCGAACCGGTCCCGTGGCCGCAGCGGGACGCGTCGCCGATGAGGTAGTCGATGCCCGCGGCGGCCGGAATGCCGATGGCGTGGTTCCCGGCGGGGAGATCGGCGTGGCGGTAGCCCTGGATCATTCCGATGGGGTCGCCCCCGGTCTCGATGACGAAGCAGCGGGTCGGTCCTGTCCCGTCGATCCGGGGCCCGTACTTGCGTTCCACCTCTTCCGGGCTGAGGGCGTCACGCCACCAGGCGCGGACATGAGGTGCGCTCAACCACCGGTGCAGAAGCGAGAGATCGGCGTGACCGAGTGCTCTGAACTCGATCGGTCCCGGTGAACCGGAGCGGCATGTCGCGGCGTTGGGCATGATCCACCTTGTCAGATCCGCCGGACGATGTCAGCGGCGTGGGCGGCCGGCCGTCGCCGACGGCTCACCGGCCCGGTGTCCGGCGGGAGGACTCCGCCTCCACCAACTGGGTCAACCGCTCGGGGGTGAGCGGGTGTTCCGGGTCATCGAGCAGGTTCTTGCCCTTCAGGAATACGGCCGGTGTGGCCCGGACGGCGGTCTGCCGGTCGAATTTCTGCTGCACCTTCTTCACCCATGTGTCGTGCGTGCCCTCGCTGACCGCGGCGGTGAACTTCACCATGTCCAGCCCGGCGACCTTTCTCCCGAGGTCCAGCAGGGCTTGTTTGTCCCCGAAGGTGTCCTCCCGCTCGGAGGGTGGAGGGGAAGCGTAGAGGGCGTCGTGGTACTCGCGGAACTTCCCCGCGTTCTGTGCTGCCGCCAGGGCGTTGGCGGCGTACTTCGATCCCTTGCCGGAGACGATGCGGTCGACGAAGGACAGGATGTGGTAGTCGACGCGCAGCTTGCCCTCGTCCTGGAGCTTGTTGATCGTCGCGTGCAGCTCGTGCTCGAACTCGGCGCATCCCGGGCAGCGGGGATCCTCGTAGACCGTCAGGGTCGCGGGGGCGTCCGCCCGGCCGCTGGGGATGACCAGCTTCTCATCGCCCGTGGCACCCGCGGGCGCGATGACCGGCCGGTTGTCCGCCGTCCGGCCGGACTGCACCACGACGGCGCCCGCGACGACCGTGACCAGGGCCGCCACGACCCCGGCGCTCACCGCGGCCTGCCGCTTGCGGCGGGAGCGCCGGGCGGCTCGTTCGCGTTCGGCCCGCAGGCGTTCGCGTGCCTGACGGGCCCGGGTACGGGCGGTGGACTTGCTCATGCGGGACCTGTTCGGGAGAGAGGGAGTGAGGGGGGAGGGGGTGAGGTGCGGGGCGGCGTCACGGTGCGAGTGCGGCGTCGAGCGAGAAGCGGCTCACGGGCCACCGGGCCGCCCAGGCGCTCAGGACGAGCAGCCCGGCGTCCCTGAGGACTTCCCGGAGGTAGTGGGTGTCCGCGGAGTCGACCTCTCCGCCGCCGCCGAAGCAGCCGCAGTCGATGCTCAGGCCGCGGGCCCACGCCTGCACGATCCCGGCCAGGAACCCGGTGAGCAGCAGCGCGGACAGCACCGCGGCGAGCCGGATCCGCAGTCCCGCCAACAGGAGCCCGGCGAGGGCGAGTTCCAGCGCGGGCATGCCGTGGCCGACCGGAGTGACCAGCGCTTCGGGCAGGATCCGGTAGGCGCGTACCGCCTGGACGGATGCGGCCGGGTCCTGGATCTTCGTCCATCCGGCCCAGCCCCAGACGAGCGCGAGGGCGAGGCGTACGGCCGCGCTGAGGCCCGGCAACGCCCGCCGGACCCCGTCTCCTCGCGCGGGCGCCGGAGTTCGGGTCGAAAGACGCGTCGTCACCTGGGATTCCTGTTCGCTCGGCCGCGACCGACGCCTTGCCGGTCCGCCCTCTCAACCTCGCCCAGGCCGCAGTGGGCCGGTAGCGGCAGCCGTTCGATGGCCTCATAAGGCGGGCCTATGGGTGACGTGAAGGCGGAGGAGTCCCTCGGTCGTCGGGAGTAGGTCCGGCGCCTGAGGCGCGCTGCGCGCCCGCCTGGCTAGGGTCGGTCCCCATGGAGACCACGGGAACCGCCTGTCGCCGGACGGCGGAGCGCACGCGCGACGTGCTGGAACGGCTCGGCACCGAGCGGGACGTATGGGTGGCGACGGCGCACCCCGACCACGGACCGCACCAGGTGCCGCTGTGGTTCCTGTGGGACGGGCGGGCGGTGTGGATGTGTACCGGCGCCTCTTCGGCCACCGTGCGGAACCTCCGCCGGGAGCCGCGCGTGCGGCTGTCGCTGCCGGACACCTTCGACGTGGTGCTCCTCCAGGGCGAGGCGGAGTGCTTCCCGGACCAGGAGGTGCCCGCGGAGGCCGCGCAGGCGTACGCGGGCAAGTTCGGGTGGGATCCACGCGCGGAGGAGGGGGCCTTCGTGTATGTGCGCGTGGTCCTTGGGACAGTGCGCGCGTGGCGCGGCGAGCCGGAGCTGCGGGGGAGAGTCGTCATGCGCGACGGGGTGTGGCTGGACCGGCGGCCGTCCAGCGCCGACGCGCCTCGCGCCTGAGGCGCGCCCGGCCCGGCGTACGACCGGACGCGCCTCGGACGGGCCGCGTCGCCCGGGGGAGGGGTTCTCCGTCGCCCCGCCCCCGGGATCGGCCGGGCGCGCAGGAGACGTCGCTGCCGCCGCCCCCCGTTCACACGCGGATCACCAACTGCTCTTGGTCACCCCGGGAAGCTGCCCCGCGTGGGCGAGTTCGCGGACGCGGATGCGGGACAGGCCGAAGGTGCGGAGGTGGCCGCGGGGGCGGCCGTCCACTGCGTCGCGGTTGCGGACACGGGTGGCGGAGGCGTCGCGGGGCTGGCGGCGCAGTTCCCGCTGGGCGGCGGCCCGGTCCTCGGCGGAGGTGTCCGGGGAGGCGAGGACCGCCTTCAGTTCCGCGCGGCGCGCGGCGTAGTGGGCCACGGTGCGGCGCCGCTGCTCGTTCTTGGCGATCTTGCTCTTCTTGGCCATCAGACCTTCCCTCCCCGGGCGCGGATCCGGGCCACCGCCGCCTCGATGCCGATCGCGTCGACCGTCTTGAGTCCCTTGGCGGAGAGGGTGAGCCGGACATGGCGGCCCTCGCTGGGCAGCCAGTAGCGCTTGTGCTGGATGTTGGGGTCGAAGCGGCGCTTGGTGCGCCGGTGCGAGTGCGAGATCTGGTGCCCGAAGCCGGGCCGTCGGCCGGTGAGTTGGCAGTGTGCTGACATGTTCCTCGTTCCTCCTTGGTACCGGGGCGGCACTCTAGCAGCTTAATGAAAATGAAAACCAATACGTGTATGGTGCCGTCCATGGCCCGTAACGAACTGCGCCCGATCATCAAGCTGAGGTCCACCGCCGGCACCGGCTACACCTACGTGACCCGCAAGAACCGCCGGAACGATCCCGACCGGCTCACCCTGCGCAAGTACGACCCGGTCGTCGGCCGCCACGTCGACTTCCGAGAGGAGCGCTGAGCGCGATGAAGCCCGGAATCCACCCCGAGTACGGCCCGGTCGTCTTCCGCGACCGCGCGGCCGGCTTCGCGTTCCTGACCAGGTCGACGGCGACGAGCGACAGGACCGTCGAGTGGGAGGACGGCCGTACCTACCCGGTGATCGACGTCGAGATCTCCTCGGCGAGCCACCCCTTCTACACCGGCACCCAGCGGGTCCTGGACACCGCCGGACGCGTCGAACGCTTCCAGCGGCGCTATGCCCGAGACGGCGGCCGTGGCGGTGGTGGCCGTGACGGCGGCCGTGGCGACGCGGGGCACAACGGCCTTTCCGGGGGCGCACAGTGACCGGCCGTCAGGGACGCCTTCCCGTCGCGATCGTCGCCGGACTGCACGCCGACGCCCGCCGGACCGCCGTCGAACAGATCCTGCGCACGGTTCCCGGCTCGGTCGCGCTCCACCACGACCTGACGGCCGCCGCCGACCGCGCGGTGCGCCGCACCGTACGGGACGCGGGCGCCACTCTGAGCAGCGGCGAAGCACCCCTGGTGAACGACTGCGCCTGCTGCGCGCTCCGGGAGGACCTGCTCCCCGAACTGCTGCGGCTGGCCGAGGAGGGCCGGTACCGCCTGGCCGTCGTGGAGCTGTGGGACTCCGTGGAGCCCCAGGCCATGGCCCCGGTCATCGCCGAAGCGGACGGACCGCTGGTCCTCACGGGGACCGCCACCGCGGTCGACCCGGCCCTCGTACTGCCGTACCTCGCCAACGGCGACGACCTCGCCGAAATCGGGCTCGCCGCCGCCCCCACCGACCAGCGCACGGTCGCCGACACCTTCGCCCGGCAACTGGAGTACCCCACAGTCATCGCCGTCGTCGAGGGCACGGAGGCCGGACCGCACGTCGAGGCCGCCGACGAAACCGACCACGCCCTGCTCGCCCAACTCACCCCGGGCGCACGCAAGGTGCGGGCGGACGGCGGCGCCCTGGCGGACGCGCTGCTGGCGGGCTTCGACGTGACAGCGGCGGCGGCCCGGGTGCACCCGGCCTGCGCGCTGCTGCCCCAGGACTGCGACGAACACGGGGTCGGCACCTTCGTCTGGCGGCGCGAACGCCCCTTCCACCCGCAGCGCCTCTACGCGGCACTGGAGGACCTGACCTGCGCCGCCGCCCGCAGCCGCGGGCGGTTCTGGCTGGCGGACCGCCCTGACACCCTGCTCACCTGGGACGCGGCGGGCGGTGCGCTGTGTGTCGAATCGGCGGGCCCCTGGCTGGCCGCCCTGCCCGACGCGGCCTGGGAGATGGTGCCCGCCGAACGCCGTCTCGCTGCCGCCGTGGACTGGCATCCCGCGCACGGCGACCGCTGCCAGCACCTCAGCTTCACCTCGCCCGGCCTGGACCGGGACGGCCTGGCGGCCGTGCTCGACGCCTGTCTGCTCACCGACGAGGAGTACGCGGCGGGCCGGGAACGCTGGCAACAACTCCCGCACGCCTTCGACGACTTGCTCGATCCGGTGGTCTGACGGACCGCCCCGGCCCGGCCCGGGAACCGGAAATCCCGCCCGCCTGTCCCCGCACCATCACCTGAGGAAAGGACCGCACCACACCATGCCCCGCCCCGCCACCACCGGCCGGAAGCATCCCGAGCGCCGCCGCGCCAACCCGCTGGACGTCGCCGGCATCACCTTCATCGACTACAAGGACACCGATCTGCTGCGGAAGTTCCTCTCCGACCGGGGCAAGATCCGCAGCCGCCGGGTGTCCGGGGTGACGCGGCAGCAGCAGCGCCGGATAGCGAGGGCCGTCAAGAACGCCCGCGAGATGGCCCTGCTGCCGTACGGCTCCCGGTAGGCGGCGCCGCGGGAGCTTCGTACGGACACCTGTCCGCACGAAGCTCCCGAACTCGTGCTCCGGCTAGGGAACGTAGGGGTACCAGTCGCTCCAGCCACCGGTCCCGAGGTACGAGTAGTAGACGTGGTTCGTCGCCGTCACGGCGTACACGCGCCGCTGCGTGCTGGGCCGGATCTCCCAGTTGCGCATGGTGGCGGCCCGGCCGTTGCCGACCCGGACGGGGCCGTTGCTGCCGGCCGAGATGCGGTAGATGTAGTTGTTCGGAGGGCTCACGGCGAACACCTCGTCGCGCTGCCCGTCGTGGTCCCAGTCGGGCGACAGGGTCCTGCTTCCGCAGACGTACGGCATCGCGTGGCCGAAGGCCGTGAGCAAACAGGTTGCGGGTGCGGCGGGTGCGGCGTGCGCGGGCAGTGCCGCCGGAGCCGCCAGGGCGACGACACCGGCGGCGACGACCGCCGACTTGCGGAGTTTCATCGGCTCTCCAACCGATCGCGGGGCGGTGGCGTCAGGGGTCCACGAACGGATTGCGCACCCACTTGGTGGCCGACGTCTTCGACGGCTCCTCGGAGCCGCCGAAGGCGACGCGCGCGTAGTCCAGCCGTTCCCCGTTCTGGAAGTAGGTCAAGAGGACGTGCCGCCAGGCGTAGCACTTCTTGTCACCGATGGGCACCTGGAAGACCGTCGGTGCCACCCTGATCTTCGAGGTCCCGCCCGCGAACACATATCCCTGGAGCCGGGCCGTCGCCTTGTTCTTGTCGGCCGGGCTCGCGTCGCACAACTGGAGCGTGATGTCTTCCATCCGCCGCGCATTGACCCACTGACCGCTCCAGTCCACCCGGAACCCTCCCGAGTCCCCGGAGGGAAACTGCTCGGCGGCCGCCGCCGGACCGGTCAGCCCGGTGGTCGCTGTGGCGAGAGCGGCGGCGAGCACCGCGATTCCCTTGGCTGTCACTGCCTTGATTCTCACAGTACCGGTGTCCCCCTTGCCGGTTGACGAGGCGTCATGCCCCGCCGGTCGGCACGCACGCTAGCAGGCATGTGCATGATCCGGACAGTTCTGCCCATAAATGGACTCAGGGTAGGGGCGGGGGAGGGGCGGCGCGGTCCGCCGCGTCGGCGTAGCCCCGGTTGCGGACGATGTCGTGGGTGAGGTGGGTGAACGCCTGGGCGGCGGCGGTCTCGTAGGCGTTGCCCCGGCGCAGGAGGGTGACGGTGCGGGCGGGGAGGGAGGGGGTGAGGGGGACGGGGGTGAGGTGGGGGTGGTCGTGGGTGATGGCGTCGGGGAGCACGGTGCTGATCGTCGTGCGGCGCACGATCTCGACGAGGGCCTGGACGGAGTTGGCCTCGACCGCGATGCGCGGGCGCACCCCGTGGGCCGCGAAGTGGGCGTCGATGTGACCTCGGGTGGCGAAGTCACCGCTGAGCAAGCCGAGGTGATGGTTCGTCAGTTCGTGGATCGGTAGCGGGCGGGGCGGGCCGTCCTCCGGGGTGCGGGCGCCGGTGACCAGGCTCAGGGTCTCGGTGAACAGGGTCGTCGCGGTGATCCCGGGCAGATGGGTGCCCGCGAAGGCGATGCCGAGGTCGACGTCGTCGGCGAGCAGCGCCGACTCGATGCGGTCCTGGGTCATCTCCTTCAGGTCCAGGGTGACGCCCGGGTGCCGGGTGTGCAGTCCGGCGACCAGGGGGCCCACCAGATACGCGGTGAAGGTGGGCGTCACGGCCAGGCGGAGGTGGCCGCTCGTGAGGTCGCGGACGTCCCGGACGGCGCGCTCGGCGGCGGCCAGGTCCCTGAGGGCCCGGCGGGCGTGCAGCGCGTAGGTCTCACCGGCGTCGGTGAGCCGCACGCTGCGGCCGGTCCGGTCGAGCAGCTGTGCGCCCACGGTCCGCTCCAGTTGCCTGACCTGCTGGGAGAGGGTCGGCTGCGAGATGCGCAGCTCCTCCGCGGCGCGGGTGAAGCTGCCGTGCTCGGCCACGGCGAGCAGATAGCGCAGATGACGCAGTTCCAGGGCCATGGACGCCACTGTAGGGCCAGGCGGGAGTCGGGTCGCGGCCATATATAGATGTCAGCAATGGCAGGCATGAGTAGTGCGTCTTGGACACTATAGGTACAGGTCATGCAGGGTGGATGCATCGAGGCCGACCGGCCGGGCCCATCGAGGACCCGCCGAAGGCCCACCGCAGACCCACCGAAGGGAGTGCCCCCATGCGTGACCTCGCCGAGGGCGTCTCGCGATTCCAGCGGCACGTCCATCCCGCCAAGGCGGACCTGTTCGCCCGTCTCGCCGGGCACCACGCGCCGCACACGCTGTTCATCGGCTGCTCCGACGCCCGCGTGGTCCCCGAACTGATCACCGCCAGCGAACCGGGCGAGCTGTTCGTCGTCCGCACCGCGGGCAACCTCGTCCCCGCGTACACACCGGGCCCCGACGCGGTGGCGGCCGGCATCGAGTACGCCGTCGCCGTCCTCGGCGTCCGTGACGTCGTGATCTGCGGGCACTCGGGCTGCGGCGCGATGACGGCGCTGGCCGAGGCGCACGACCTCAGCGGTGTCCCGGCGGTCGCCGGATGGCTGCGGCACGCGGACGCCTCCCGTGCCCGCACCGCCGCGCGCGGGGACGTCACCGCCCTGGTCCGGCAGAACGTGCTCGCCCAGCTGGCGACCCTCGCCACCCACCCCTCCGTGGCCCGAGCCCTGGCCGAGGGCACCCTCACCGCGCACGGGTGGGTCTACGACATCGCCACCGGCGGGGTGGAGGTCCTCACCTCCGCCGCTGCCCCGGCCACCCCGGCTCCGGCGGCCTGACCGCCGGGCCCCGGCCCCGGCGCCCCTCCGCCCTCTCCGGGCTCCGGGCACCCCTGCCTCCCGGCCGTCGCCGTGTCGCTGCGGACCGGGCGTTCCCCCACCCTTGTATCCAGGAAGGACATCCCCTGATGACGCACGCCCAGCTCGACCCCACCGCCCGGCAGGCCCTCGCCGTCACCGCCGTCGAGGCCAAGATCCGCAAGGACCTCAGCTGGCAGCAGATCGCGGACGCGGCGGGCCTCTCCGTGGCCTTCACCACCGCCGCCGTGCTCGGCCAGCACGCCCTGCCCGAGCGGTCCGCCGCGGCCGTCGCCGAGCTGCTCGGCCTGGACGACGACGCCGTGACGCTGCTCCGGACGATCCCGACCCGCGGCTCCCTGGCCGGTGCCGTCCCCACCGACCCGACCATCTACCGTTTCTACGAGATGCTCCAGGTGTACGGCACCACGCTCAAGGCACTCGTGCACGAGCAGTTCGGCGACGGCATCATCTCCGCGATCAACTTCAAGCTGGACGTGAAGAAGGTCGCCGACCCCGAGGGCGGCGAGCGCGCCGTGATCACCCTGGACGGCAAGTACCTGCCGACCAGGCCCTTCTGATTGCCCAGCCGCCGGTGTACGGGGCCGGGCCGGGGCAGTCGTACCGCGACTCCCCGGCCCGCCCCGCCCGGACCTCCGGGCCCGCCCCGCCCGGACCTCCGGGCCCGCCCCGCCCGGACCTCCGGGCCCGCCCCGCCCGAGCCCTCACTCCGCAGAACTCACCGAAAGCCGCCCCACATGGACTTCGTACAGCGCACCATCGACCTTGCCCGCCGCAATGTCACCGAGGGCGGGCGCCCGTTCGCCACCGTCATCGTCAAGGACGGCGAGATCCTGGCCGAGAGCGCCAACCAGGTCGCCCAGACCAGCGACCCCACCGCCCACGCCGAGATCCTCGCCGTACGCGAGGCGTGCACCCGGCTCGGCACGGAACACCTCGTCGGGGCCACCGTCTACGTCCTCGCCCACCCCTGCCCGATGTGCCTGGGCTCGCTCTACTACTGCTCGCCGGACGAGGTCGTCTTCCTCACCACCCGCGACGCCTACGAACCCCACTACGTCGACGACCGCAAGTACTTCGAACTCGACACCTTCTACGGCGAGTTCGCCAAGGACTGGCGCGAGCGCCGACTGCCGATGCGGCACGAGCCGCGCGAGGACGCCGTCGACGTCTACCGGCTGTGGCAGGAGCGCAACGGCGGTGAGCGCCGCGTCGCCGGTGCCCCCACGGCCGGCTGAGGGGCGGTGCGACCGTGAACCCCACCGAAGCGTCCACCGGGGATTCCGGCGGAGAGTCCGCCGGGCGCTTTGCCCGCCGCCCCGCCGAGGCGACCGCCGCCGACCTGCCCTACCTGGAACGCGCCGTCGACCTGGCGGCCGAGGCGCTCGGCGCCGGGGACGAGCCGTTCGGTTCGCTCCTGGTCGGCGGCGACGGGCGGATCCTGGCGGAGGACCGCAACCGGGTGCACACCCTGGGCGACCGCACCCGGCACCCCGAGTTCGCCCTGGTGCGCTGGGCCATCGGGCATCTCGACGCGCGCGAGCGGGCGGCGGCGACCGTCTTCACCTCGGGGGAGCACTGCACCATGTGCGCCGCCGCCCACGGCTGGGCCGGGCTCGGAACCGTCGTCTACGCCCACTCGGCCGCCGAGCTGACCGAGTGGCTGACCGCCCTGGACGCGCCGCCGTCCCCGGTGCGCTGTCTGCCGCTGCGGGACGTGGTGCCCGGCCTAGACGTGCGCGGGCCCGCCCCGGCGCTCACCTCCCGGCTGCGCGCGCTGCACCACGAGTTCCACCGGCGGTGCACGGAAGGCTCGTGACCGGCCGACGCCTGGGGGCGGCTACAACACCGCTATGCCCAGCGGCCGGTGACCGGCCGTCAGGCGGGTGACACGGCCCGTGCCGAGGTCGACGACGCTGATGCCGTCCCAGTATCCGTCCCGGGTGAAGCCGCCCGACACATAGGCGGTGCGGCCGTCCGCCGACACGGCGACGTCCTCGTGCGGTCCGTCGAGCGGGACGACCCGCTCACGGCCGCCGGGGGAGCGCACCGTCAGCGACGGCCCCTCGTCCCGGGACGGATCGATCGGCCCGGTGCCGACCACGTACAGCGTGCCGTCCGCGCCGATCGTGACCCCGTGCTGATGGGTGTCGGCGGTCATCGGCTCGACCCGGACCCGGCCGGAGCGGGGGTCCACCACCGCGAGCCGCTCGCCCTCGAACGGCAGCAGCAGCGCCCCGTCGGACGGCCGTACGGCCGCGTAGTGCGGCTTCAGCCATGAGCCGAGGCCGCCCTCGGTGCCGTACGGGGCCACCTCGACGCGGCGCGCGGACCAGGTGCCGGTGTCGACGACCGTGACGTCGAACGAGTCGTGCCCGGTGGCATAGACCTGGCGGCCGTCGCGCGAGACGTCGACGTCGAAGGGGCGGCGCCCCACCGGCACGGTCCGCACCACCGCGCGACGGCGCGTGTCGATCACTTCCAGGGTGCCGTCACCACCGGGGACGTTCACCCCGACGTACACCCGCGTGCCGTCCGGGGACAGCGCGATGCCCATGCCGCCGCCCCGGTACTCACCGGTGGTCACCGGGCCCGTGGCCGTGGCGTACCGGATCAGCGCGACGCGGCGCCGGGCCCCGGTGTCCACGACCGCCACGCCCTCGGCCGTCGCCACCCACGCCATGCCGTCGGCGCCCGGTGCGACGCCGTACGGAGCCGTGCCCACGGTCACCGAGCCCAGTGCGGCCGCGCGGCCGCGGCGCGCCGGGTCGACGAAGGTCACCGTGTCGGCGCCGAAGTCGGTCACCAGCAGGGCGCCTTCGGGCAGCGCGCCCGCCGGGGACGGGTCCGCGGGACCGGCCGTCGCTGCGGGAGCACGGGCGGGAGCGCCCGCGCCGTCGTCGCGCCCGGCGTCCGCCGCGCATCCGGCGAGCACCGCACAGGCCGTCAGCGCGGCCAGCACCGCCGAAACCCGCGATGCCCCGGCCCTCGGCCCCGGCCGCGTCATCGCCCGGTCTCCCGGCCGCGCGGACCCGGCCGCCCCTCGGCCTCCCGCAGGACGCCCGCGATCCCCGCGAAACCCCGGCGCTCCGCGTGGGCGAGCGCCGTCGTGCCGTCGCCGTCCGGCAGCAGCGGGTCGGCGCCCGCCGCGAGCAGCTCCTCCACCACCTCCTGGTGGGTGCGTCCGCCGTCGCCGAGGATCACCGCCTCCAGCAGGGCGGTCCAGCCGAGCCGGTTGACGTGATTCACGTCGATGTCCGTCTCGGCCAGCACCGCCCGTACGTACGCCACATGGCCGCGCTCGCTCGCCGGGATCACGGACACCCCGCCGAACCGGTTGGTCAGCGTCAGGTCCGGGCCGCCGGGCAGCAGCGCGCGCATCATCGCCACGCTGCCGGTCACCCCGGTCACCAGCCAGGCGCTGTCCTGCCGGGCGTCCTGCGCGTTCACGTCCGCGCCCGCGCGGACCAGCGCCTCGGCGGCGGCGACCTGGTCGGCGAGGGCCGCCCGCAGAAGCGGTGTGCGGCCGTCCTCGTCGCGTGCCTCCAGCCGGGCGCCCGCGTCCAGCGCGGCGCGTACGGCGGCGGTGTCACCGCGCCGCGCGGCGTCCAGCAGGGCGCGGTCGGCCGGGGAAATCGACTTCTTGGCCACGACGGAACTCCTCCACGGGGTGGCAGCGGACAGGAACGAGTGTGGTGGGCCGCGGGCGGGCGGCGGGAGCCGGGGTCAGCGGCCGTTGCTGATCGCCGCCACGCCGGCCTGGGCGAACTTCTCGTCCAGGTCGCCGGAGGGCGCGCCCGCCACACCGACGCCCGCGATCGGCGCGTTCTCGTACGCGACCGGGGCGCCCCCCGCGAGGAACAGGGTGCCCGGGATGTCCTTGAGGGTGGGCGCCCCGTCCAGGCGCTTGACCAGCTGGGAGGTGGGGGCGTTCCAGGACACGGCGGTGTACGCCTTCTTGATCGCGGAGTCGTAGGACTGCGGACCGGCACCGTCCCCGCGCAGGGTGACGACCGTGTTGCCGTTGCGGTCCACCACCGCGACGGTCACCCGCTGGCCCTCCTTCTGCGCCGCCTTGAGGGCCGCCCGCGCGGCGTCGGTGGCGGCCTCGACCGTCAGATGGGTGCTGGTGGTCGTGGCCCTGCCCTTCACCGCGGCGGTCGCCGCGACGGGGGCGGCGGCCGGGGTGTCGGCGGAGGCGGACACCGCGCCGGCCACCCCGGCACCGACCGCCGCCACGGCCGCCACGGCGGTGACGGTCCTGGCGCGGGTGGAGAACTTCTTGGCCTTGTGCTGCATGACGGGCAACTCCCCGGTGGTGTCGTGGCGCGGTGCTGTCCGCGCCGTGCCTCCAGCCTCGGGCCCCTCACCCCGCGCCGCCGTCGGCGTACCGGCTCGCTCCGGCGCGCGGTACGGCTGACGGCGGGGTCATCCGAACGGTTGACCCCGCGAGGCGCGGCCGGGGCGACAATGTCAGTGCCGCCGTACGCCGATGCCGTCGGCGCCGCCGTGCGTCCCGGTGCGGGAAGATGCCGCAGCCGGTTCCAGAACATGACAGAAGGCGCCAGAAGCCCCGTCCGGGGAGGAGCGGAGCAGTCCATGCAGTCCAGCAGCCGTCCCGTCCCGGGCGGGCCGAGGTCCGGCGACGGCGGGGCGCGCGGGCTCGCGTTCGCCGTCCATCTGGCGTTCTTCCTGCTGCTGGGCTCCGCCCTGGCCCGCTATGTGCAGCGGCACGGCGCCCAGCCGCAGGTGCCCGCCGTCCTGGCGCTGGCCGGGGCGCTGGCGGTGCTGTACGTCATCGGTCGGCGCACGGCCGACGGGCCGCCCGGCGACCAACTCGCCGCCGGGGACGCGGGCGACGTGGGCGCGAGCCCCGGACGGCGGCGGCCGTCGCCCGGCGGGCTGCTGCGGCTGGGCGCGCTGGTCGCGGTCTGGGCGGTGCTGGTCGCGCTGGCGCCCAGTTTCGCCTGGTGCGCGGTGCCGCTCTTCTACACCGCGCTGCGCACCCTGCCCGAACGCGCCGCGTACACGCTGGTGGCGTTCTTCACCGTCTTCGTGGTGGTGGCGCAACTGCGGCTGGCCGACCGGATCGACGTCGACCTGGTGGTCGGCCCGCCGGCCGTGGCCCTCCTGGCGACCGCCGTCTTCACCCGCATGGACCGGCAGGCGACCCGTCAGGCCGCGCTCATCCGTGACCTGGTCCGCACCCGCCGCGAACTGGCCGCCACCGAACGCCGCGAAGGCACCCTCGCCGAGCGCCAGCGGCTCGCCATGGAGATCCACGACACGCTCGCCCAGAGCCTGTCCAGCCAGCGGATGCTGCTCCAGGCCGCCGACCGGCTGTGGCACCCCGATCCGGAGCAGGCGCGCGCCCATGTGCGCACCGCCGGCACGATCGCCGAGCGCAGTCTCACCGAGGCCCGCCGGTTCGTGCACGACCTGGCACCGGCCGACCTCGCCGAGGGCGACGGCCTGGAAGCGGCGCTGCGCGGCCTCGCCTCCCGCGAGAGCACACCCGAGCGCACCGTCACCTGCCACATCGACGGCACCCCGGGGCCTGCCGGGCTCCCCGACCGGGTGCAGTCCGCGCTGCTGCGCATCGCACAGGGCGCGCTCGCCAACGTCCGTGAGCACTCCGGCGCGACCCGGGCCGCCCTCACCCTCACCTATCTGGGCGATCAGGTCCGTCTTGACATCGCGGACGACGGGCGCGGCCTGGACACCGGCGCGCGGGCAGTGCGCGCCGACGGGCCCTCCGGGGTGCGCGGGCACGGGCTGCCCGCGATCCGCGCCCGGGTCCGCCAGCTCGGCGGCACCCTGACCGTCGAGTCCGCGCCCGGCGACGGCACCGTCGTCTCGGCCGCCGTACCGCTCCCCGCGGCACCCGGCCCCGGCTCCAGCCCCACGGAGGTCCCCGCACCGTGAACCAGCCCCGGCCCACGGGCCCGACCGGCCCGTACCCGCCGACCGGAACACACCGGTCGGCCGCACCCGCCACGCCCGCACCCGCCACGCCCGCACCCGCCACGCCCGCGCCCGCCGCGCCCGCTCCGGTCCCGTCCGTGCGGCTGGTGCTGTGCGACGACCACGCCGTGGTCCGCGCCGGTCTGCGCGCCCTGCTGGGCAGCGCGGCGGGCATCGAGGTGGTGGGCGAGGCGGACAGCGGGGCGGAGGCGGTCGCGCTCGCCGCGAAGCTCGGCCCCGACGTGGTCCTCATGGACCTGCAACTGGGGGAGGCGATGGACGGTGTGGAGGCCACCCGCCGGATCACCGCCGCTTCCGGTGGCGCCGTCCACGTCCTGGTCCTGACCACGTACGACACCGACGCCGACATCACCCGTGCCATCGAGGCGGGCGCCACCGGGTACCTGCTGAAGGCCGAGCGCCCCGACGAGCTGTTCACGGCGATCCACAGCGCCGCCGCCGGCCGTACCGCGCTGTCGGCGCCGGTCGCCCACCGGGTCATGGCCCGGATGCGCAGCCCGCGCCCCGGCCTCACCGACCGCGAGCGCGACATCCTCGGCCAGCTCGCCCGCGGGCTCACCAACCGGGACATCGCCAAGGCCCTGTTCCTGAGCGAGGCCACGGTCAAGACCCACCTGGGGCGCATCTACGACAAGCTGGGCGTCGACACCCGCGCGGGCGCCGTGGCGGTGGCCAAGGAACAGCGCCTGCTGCCCTGAACCACCACCGGGACCGGCCCCCCGATCTGCCTACTGCCAACTGCCCATGGCCCACCGCCTACCGCCGGACCGCCTACCGCCGGACCGCCTACCGCCGGTCGGTGCGACCGGGATCGAGCCGGAGACCAGGGCCCGTCCTCGGCAGCAGCGCGGCGTACAGCACCGACGCGACCACCAGGCCCACCGGCAGGGCGAGGTCCACGCCGCCGAGGGCGGACGCGATCGGCCCGGTGTAGTAGAGGGTGTCGACGCACAGGGACGCGACGGCGGTGCCCGCGAGGACGGCGACCGCGCCGACCCGGTTCACGCCGCCGGAGTACCAGAAGGGGCTGCCCGGCGTCTCGTCCATCAGGGCGCGCCCGTCGTAGCGGTTGCGGCGCAGCAGGATGTCGGTGGCGTAGACGGCCATGCTGGGGCCGAGCAGGGCCACGGTGAGCTGGAGGACGTTGTTCACCGTGTCGAGGAAGTTCGACACGAGCAGCGCGTACAGGGTGAGCGCGACCGAGACCGTGCCGTCGACGAGGACACTGAGCGAGCGGCGGATGCGCACGCCCACCGCCTGGAGGGCCAGGCCCGCGCTGTAGGCGGTCAGGGCGTTGATGGCGACGGTGCCGAGGATCAGCGCCAGCAGGAAGACCGGGTCGAACCAGCCGGGCAGGATCCCGCGCAGCGCGCTCTGCGGGTCGGTCATGTCGACGGCGGTCGCGGCGAACGCGCCCAGCGCGCAGACCAGCGTGCCCGGCAGGAAGCCGCCGAGCGCCGTCCAGCCGACGATCGCCCGCGCCGACGTCGTACGGGGCAGATAGCGGGAGAAGTCCGCGCTGGTCGTGTACGACAGCGGGCCCGAGGCGACCAGGGCGATCCCGCCGAGGACGGCCGCCCACAGTCCGGTGCCGGTCAGCGGCTGCTCGGGCGTGTAGGAGAAGTCCGCGTGCCGGACGACGGCGACCGCGACGCCCGCGAAGGCGACGGTGAGGGCCAGGGTGATCGGGAGGTACAGCTTCATGATCAGTGCGTGGCCGTAGACGCTGATGGTGAGGGTCAGGGCCGCGACGAGCACCACCACGACGATCTTCACCCCGGTGTTGACCGGCAGGCCCGCCTCACCGGCCAGGGAGAAGGCCGCCGTCGCGGCGGCGAGGTTGAGCGCGAAGTAGCAGACGGAGATCAGCCAGCCGACGACGGCGTTGTTCACGCGGTTGCCGCGGATCCCGTACATGGCGCGGGTGATCACCTCGCTCGGCGTGCCCGCGGCCGGGCCAGAGACGGCCAGCACCCCGGTCAGCAGCCAGAACGCGTTGCCCACCACGATCACCGCGAGCGCCTGCCACAGGCCGAGGCCCATCAGGACGAGCGCGCCGCCGACCACCAGGCTCAGGTAGTTGACGTTCGCTGCGGCCCACACGGAGAACAACTCCCGTGGCCGGCCGCGGCGTTCGCCGTCCGGGATGTGGTCGATGCCGTGGGCCTCGACGCGCGCCGCGCGCTCGGGGGGCGGCGGCGCGCCGGGACGGTCGTCGACGTCCGGGTGCGGGTCGGGGATCGTGGACGCCATTGTCCCTCCGGGCGTTCGGAGCGTGCTCACCGGTCGGAGCTTGCTTATTGGTCGGTCACTCAATAGCATCCGGCACATGTCGTCAAGCGTCAGCCGCAAACGAATTCGCAAAGACCCGGCCACCCGGCGTGCGGAGATCGTCGGCACCGCCGCGGCGATCGCGCTGGCCGAGGGGCTGGAGTGCATCACCCTGCGCCGGATCGCCGAGGAACTGGAGGTGCGCCCGGGGCTGATCAGCCACTACTTCCCCGCCGCCGACGATCTCGTGGCGGAGGCGTTCGGCAGCGCCGCGACCGGCGAGCTGGACGCCCTGGTCCCGGCCGGGAGGCCCGGCGAGACGCCCACCCTGCGCCTGGCCCGGTTCCTCGCCCGCACGACGGGCGACGCCTACGACACGATGAGCCGGCTGTGGATCAACGCCCGGCACCTGAGCCGCTACCGGCCCGAACTGCGCGAGCGGGTCGTCGGACAGGAGGCCGCCTGGCGCGGTCGCCTCGGCGCGCTCGTCCAGGAAGGCGTCGACGCGGGGGAGTTCCGCCCGGCCTACGTGTCCGTGGCCGTCGTCCAGATCCTCGTCGTCCTCGACGGCCTCGGCGCGCACGCGAACACCGGTACGGCCGAGCACCCGGCGGCGGTGAGCGGCATGGCCGCCGCCACGGCGGAGAACGCGCTCGGGCTGCCCGCGGGCACGCTCGCCGCACCCGCCGAGGGCGCGGTTCCCGCCGTACGGAACGCCCCCGACGAGGGGAGCGCCCCCGCGTCGGCACGGACCACGGCAGCCTCCACCGACGCCTTCACCGTCACCTCCGGGCCCCGGTCCGCTTCCGGAGCGGCCCCGGCCGCCCGCACGGAGCCCTCGGAGCCCCTGGAGCCCTCGGAGTCCTCCGCCCCGTAGCGGCGCCACCGCCCACCGCCCCACCGCACCCCGCACCCCCGCGCCACCAGTTCGCAAGGAGTGACCCGTGTCCCCCGATCTCGTCCTGCTCTCCGCCCGGCTGCTCGACCCGGGCACGGGCTCGCTCCTGCCGCACACCGCGCTGGCCGCCGGAGACGGCGGTATCACCCACCTCGGGGACGACCGCGAGATCCGGGCGCTGGCCGGACCGGCGACCACCGTGATCGACCTGAAGGGCGCGGTGGTGACCGCGGGCTTCACGGACGGCCATCTGCACCCGGTCTCCGGCGCCGAACGCACCATGGGCGTGGACCTCTCCGCCTGCCGCGACCTGGCGGACGTGCGCGCGGCGCTTGCCGGTCCGGCCGCGGCGCTCGCGCCCGGCGGCTGGCTGCGCGGCTGGGGCCTGGACCCGAACACCTTCGGCGACGCGCCCGTGGCCGCCGCGTCCCTCGGCCCGGTCCTCGACGGCGTACCGGCCCTGATCGACCTGTTCGACGGGCACTCCATGCTGGCCAGTGCCCGTGCGCTGGAGCAGGCGGGTGTCGACGGGCCCCGCCGGTTCGAGCAGGCGGCCGAGATCGTCTGCGACGAGGCAGGCCGTCCCACCGGGCTGCTGCTGGAGGACGCGGCCTGCGAACTCGTCGAGGCCGTCGCGCCCCGGCCCACCGGGGACGAGGTGCGGGCACGGACCGCCGAGGTGCTGCGGGAGATGGCCGCGACCGGGCTGACCGGCGGGCACGCCATGGACGCGAACGGCGCGACCCTCGACATTCTCGGCGCGCTGGAGGGCGACGGCGAACTGCCCCTGCGGCTGCGGGTGGCGCCCTGGTGCCAGCCCGGCGCCGACGCGGAGGCGGTCGACGGACTCGTCCGGCAGCAGGGCACCGGCGGCAGGCTGTGGCAGGTCGCCGGGGTGAAGATGTTCATGGACGGCACCATCGACAACGGCACCGCCTGGCTGGAGAGCCCCGACTGCCACGGGGAGTCCCGGGACGCCTTCTGGCCCGACCCCGACCAGTACCGCCGGGTGGTCGGCGCGCTGCACCGGGCCGGGGTGCCCACGGCCACCCACGCCATCGGGGACGCCGCCGTGCGTCACGTCCTGGACTCGGTGGAGCGGGCGCAGGCGGAGAGCCCGGCTGCGGACGGCGCGACGGTACGGCACCGGGTGGAGCACATCGAGACCGTCCCGGACGACACCGTGCCGCGCTTCGCCCGGCTCGGGGTGGCGGCCTCGATGCAGCCCACCCACTGCTGCGAGTACACGCGCGCCGACCACACCGACAACTGGTCGCGCCGCCTCGGCGAGGAGCGGGCGTCGCGGGCGTTCCGCTGCCGCGACCTGTGGGACGCGGGCGCCCGGGTCGTCCTCGGCTCCGACTGGCCCATCGCGCCCTATCCGCCCCTCGGGGTCATGGCGGGCGCCCGGCACCGCCGCCCCGGCGACCTCTCCCGGCCGCCGCACGGCCCCGAGCAGGCGCTGACCCCGCTCCGGGCGCTGCGCGGGATCACCCTCAACCCGGCCTGGGTCGCGGGGGAGGAGCACCGGGCCGGCCGTCTCGCCGTCGGGTACCGTGCGGATCTCACGGTGCTCGCCGACAACCCCCTCGACGTGGCCGACGCGGATCTGGCCGGGCTGCCGGTCCTGCTCACGGTGGTGGCCGGCCGCCCCACCCACCGCGCCGCCGGGATCTGAGCACCGGCCGGGCGAGGCAGCGGGCGACGGACGGAGCGGTGGCGGACGGAGCGGTGGCGGCGGACGGGCGGCCGGAGCGCTGGTCCACGGGTCATCAGATGTCTGATGTCGTACATTGATACGCTGGGGTGCGGCCTGCGCAAGGGGCAGGCGCAGTCATCGAGGAGGGGGCAGGAGTGAACCCGTCGCGTCCGCAGGAGTTCCGCACGGCGGCCCGGCCGTCGCTGCGGCAGGAGGTCTCGGAGGCGATCAAGAGTTACATCCTCGACAACCGCCTCAAGCCGGGGGACCCGCTGCCGTCCGAGGCCGAGCTGTGCGCCGCGCTCGGCGCCAGCCGGTCCAGCATCCGCGAGGCGGTCAAGGCCCTGGCCGTGCTCGACATCGTGGAGGTGCGGCACGGCCACGGGACGTACGTGGGCCGGCTGAGCCTGTCCGCGCTGGTGGAGGGCCTGGTCTTCCGCGGCCTGCTCAGCCCCCAGGACGACTTCCGGATCCTGTCCGAGCTGATCGAGGTGCGCGAGCTGATCGAGCGCGGCATGGCCGAGCGCATCCTGGCGGCGCTCGCCCCCGGCGATCTGGACGCGCTGGACGCGCTGGTGGACGAGATGGACGCCCTCGGCGCCGCGGGCGAGGACCTCGCGGCCTGCGACCGCGCCTTCCACGAACGGCTGATGGAGCCGATCGGCAACCAGCTGGTCAGCCAGCTCTCCCAGGCGTTCTGGGACGTGTACGCCCTCGTGGCACCGCATCTCCAGGGCGGCTCCGAGGCGGACGAGGCCGGTACGGTCGCCGACCACCGCGCCCTGGTCCGCGCGGCCAGGGACCGCGACGCGGACGCCTTCTCGCGCGCCCTGGCCGGTCACTACGCACCCGTACGCGCCCGGCTGGCCCAGGCCCGCGCCGCCCAGGACGGCACGACGACCGGGGCCGCGCCCGCCTCCTGACACCTGCCCGGCCCGGCGTCCTCCGCCGCCCTCCGGTCGTTCCTCCGGCTCCCGGGAGCTTCGAAGCCCCGGGGTGCCCGGTGTGCCGATTGTGATTGTCATGCGCATGCCATGCATCGACACACATCGCCCCCGCCCCGTTCACGTCCCCACCTGTGACCCACCTCCCTCTTGACCCGCCCGCCCGGAGGATGCTTAAAGTTCGGACGTCAGACGTCCTACGTCCCTGTCCGGCACCCTCCACGGAGAAGTACTCATGCCCTTGACCGCACCCCTGCGCGGCGTCGTCCCGCCCGTCTGCACCCCGCTCGACGCCCAGGGAGACATCGACATGGGCTCCCTGGCCCGGCTGGTCGAGCACCTGCTCGACGGCGGGGTCCACGGCCTGTTCGCCCTCGGCTCCACCAGTGAGGTCGCGTACCTCACCGACGAGCAGCGCGGTGCCGTACTGGAGACCGTGGTGAACGTGGTCGACGGGCGGGTACCGGTGCTCGCCGGGGTCATCGACACCACCACGCCCCGCGTCCTCGACCACGCCCGCGCCGCGGCCCGGCTCGGGGCCGACGCGCTGGTCGCCACCGCGCCCTTCTACACCCGCACCCACCCCCGGGAGACCGCCGCGCACTTCCGCCGCGTCCGGGACCGGGTGGACCTTCCGCTGTTCGCCTACGACCTTCCGGTCTCCGTGCACAGCAAGCTCTCGCCCGCCCTGGTGCTCGACCTGGCCGCCGACGGCACCCTCGCGGGCGTCAAGGACAGCAGCGGCGACGAGGGCTCGCTGCGCCGCCTGCTCGTCGCGCTCGGCGGCCGGGAAGGGCGCGCCGCCGGACCGGTCCCCGCCTTCTCGGTGCTGACCGGGTCCGAGCTGACCGTGGACGCGGCGCTGCTCGCGGGCGCCGACGGTGTCGTCCCCGGACTGGGCAACGTCGACCCCGCCGGTTACGTACGCCTCCACGACGCGGCCCGAGCCGGTGACTGGTCGCGCGCGGCCGCGGAACAGGAGCGGCTGGCCGCCCTGTTCGCCATGGTCGACGCGGGCCCCGAGGACGAGATGGGCCGCAGTTCCTCCGCGCTCGGCGCGTTCAAGGCCGCGCTGCGGCTGCTGGGCGTCATCGACCACGGCGACACCGCGTTCCCGCAGGTCCCGCTGAGCGCCTCGTCCGTCGCCGCCGTCGACGCCCGGCTGCGCGCCGCCGGACTCACCCCGGCCCGATGACCGCCGCCCAGCCGTCCGGTACGGCCGGACCCGGCCCCGGGACGGGCACGGCGGCCGGTCCCGTCATCGGCCTCGACCTCGGCGGGACCAAGATCGACGCTGCCCTGGTCGCCGCGGACGGCACGGTGCTGCGCCGCCGTACCCGGCCCACCCCCGCCCGCGCGGGCGCGGCGGCGGTCCTGGACGCGCTGGCCGCCGCCGCCCGCGAGGTGGACGACGGCGCCGGGGCGATCGGCGTCGCCGCCGCCGGTGTCATCGACCCGGTCACCGGGACCGTCACCAGCGCCACCGACTCCCTCACCGGCTGGGCCGGCACCGCACTGGCCGCGGGCCTGTCCGCGCGCACCGGCCTGCCGGTCGCCTGCGACAACGACGTACGCGCCACCGCCGCCACGGAACTGGCCGCGCTCGACGGCCCGCGCCGCTCGCTCGTCCTGGCCGCCGTGGGCACCGGGGTCGGCGGCGCCGTCGCGGCCGACGGCCGGATGCTGCACGGCAGCGCGGGCATCGCCGGTCACCTCGGCCATGTGCCCAGCCCGGAGGCCGAGGGGCTGCCCTGCACCTGCGGCGGCAGCGGCCATCTGGAGGCCGTGGCCGCCGGGCCCGCCATCACCGCCCTGTACGGACGGCTCACGGGCGAGCCTGCCGGCCGGCTCCAGGACGTGGCCGGGCGCGCCGCGCGGGGCGACGCCGCCGCCCGGCGGGCGATCACCACCGGGGCCCGCGCCACCGGACGGGTGCTGGGCGGTCTGGCCAACGCGCTGGGCCCGGACCGGGTCGTCGTCGGCGGCGGCGTGCCGCGCATCGGCGCGCTGTACTGGACCGCGCTCACCGAAGCCTTCCGCGCCGAACTGATGGCCCCGCTGCGCGCGCTGCGCCCCGTGCCCCCGCGCCTGGGCGCCGACGCGGCCGTCCGGGGCGCCGCCCTGCTCACCCGCACCACCCCGCTGCACGGCCCCGCGGCCCCCGCGCCCGGCCCGGCCGTGCCCCGGCCCCTACCCGGAGGAACCCGATGACCCTGTCCGCGGCATCCGTCGCCGCCGCCGTCCGCGGCCGGCTGATCGTCTCCTGCCAGGCACCGCCCGGCGACCCGATGCGCGGGACGCCGACCCTGGTCGCGCTGGCCCGCGCCGCCGCGGCCGGGGGCGCCGCGGGCATCCGCGTCAACGAACCCGAGGTGGTGGCCGCCGTCCGGGCCGCCGTGGACCTGCCCGTGATCGGCCTGTGGAAGGACGGCGACACCGGCGTCTACATCACCCCGACCGTGCGCCACGCCCTCGCCGTCGCCGAGGCCGGTGCACACGTGGTCGCCGCCGACGCCACCGCACGGCCCCGCCCGGACGGCGGCTCGTTCGCCGATCTGGTGGCCGCCGTGCACGCGGCGGGCGCCCTGGTCATGGCCGACGTCGCCACCCTGGAGGAAGGCGTGCGCGCCGCCGGGCAGGGCGCGGACTTCGTCTCCACCACCCTGTCCGGATACGTGCCCGGGTCCCCGCGGCGGTCCGGACCCGACCTGGACCTGGTCGCCGCCCTCGCCGCCGCGACCGCCGCCCCGGTCGTCGCCGAGGGCCGTATCGGCACCCCCGAGGAGGCCGCCGCCGCGCTGGAGAGGGGCGCCCACAGCGTCGTCGTCGGCACCGCCATCACCGCCCCGACCGCGCTCACCCGGCGGTTCGTGACCCGTCTCACCCGTCCCTGAGCGTTCTCCCTCGTTCCCGACCGCACTCGACGACGAGTCCGTCCGGCATCCTGGAGTCACCGTGCCCCACACCACCGCGCCGCCCTCGTCCCCCTGGTACCGCCAGGTGGGCCGCAGCCAGTGGAAGTCGTTCTTCGCCGCCTGGATCGGCTATCTCCTCGACGGCTTCGACTTCGTCCTGATCACCCTGGTGCTCACCGAGATCAGCGACGACTTCCACCTGGACACGGTCCAGGCCGCCAGCCTGGTCTCCGCCGCCTTCATCACCCGCTGGCTCGGCGGGGCGGTGCTCGGCGCCCTCGGCGACCGCTTCGGCCGGAAGCTGTCGATGGTGGTCAGCATCCTGCTGTACTCGCTGGGCAGCTTCGCCTGCGGGTTCGCCTGGGACTACACCAGCCTGTTCGTCGCCCGGCTCGCCATCGGCATGGGCATGGCGGGCGAGTACTCGTCCAGCGCCACCTATGTGATGGAGAGCTGGCCGGTGCACATGCGCAACCGGGCCAGCGGCTTCCTGATCTCCGGTTACTCGGTGGGCACGGTCCTGGCCGCCGAGGTGTACAAGTGGGTGGTGCCGAACCTCGGCTGGCGCTGGATGTTCTATCTGGGCCTGATCCCCGTCCTGATCGCGCTGTGGATGCGCCGCGCCCTGCCCGAGGCCGCCGACTGGAAGGCGTCCGTCGCCGAGCGCGGACAGCGGCCCAACCCCTTCCGCCCGCTCTTCGCCACCTCTGCCAGGGCCACCGTGAACGTGGTGCTCGCGGTCGCGGCCACCGTCTCGCTCTTCGCGGTCTTCACCCCGCTCGGCGACGGCCTGGTGCCGCTGCTGTCGGTGGTGGCCGGAATCTGCCTGATCGCCTTCGCCGTGCAGCTCGGCGGGCGGCGCGGCTGGCTCCTCTATGTCTCGATGATCGTCACGATCTTCTTCGCGTTCCTGTACTCCTGGCCCATCCAGGCGCTGCTGCCCACCTATCTGAAGTCCGACCTGGGCTACGACCCGGGCCAGGTCACCGACGTGCTGTTCTACGCGGGCTTCGGCACGATGGCCGGCTGCTGGCTGGCGGGCTTCGTCGGCGACTGGATCGGCACCAAGAAGGCGTACGCCCTCACCCTGCTCGCGTCGCTGGCCTTCGTCTTCCCGGTGTTCGCGGTCAAGGACAGCCTGCCGCTGCTCGGCGTGCTGCTGTTCGTGCTCCAGGCCACCAGCTTCGGCATCTCCGGGCTGCTGCCGCGCTACATCGGCGGGCACTTCCCGACCCACTCCCGGGCCGCCGCCCTGGGCTTCACCTACAACGTGGGCGCGCTGGGCGGCGCCGTGGCCCCCGTGCTCGGCGCGCACCTCGCCTCGGGCATGGACCTGGGGCAGGCGCTGGCCGTCCTCACCTTCGCCGGGACGATGATCGTGGTGCTGCTGGTCGGCCTCGACGTGCCGGGCAGGCTGGGCCGGCTGCTCGACCCGGAGGGCCCGGCCGACCACCTCATGGGCGAGGACGGCAGCGGGGCGCCCGAGGGCACACCGCAGCACACGCGCCCCTGAGGGCCGTGCACCGCGCGAGGGACCCGGCTCAGGCCACGTACCCGACGTGCGCCAGCGCCTGCTTCAGCAGCACGCCGTGCCCGCCCGGCATCTCGCTCTGGAGGGCGGCGGAGACCGCCTCCTGCGGCGTGAACCAGACCAGGTCCAGGGCGTCCTGCCGGGGCCGGCAGTCACCGGCCACCGGGACGACGTACGCGAGCGAGACGGCGTGCTGACGCGGGTCGTGGTACGGCGTGACGCCCACCGTCGGGAAGTACTCCGCCACCGTGAACGGCTGGAGGGAGGCGGGCACCCGGGGCAGCGCCACCGGCCCGAGGTCCTTCTCCAGGTGGCGCAGCAGGGCGTCGCGCACCCGCTCGTGATGCAGCACCCGGCCGGAGACCAGCGTCCGGCTGACCGTGCCGTCCGGTCCGATGCGCAGCAGCAGTCCGATGCTGGTCACTTCGCCGCTGTCGTCGACCCGCACCGGCACCGCCTCGACGTACAGGATCGGCATGCGGGCGCGCGCCGACTCCAGTTCGTCGGTGCTCAGCCAACCGGGCGTGATCTCGGTCATGTCAGACATTGCTTGATCATACTTTCAGTCATTCCCGATGGGGGAGGGCGGCGGGCGCGCCGCCCCGCGTCACGGCTTCACGGCCACCGCGCCGAACTGCGGCACCACGGCGGACGGCCCGGCCCCGGGCCGCCACCGCGAGCAGGGCACCAGACCCGGCTCGACCAGGTCCAGGCCCTCGAAGAAGGCGGCGACCTCGGCGCGCGGCCGGGCGGTGATGGGGGGAGTGGCGTTCTCGTTCCAGAACGCCATGGCACCCACGTTGCCCTCGCCGCCCAGGTCGGCGTCGAGGGTCGGGTGGGTGAGGACCAGGAAGCTGCCCGGCGGGACGGCCGCCACGACCCGGCGGACGATGTCGCGGGCCTTGTCGGTGTCCAGGACGAAGTTCAGGATGCCGAGCATCATCACCGCGACCGGCCGGCCGAGGTCCAGGGTCTCGGCGGCCCGCTCGACGATGGCGTCCGGGTCGTGCACATCGGCGTCGATGTAGTCGGTGGCCCCGGCGCCGGTGCTGGTCAGCAGGGTGCGGGCGTGGGCGAGGACGATCGGGTCGTTGTCGACGTACACGATCCGCGCGTCGGGGGCGAGCCGCTGGGCGATCTCGTGGGTGTTGTCGACCGTGGGGAGTCCGGTGCCGATGTCGAGGAACTGCCGTATGCCGCGCTCGGCGGTCAGGAAGCGCACCGCCCGGCCCAGGAACTCGCGGTCCGCGCGCGCGACCTCGCGGATCACCGGGAACATCCCGGCGACGTGCTCGCCGACCTGCTGGTCGATCTCGTAGTTGTCCTTGCCGCCCACCCAGTAGTTCCAGACCCGCGCGTTGTGCGCCACCCCGGTGTTCAGCCTCGGCGACCCGCCCGACGGGGTGTTGCTCTCGCTCACGTCCGTGCTCCCTGGTTCGTCTGTGTCCGTCGTACGTCCCGGTCGTCAGTCCCCGGTCGTACGCCCCGGTCCGTCTACGCGTGTATCACGGCGGCGTCGTCCACCCGCCGGTCCCAGCCATTGTGCCGCGCGGTGATCACGGTGTCCCGGGAATCGGCGGACCGGACCGGACGCGCGCCCCGCGGACGGCGTTTGCCCGCGGGGCGCGCGCCGTGTTTGTCTCGGAGCCCGGCGGGCCGGGGCCCGGCCCGACGCCGCACTGCCCGCCCGCCTCGCCCCCTACAGGAACCGGTACATGTCCAGCACTTCCTCGCCCGCGCTCACCACCGCCGACGGCGGCGCCCCCGGCCCCGCCGGATCCGCCGGGTCCGGCGCCCCTGCCGACATACGTCTGATCGTCACGGACATGGACGGCACGCTCCTCGACGACGGCAAGCGGATCCCGCCGGGGCTGTGGCCGGTCCTGGCCGAGCTGCGCCGCCGCGGAGTGCTCTTCAGCCCGGCGAGCGGACGCCAGTACGCCACGCTGGCCGAGCAGTTCGCCGGTGCCGACGAGGGCATGGTGTTCATCGCGGAGAACGGCACCTTTGTCGTCCGTGACGGCGTCGAGCTCAGCTCCGACCCGCTGGACGCGGCCGTGGCCGCCCGGCTGGTCGCCACCGTGCGGGAACTGGCCGGGCGCGGCGCCGACGTCGGCGCCGTGGTCTGCGGCAAGCGGTCCGCCTACGTCGAGCGGAGCGACGAGCCGTTCCTCGCCGAGGTCCGCAAGTACTACGTACGGCACCGCGTCGTGGCGGACGCCGCCACGGTCGACGACGACATCATCAAGGTCGCGCTCTTCGACTTCGGGTCCGCCGAGCGGACCGTCGCCCCGGCCCTGGCGCCGTTCACCGCGACCCACCAGGTGGTCGTCTCGGGCGAGCACTGGGTCGACGTCATGAACCGCACCGCCGACAAGGGAGCCGCGCTGCGCCGCCTCCAGCGGGACCTGGGCATCACGCCCGCGCAGACCCTGGTGTTCGGCGACTACCTCAACGACTTGGAGATGCTGGACGCCGCCGAGTGGTCGTTCGCCATGGAGAACGCGCACCCCGAAGTCGTCCGGCGGGCCCGCCACCTGGCCCCCTCCAACAACGACAACGGCGTCCTGCGCACCATCGCCCGCCTGCTGGACCTCCCGGCGGAGCTGCTGCCGGGGGAGCCGCGCGCGGCGGGTGCGGACACCGGCGTACGGGACTGACGCGGCGTACGGCGCGGGCGCCGGGCTCACCCGACGGACTCCGCCACCTTCTTGTCGAGCGCCGCGCGCACGAGTGCCGCCGCGAGGGCGGCCGGATCCGTGTCGCCCGCCGCCGAGGCCAGCCGCCGCGGGTCCTCGGGCAGCCCGAGGCGCTCCGCACCGGACAGTGCCTTGGCGTCCAGGTACGGAGCGATGTCGGTCCACACGGCCTGCGCCTCGCGCAGGAAGATGTCGGCGCCCGCCGGGCCGAGGCCCGGGACCTCCTGGAGCAGGTCGCGCAGCGCCGCCACGTCGCCGCCCGCCTCCCGGTGCAGCCGCCGCAGATCGCCGCCCCAGCGCTCCTGCACCAGTTCGGCGCCCTCGCCGAGCTGGGTGGCGGTGCGCTCGTCGTAGCGCCGGTAGCCGCCGCGGCCCAGCGCGTCCACGCGCCGCTGCCACCCGGCGGCGGCCATGCGGCGCGGATCGCGCAGCCCGGCCTCGGACAGCTCCCTCGCCGCCGCGACGGCGACCGAGCCGCGGATCCGGGCGCTGAGCAGCACGGCGAGGACCAGCAGCCGGTAGAGCGGCTGCGGGGTGTCCTTCAGCGGGATTCCGGCCTCGTGGGCGAAGGTCTCGCCGTGCTCGGCGACCAGGTCGCGCACGATCCCGGCCTCACGGCTCCGCGTCCCCGCGCTCACCGGACGGCTCCGACGGCCTCGGCTGTCGTCTCGACGGTCTCGACGGCTCGGTCCATCACGCGCCTCTCTCGCCGGTCGTCCCACGGCACCCGCCGGGACCCGCCGACAACCTCTCGGCGGTCGTGCGCCTCTCGGCGGCCGTGCGGTCGGTCGGCCGTGCGGTCAGTCGCGGGAGACGTTCTCGGCCGCGAACATCCAGCGCTGCTTCTCCAGCTCCGCGGTGATCGTGATCAGCAGGTCCTGGGTGACCGGGTCCGGCTTCTCGGTCGCGTCGATGCGCTCGCGCAGCCGGGCGATGGCCGCCTCCAGCGCCTCGACGATCACCTGGACGACGTCGTCGTCGCGGATCCAGCCGTCCTTCGGGCTGGGCAGCGTGAACGCGGAGGCGATGGTCTCCGGGCGGCCGTCCGGCGGCAGGCCGAGCGCCGAGGAGCGCTCGGCGACGGTGTCGGCGAACTCGCGGGCCGAGGCCACCACCTCGTCCAGTTGCAGGTGGATGGAGCGGAAGCGCGGTCCGACGATGTTCCAGTGCGCCTGCTTCCCGATCAGCGACAGGCCGAGGAGGTCCACCAGGGTGCTCTGGAGCGCCTCCCCGGTGACCTGGCGTGCCGCCTCGGGAATCGTGCTCTTCACGACAGTCATGCGGTGGTTCTCCCTCGTGGGGTCGTCTCTGACGGTACCGGGCGGGTGCCCGCCGGAGACCGTCGCAAACCGGTCCCGCCCCGGCCGGACCGCACGGGGAGGCGGGGCGGGTCAGCGGGGCAGGACCCGCCGGAGGAAGGCCGTCACGTCCGCGAAGACCTGGGCCCGGTCGGTCTCCAGGAACACCTCGTGCCGGGCGCCCGGATAGATCCGCTCGGTCAGCTCGCCGGCGCCGTCCGGGCCGCCGGTGAGCCGCTCCACGCCGGCCCGGCTGCCGTCGAGCGGCACCAGCCGGTCGTCGTCGCCGTGCAGCCACAGCACCGGGAGCCGCCCCACGTCCCCGCCCTCGGCCACCGTCCGCAGGGTCCGCGCGAACGCCTCCAGCGTGGGCCGCTTCATCGGGCCGTGCCACACCAGCGGGTCCGCCCGGTACGCGGCGCCGACCGCCGGGTCCCGGGAGAGCGCGGCCGGGCTGATCGGCGTGTCGGGGATCTCGTCCAGGCCGAGCAGCCGGCCGGGCAGCTCCCAGGCGCCGATGACCGGCCCCGACAGCACGAGCGCGGTCAGCTCGGCGCCGTACCGCTGGGCGTAGCGGGCTGCGATCAGACCGCCCATGGAGTGGCCGAGCAGGACCAGCGGCAGCCCCGGGTGCGCGGCGCGGGCGAGGTCCGCCACCGCGTGCACATCGGCGACCACGTCCTCGAAGTCCTCGATCACCGCCCGCTCGCCCGCCGAGCCGCCGTGCCCGCGGTGGTCGGGGGCGTACACCGCCGCGCCGAGCCCGGCGAGCACACCGGCCACCTCCTCGTACCGCCCGGCGTGCTCGCCGTAGCCGTGGACCAGCAGGGCGAGGAAGCGCGGGCGCGGGTGCGGCCACACGCGGACGCGGACAGCGCCCCGGGACCCGGTGAGAACGTGCTCGCGGGTGTCGCTCATCTCTCCTCCAGCGGCGTCGGCGGACCCTGTGGGGATCTTCCCAGCGGGCCGGTCCGCGGGCTATAGTCCGGAACAGTATAAAACTAGCAGTGCTAATTAATGGTTGTTGGCCGTACGCGGCCGAGCCGGCCGAGTGCCCGTCCGGGCCCGCGCGGCCGCCGCCGGTCCGTACGCCACCGTGCGAGCCTCCTGGGAGATCTGCCGTGCGCCCCGTCCACTTCGCGGCCGCCCGCCGCACCCCGATCGGCAAGGTGCGCGGCAGCCTGTCCGCCGTGCGCCCCGACGACCTGGCCGCCGCGGTGCTGCGCGCCCTGCTCGCCGACGCGCCCGCGCTCGACCCGGCCCGCGTCGACGACGTCTACTGGGGCGCCGCCAACCAGGCGGGCGAGGACAACCGCAACGTCGCCCGGATGGCCGCCCTGCTCGCCGGACTCCCCGAGTCCGTGCCCGGCGCCACCGTCAACCGGCTGTGCGCCTCCGGCCTGGAGGCGGTCACCACCGCCGCGCGCGCCGTGGCCGCCGGAGAGGCCGACATCGTGCTCGCGGGCGGCTCCGAGTCGATGAGCCGCGCCCCCTTCGTGCTGCCCCGCCCGGACGAGGCGCTGCCGCACCGCATGGAGACGTACGACACCCGGCTCGGCTGGCGCCTGGTCAACCCGGCGATGAAGGACCTGCACGGGCTGCTGTCCATGGGGGAGACCGCCGAGGAGGTCGCCGCCCGGTACGGCATCACCCGCGAGCGGCAGGACGACTTCGCGCTGCGCAGCCACCGGCGCGCCGCCCGCGCTTGCGCCGAGGGCCACTTCGACCGGGAACTCCTGCCCGTCGAGCGCCCCGACGGCGTCCTGGTCGACACCGACGAGTGCGTCCGCGAGGACACCTCGTACGAGAAGCTGGCCCGGCTGCGGCCCGTCTTCCGCGCGGACGGCACGGTCACCGCGGGCAACGCCTCCCCGATGAACGACGGCGCCGCCGGGCTGCTCCTGGTGAGCGAGGAGGCCCTGGACGACCTCGGTCTGACGTCCCTGGGCCGCTATGTCGCCGGGGCCTCGGCGGGCGTGCACCCGGACGTGATGGGCATCGGCCCCGTCCCCGCCACCCGCAAGGTGCTGGCCCGCGCCGGATGGGAGATCGGCGGCATCGAGGAGGCCGAGTTCAACGAGGCGTTCGCGGCCCAGGCCCTCGCCTGCGTCGACCAGCTCGGCATCGACGAGGACCTGGTCAACCCGAGCGGCGGCGCCATCGCGCTCGGCCACCCGCTCGGCTGCTCCGGCGCCCGCATCCTCACCACGCTGCTGCACCGCATGCACCGCACCGGCGCGGCCCGCGGCCTCGCCACGATGTGCGTGGGCGTCGGCCAGGGCAGCGCCGTCCTGGTCGAACGCCCCTGACCGCCCCGCCCCGCCCCCGGCTCTCCGGCCGCACGCACCCCCCCCACGCCACCGATCCCACCCGAGCCCCACCACAGCACCATCAGCACCATCGCCGCACCACAGCACCACCAAGGGAGCACCCCCATGGCCACCCTCTCCGTCGCCGCGATCCTCGCCGAGAACGCCCGCCGCCGCCCCCACCGGACGGCTCTGGTCGAAGGCGACCTGCGGCTCAGCTTCGCCCAGGTGTGGCAGCGGGCCCGCGCGCAGGCCGGGGCGCTCGCCGGGCTCGGGATCCGGCCGGGGGACCGCGTCGCCCTGATGGCGCCCAACACCGCCGAGTTCCCGCAGGCGTACTACGCCATCGCTGCCGCCGGGGCGGTCGTCGTTCCCGTGCACCTGCTGCTGTCCGCCGCGGAGGTCGAGCACGTCCTGCGGGACAGCGGCGCCGCGTTGCTGCTGTGCCACCCGGCGCAGGCGGACACGGGCACCGCCGCCGCCCGCGCCACCGGGGTGCGCGTCGTCACCCTGGGCGCCGAACTGGAGGCGCTGGCGGCCGGCGCCGAACCGCTGCCCTCCTACGTCACCCGGGCCGCCGACGACCCGGCCGTCGTCTTCTACACCAGCGGCACCACCGGCGTCCCCAAGGGCGCCGTGCTCAGCCACTTCAACCTGGTGATGAACGCGACCGTCAACGCCTTCGACGCCAACGACATCCGCCCCGACGACATCGCCCTCGGCGCGCTCCCGCTGTTCCACGCCTTCGGCCAGACGGTGTCCATGAACTCCACCTGGCGGGCCGGGGCCACCCTCGTCCTGCTGCCGCGCTTCGACGCGTCCCGGGCGATCGAGCTGATGGTGAAGGAGGGCGTCAACACCTTCCACGGCGTGCCGACCATGTTCGTCTCCCTGGCCGCCGCGGCGCCCGGCGCCGACGTCCTGCCGGACCTGCGCCTGTGCGTCTCCGGTGGCGCCTCCCTGCCGGTCGCCGTGCTGGAGCGGTTCGAGGCGGCGTTCGGCGCGAGGATCCACGAGGGCTACGGGCTGTCGGAGACCTCCCCGGCCGCAGCCGTCAACCAGCCGGTGTTCGGCACGCGGCCCGGCTCCATCGGCCACCCGCTGTGGGGCGTGGACGTCGAGATCGCCCGCGCCGAGACCGAGGACCGCGTGGAACTGCTGCCGCCGGGCGAGGTCGGCGAGGTCGTGGTGCGCGGCCACAACGTCTTCTCCGGCTATCTCGGCCGCCCCGAGGCCACCGCCGAGGCGCTCGTCGACGGCTGGTTCCGCACCGGCGACCTCGGCACCAAGGACGACGAGGGCTTCCTGCGCATCGTCGACCGGAAGAAGGACGTCATCATCCGCGGCGGCTACAACGTCTACCCGCGCGAGGTCGAGGAGGTGCTGCTGCGCCACCCCGCCGTCGCCCAGGCGGCCGTCATCGGCCTGCCCGACGACCTGCACGGCGAGGAGGTGTGCGCGGTCGTCGTCCCGGCACCCGGCGCCGGGCCGGACGCCGCCGCCGTCACCGCCTGGGCCAAGGAGCACCTGGGCCGCCACAAGTACCCGCGCCGCGTGGAGTTCACCGACGCGCTGCCGCTCGGCCCCAGCATGAAGGTGCTCAAGCGCGAGCTGCGGGCGCGGTACGCCTGACGGGACTTGCACCGGAACTCCCGCCGGAACTCCCGCCGGAACACCTGCCGGAACAGACGCCGGACAGCTGACGCACACCCCGCCGGAACCCGCACCGCGCGTGCGGACATAGCATCGGTGTCCGCATGGACACGATGAATCTGTGGCACCTCACCGGCTGGGGCTTCGCGGCGCTCGCCTTCGCGGCCCTGCTCGTCGGCTTCTCCAAGACCGCCGTCAGCGGGGCCAACACGGTCAGCCTCGCGATCTTCGCGGCGCTGCTGCCCGCCCGCGCCTCGACCGGGGTGCTGCTGCCGCTGCTGATCGCGGGGGACGTCCTCGCCGTGCTCACCTACCGGCGCCACGCCCACTGGCCCACGCTGTGGCGGCTGTTCCCGGCCGTGGCCGCCGGGGTGGTTGTCGGCACGCTGTTCCTGCTGTGGGCCGACGACGGGGTCGTACGCGTCTCGATCGGCGCCATCCTGCTGCTGATGGCGGCCGTCACGGTCCTGCGGCGCCGGGCGGCCGACCGCCCCGGTGAACCCGAGGCGGTCACCACCCGCTCCGGCCGCCTCAAGGCCCGCTCCTACGGTGTCCTCGGCGGCTTCACCACCATGGTCGCCAACGCGGGCGGCCCGGTGATGTCGCTCTATCTGCTCTCCGCGGGCTTCCGCAAGCTCGGGTTCCTCGGGACGTCGGCCTTCTTCTTCCTGATCGTCAACGTCGCCAAGGTGCCGTTCAGCGCGGGCCTCGGCCTGATCGACGGCCGCTCGCTGCTGCTCGACGCGGCCCTCGCGGTGTTCGTGGTGCCCGGGGCGCTGCTCGGCCGGTGGGCCGTCGACCGGATCGACCAGCGGCTCTTCGAACGGCTGGTGATCGCGGCGACGGTCGTGGGGGGTGTGCAACTGCTGCTCACCTGAGGCACGGCCCGGGGCACGTCCTACGCTCTGCGCCCCTACGTACGCCCTACGCCCCTACGAGGCCGTGGACGCCGGGGCCGAGGCGGACGCGGTGGCACGGGCCAGGGCCGCCCGCAGCCGGTCGTAGCGCTGCACGTTCGTCCAGTCGTCGGCACGCCGCGGACGCCCCGCGCAGAGGCCCCACAGAGCGGCCATGATCACGGTCGCCAGCGGGATGAGCAGCCAGGTCAGTGGGTCCAAGGTCGTCCTCTCCCTTCCCAGTGGATCAGTGGGTCAGGGGCGACCATGACATACATGATCAGTTCTACATACTGGTACGAAGAGCGACGTTCCGCTTTTCACCCGGAAGGATCCAGTACGGCGGGCGGCCCTGGCCCGCCCGGCGGGCGCCAGGGCAATGATCCGGTCGGCGGCAGGCCAAGTGATCGTTAAGATGAGCCGGTTGCCGCGACCCGGAGGCGGTGGCTCGGCTGCCGCCGTGCCCACCACCGGGACGGGGCGGGCACAGGGGGTAGGGACAGTGTCGACTTCGGGGACAGAGGGCGGTCTACAGGTGCTGGTGGCGGATCGGTACCGGCTCCACGCGGTCATCGGGCGGGGCGGGATGGGGGAGGTCTGGCAGGCCCAGGACGAGGTCCTCGGCCGGCCGGTCGCGGTCAAACTGCTGTTGAGTGACCTCGCCGACGCCTCGGCCGAGGCCCGCTTCCGGCTGGAGGCGCAGACCTCCGCCCGGCTCCACCACCCGCACGTGGTGGGCACGCTCGACTTCGGCACCTGGGAGCACCGCTGCTTCCTCGTCATGGAACTGGTCGACGGCGGCAGCCTCTCGGGCGAACTGAACGCGGGCGGCCCGCTCACCCCCGACCGGCTGGCCCAGGTCGCCGAACAGGCCGCCGAGGGCCTGGCCGCCGCCCACACCCAGGGCATCGTGCACCGCGACATCAAGCCGGGCAACCTGCTCAGCGACCGCGACGGCACGGTCCGCATCGGCGACTTCGGCATCGCGCGCTTCCTCGACGACCCGTCCGCCGGACTCACCACCACCGGGCAGATCGTCGGCACCGGCCTCTACCTGGCCCCCGAGCGCGCCATCGGCACCCCCGCCTCCCCGGCCTCCGACCTGTACTCACTGGGCTGCGTGCTCTACCAACTGGCCGTCGGCCGCCCGCCCTTCGAGTCGGACACCGCCACCGGGCTGCTCTACCAGCACGTCGACTCCCCGCCCGTGCCCCCGCACCAGCGCGGCGCCGTGCTGCCGCCCGCCTTCGAGGCGTACCTGCTGAGCCTGCTCGCCAAGCGGCCCGAGGAGCGGCCCACCGCCCGGCAGACGGCGGACTGGTTCCGCAGCGGCGCTTGGCGGGGCGCACCGGAACCGCTGCCGCCGGAGCTGCCCGGCCACGCCGTCGAGCCCTACGCACCCGCCTCACCCGCCCGGCACCGGGCGGCGCCCCAGGGCGCTCCTGACCGCGCCGCGCGCCCGCAGACGTCCGCCGTGGACACCGGCTGGAACACCACCGTCCACCGCGTGCCCGCGCGCCGCCCCGGCCTGCGCACCTCGCTGCGCCGCCACTCCCGCCTGGTCGCCGTGCTCGGCGGTGCGGCCCTGTTCGTCTGCGCACTGCTGCTCGGCATGAGCCTGTTCCAGGCGTAGCCTGCCGGGCATGCGGATCTCCGTCTCCTCCGACCTGGACGCGCCCGTGGCCCGCGCCCTGGTGGCCGCGCTCGCGGAGCGCGGCCACGACGTCACCGCCCACGGCGCGCTGCGCCCCGGCGGCGACCCGCGCTGGGCGGTGTGCTCGCAGGCGGCGGCGCGGGATGTCGCCGAGGGCCGCTGCGACCAGGCGGTGGTGTGCTGCTGGACCGGCACCGGCGCGTCCATCGCCGCCAACAAGGTGCCCGGCGTCCGCGCGGCCCTGTGCACCGACGCCGCCACGGCGGACGGCGCCCGCCGCTGGAACGACGCCAACGTCCTCGCCCTCGGCCTGCGGCTGACCTCCCAGCCGCTGCTCGACGAGATCCTCGACGCCTGGTTCGCCGCCGTACCCAGCGAGGACGCCGAGGACCGCGAGAACATCGCCGTCGTCGGACGCCTGGACGAGGCGAGGGCCCAGGAGTGGTGACGGGCCGGGGCCACCGGGGCGCGGGTGGTCAGCCGGGCAGGCGTACGGCCTCCGCCAGCGCGTCCGCGCGGAACAGCGCGTGCCCGGCGGCGACGCGGCGCGCGCGCTCCGGACCGCGCGCCGTCAGCCGGGCGAGGGAGTCCAGCAGCCCGGCCTCGTCCGGTACATGGTCGGACACCCCGGCCGCCGCCATCCGGCGGACCCCCTCCGCCCCGTGCCCCGGCAGCGGCCGGTAGCCCACGACCGGCAGCCCCGCGGCGAGCGCCTGGACGGCGGTCTGCCCGGCCGCGTTGTCCACCAGGGCGGCGCAGGTGCGCAGCAGGGCGGGCATGTCCGTCACCCAGCCGGGCGTGAGCACCCCGGGCACACCGGACAGGGCGCGGCGCAGCCGGTCGTTGCGCCCGCAGAGCACGACGGGCAGGTAGCCGTGCGCGGCGAGCAGCCGCGCGGTGCGGTGCAGCCGCGCCCCGGCCCCCCAGGCGCCCGCCGAGACCAGGACCGCCGGACGACCCGGTCCGTACGGCTCGAAGCGACGCCGCCACTCCGACGAACCCGCTGGATCCGCTGCATCCGCTGGATCCGGTGAATCCGATGAATTCGGCGACCTCGGCGACGCCGACGACTCCGGGGGGCGCGTCGGCCCCGGTGTGCCGGGGGACGGTCCGGCGAAGAACGCGGGGTCCACCACCGGGCCGGTCACCCGGGCGGGCCGCCCCAGGGCCGCGCGCACCTCGTCGGCGGCCCGGTCCGTGAGACACAGGTGCAGATCGTTGCCGGGATGCAGCCACTGGCGGTGCACCGCGAAGTCCACCACGACCACCGCGCTGGGCACGCGCAGCGCCCCGCGCGCCCGCAGATGGCCGGTGAGCTGGGCCGCCAGATGGAACACCGGCACCACCACATCGGCACGCGTGTGCCGCACCAGCTCCAGCAGCCGGTCACCGGCCAGCCGTGCCAGCGGTGTCCCGCTCGGCCGGGGCCGGGGGCCGGGCCGCAGGAAGAGGTCGTAGACACCGGCGTAGAGCCACGGGCAGTGCCGTACGGCGGCCTGGTAGCCGCCGCGCAGCCCCGTGCCCAGGCCCCAGGGCAGCAGCTCCAGCATGTCGACGGCCCGCGCCTCCTTCCCGGCGGCGCGGGCCCGGCGCACCAGCTCGGCGGCGACCGTGTCGTGCCCCGAGCCCATGGACGCGCTGACGACGAGCAGCCGCCCGGCCCCGGCGGCGGTCCCCTCGGCGGCGGGGCCTTCGAACGCGGCGGGAGCGGCGGCCCCCGGGCCGGTCAGGGGGCCCCGAGCGGCGGGCACCGGTGGCGGTACGGGCGTTTCGGACGACACTGGAAGTGAGTAACCCTCACGCACCGCAGCCAAACGAACCGCAGTCACCCGAACGGACACCCAGCCCGTCCCGACGGACACCCCCGCCCGTCCCGCGTTTCAGACCCGGCCCCCGGGACGCTCCACGCCCGGCACGCCGTACCGGACCGCCGGGGCCGCACCGCCGGTCCCGGGCCCGTCGATCCAGAGGTGCCCCGATGACCCAAGCCCCTTCCCGCGCACGGTCCGGCTCCGGGACCCGCCCCGGGGCACCGGCGGCGCCGGGCACCGAGCGTCGCGGAGGCGACGGCGGCCGGCCGGCCGGCGGGGGCGCGCTGGTCACCGGCGCCTCCTCCGGGATCGGCGCGGCCGTCGCCCGGCGGCTCGCCGCCGAGGGCGGCTGGCGGATGGTGCTCAACGGACGCGACCGCACCCGCCTGGAGGAGGTCGCCCGGGGCACCTCGGCACTGGCCTACGCCGCGGACCTGTCGGGGCCGGGGGCCGAGCGCCGCCTCGCCCAGTTCGCCCTCGACAGCGTCGGCGGGGTGGACCTGCTGGTGGCGGGCGCGGGCATCGGCTGGGCCGGTCCCTTCAGCACCATGCCCCAGCCCGCGATCGACGAGGTCTTCGACGTCAATGTGCTCGCCACGGTGCACCTGGTCCGGCTGCTGCTGCCGCACATGGTGGGGCGGGGCACCGGCCGCGTGGTCATCATCGGCTCCCTCGCGGGCACGGTCGGCGTACGCGACGAGGCGGTCTACTCGGCCGCGAAGGCCGCCCTGGCCACCTTCGCCGACGCCGTCCGCTACGAACTGCGCGGCACCGGCGTCGGCATCAGCCATGTGGTGCCCGGCGTCGTGGACACGCCCTTCTTCGACCGCCGGGGTGTGCCGTACCGGCGCGCGCGGCCCCGGCCCGTTCCGGCGGGCCGGGTCGCCGACGCCGTGTGGGAGGCGGTCGCCCGCGGCCGGGACGAGATCTATGTCCCCGGCTGGACCCGGCTGCCCGGCCGGATCCGCGGCGCCGCACCCGCCCTGTACCGGCGCCTCGCCTCACGCTTCGGGTGAGGGCCGATGCGCGGGAGCAGGTCCATGAGCGGCGGGGAACCGGCGCAGGGCAGCGGCCGGTGGGCCGAGGGCACCGAACGGCGCTCTGCGCCGGTGCCCCGCACGCCCCTTCCCACCGCGGAAAGCGCCACCCCCGTCGCCTCCGCCACCTCTGTCCCTCCCGCTGGCCCCCTCGCCCCCCTCGCCTCGGCGGGGACGCTCGTGCCCGTGGCCTCCCTCGCCGCCGTGGCCGCCCTGGCCGCCGCGCACATCGCCCCGGCGGCGTCCTGGCTGCCGCGCTTCCGCTCCCGCTGTCTGCCGCACCTGGCCGGACACGGCCGGCCCGGCCATGTCGCGCTCACCTTCGACGACGGCCCCGACCCCGCGAGCACCCCGCACTTCCTGGACGCGCTGGACCGGCTCGACGTCCGCGCCACCTTCTTCGTGCTCGGCGAGAGCGCGGTCCGCCACCCCGGACTCGTCCGCGCCATCGCCGGACGCGGACACGAGGTCGCCGTGCACGGCTGGACCCACAGCCGCCCCTGGCTGCCCGACCCGGGCCGGGACCTGCGGGAGACGGCGCGCGCGGTCCGCGCCGTGCACGCTCTCACGGGCCGCCGCCCGCTCTGGTACCGGCCGCCCTACGGCATCCTCACCGGCGGCCGCTGGGCCGCCGCCCGGCGCCTGGGCCTGCGGCCCGTGCTGTGGAGCGCGTGGGGCCGGGACTGGACGACGGACGCGACCGCTGCCTCCGTGCACGCGAGCGTCATGGCCGATCTCCGCGGCGGCGGCACGGTCCTGCTGCACGACACCGACCGCGCCTCGGCCCCCGGCTGCTGGCACGCCGCCCTCGGCGCCCTGCCCGGCCTCGTCGCCGCCTGCCGGGAGGCCGGCTGGGACGTGGGCACCCTGGCGGAACACGAGGTGACCGGCCGGACCGGGAGCCGTCGGCGCACCGGCGCACACCCCCCGGCCGCACCGCCTTCCGGCGCCCCGCCTACCCCTGCGGCCTGCGACGCAGCAGATACGTGTCCATGATCCACCCCTTGCGCTCCCGGGCCTCGGCGCGCAGCCGCTCGATGCGCGGCCCGGCTTCGGCGATCGGACCGGAGGCGAGGATCTCGTCCGGGGTGCCTATGTAGGCGCCCCAGTAGATGTCGATGTCCTGGTCGGCGTACTGCCGGAACGCCTGCTGCGCGTCGAGCATCACCACCACGTCGTCCACCCCCTCGGGGAACCCCTCGGCCAGCCGCCGTCCCGTGGTGATCTGCACCGGCCGGGCCACCCGGTTGAGCCCGGTGCGGTGCCGGGCCACCAGCGCGGAGACACTGCTGATGCCGGGCACCACGTCGTACGAGAACTCCACGGCACCGCGCGCCAGCACCTCCTCCAGGATGCCGAGGGTGCTGTCGTACAGCGCGGGATCGCCCCAGACGAGGAACGCGCCGGTGTCGTCCTCGCCCAGCTCGCCGGTGATCAGCCGCTCGTAGAGGTCCGCGCGGGCGCTGCGCCACTGGTCGACGGCGGGGGAGTAGCCCCGGCCGCCCGCCGCGCGGTCCCGCTCCGGGTCGCGCGCCTCCACCACCCGGTACCCGCCCTCGGGCAGATGGGCGTCCAGGATGTCCCGGCGCAGCCGCACGAGGTCCGACTTCACCTCGCCCTTGTCCAGGACGAAGAACACGTCCGTGTCGCGCAGCGCCCTGACCGCCTGCAACGTGAGCTGGTCGGGGTCGCCCGCGCCGATACCGATGACATGAATCTCTCGCACACCCCGAGTGTGCCCCAGGGCACTGACACCGCGTGCACCAGGTGCTGCACCCGGTCACCGGCGGCGCTTTTGCGGGGCGGATCCGCCGGGGCGCCTACGCCCCGGCGCGCAGCCGGGGCGCGCTCCGTGCCGCGTCCACCACCCCGGCCGTCCCGTCCTCCACCGCGTCGGCCAGTGCCCGCGCCCAGCCCACGAGCCCGGCCGCGTCCATGCCGTACGGCTCCGGCACCCCGGAGTCCGTCGTCCAGTCCCGTACGCCCTGCGCGCCGCGCCGCAGCAGGCGGGCGCCGCCGGTCACATTGCCGCGGGCGGAGTGCGTGAGGCCCACCGCGAGCTGGGCCAGCGCGCGCCACAGCCCGCGCTCGCCCTCGGGCCCGGACTTCCAGGCGTCCTCGAAGACCTCGTGCGCGTGGAACGGCCGTCCCGCGTCCAGCAGCGTCTGCGCCTCGGCGACCGTCCGGTCCGGGGTGCGCACCACCCCCTCGGGCTGCCGCGCCACTCCGTCCGCGCCGTAGGGCAGCGGGCGCCCCAGGCCGTCGCGTGGCCGGGCGTTGCGCGCCCGCCCCTCACTGTCCCGGTCCCGCGCACCGACCACCCGGTCGGATGATGTGCTGCTCATACCCACGATTCTCCCTTGTCGCCGTGCCGCCCCGAGTGCCCCCTTCGGCACCGCCCCCGGCGTGCGGTAAAGTGACCTTCGCGCGCTCACGCGGTCCACCGCACGAGAGCGCATCGGGACGTGGCGCAGCTTGGTAGCGCACTTGACTGGGGGTCAAGGGGTCGCAGGTTCAAATCCTGTCGTCCCGACTCGTGAGAGTCGCAGATCAGGGGCGGTTTCGGAGGCATCCGAAACCGCCCCTTGATCATTTTTGGGGACCAGATGGGGACCGGCGCCCTTGACCGGGGTCAGCGGGTCACGACGATCGGGCTCGGCAGCGAGCGAGGTGCGCGGAGCACGCTGAGGTGTGCGGAGAGCGCCGCCCGGCGGCCGTACTGCCGCACGCACCCCCGAACTCCCCTCGGCCGTAGCCGCAGTGATCGCAGACCGCCGGGTACGACACTCTTCCCGGCGACCGCGACAACACGGCGCAGGGCAGGACCGTGGTCCACGAAACGGGACACTGGCTGAACCTGTACCGCACTTACGACAACGGGTGTGAACCTCCTGGTGACTACGTGGCCGACACCGCGCCACAGGCGTCCGCCACCGAAGGGTGCCCCGAGGCACCCTTCGACCTGCACAACTACAGGGACATGATGGACGACGCGTGCATGTACCGATTCACCGTCGGCCAGGCGCAGCGAATGGCCGATTCGTGGGTGGCCTACCGTATGCCCACGGGCAGCGGCTCCTGATCTTCGGGTCATCCCGCCTAGCGGCTCGCCGGTACACGGCGGGCCGCTACGTGTGTTCCGGCAAGCGGGTCCCTGGTTGTCCGACGGGCCGCGTCGCCGATCCCTCACCCGACAGCACCGTCACCCGAACGGCCTAACGTGATGTGCCACCCGTACGGGTGAACATCACGCTGGTGAGTGTCCCAGTCAAGGCAATCCGCAGAAGGGGAAAACAAATGCGCATTCGACGAGCCCTCGCCGCCGTCATCGCCACGGCAGCCCTCACCGGACTCGGCCTCACGGGCGCCGCCACCGCCACCGCCGCCACCCACACCCCGAGTCAGGACGGCGCCGCCCTCACCCCGGGCGAGTGCACGGCGGGCGGCGGAACGGTCGACTGGAGCAAGGCGCAGATACCCCACACCGGGACCTGCGTGGGTGGTACGCAAAACGGCAAGATAGTCGACTGAACGTCGCTAGGTGCTCCGCAGCCACGCGCTGCGGAGCGCTCCCGCGCGCGCCAGCCCAGCTGATCGCCCGACGCGGCGTCGCCCACGGCTCCGGACTGGAAATGACCTCCGAGGTGGTTGGACCACTCCGGAACCGGTGGTCTGGGGGTGCGAAGTGGCACGGCCGAAGCCGTGGGAGGTCGGCGATGAACTGTGGGCGGTGATCGAGCCGCTGCTGCCCAAGGTCGAGTGACGGACCAGGCACCCAGGACGCAAGCGGCATCCGGACCGGCTGGTCTTCCAGGGCATCCTGTTCGTCCTGCGTACCGGGATCTCCTGGGAACACCTGCCGCAGGAACTCGGTCGGCTGTGCGGACCGGCTCACGAGCTGAGCCGAGGGTCAGTCACAGATACGGGCGGTCGTCACGCCGCCGCCCGAATTCTCGTCGTCCGTGCCAAGGACCGCGACGCCGGAGCCGGACACGCAGTCCAATGCCTCAACCTTGTGGTCCTTGAACTTCCGCAGCACCTTTGGGGACTTGGCCACCGTGAGCCGCACCTGGCCCGAGCGGTCGAGCGACACCGAGCCCGCGTCGCTCACCGCCGAGTCGAACGGCCCGTCGTCACCGTCGTCCGACGCCGAAGCGATCAGCAGCCGACCCGAGTCTGTGACGGAGAGGTCGGAGACGTGCCGGACGTCTCCCGTGGGATACGGAGCACGGTAGACGGCCTTCGTCACGGCGCCGAACACCGACTCCCCGTACTGGTTGAACGACAGTGGTGCCGCGTAGAGCGTCGCCGCTCGGCCCTCGCCCTCGCCCCTGTCGGCCCAGACCGCCACCAGCCTGCCATGGCGCGAAATCAGCGTGAGGCTCTCGAAGTTGTCGCCCTGACCGATCGCCGGGAGCGGCGAGAGGTCGCGGACCTCGGCCGCGTTCCCGTCGTCGGTGACCTCGAGGTGGTATATGAGTCCCCGGCTCGCCACTGCCAGGTACTCGTCGGAGGTGCCGGGCACCGCTTCGAGCGCCTCCAGGTCGATCGGCTCGGCATCGCCCCTCCAATCGAGCGGCTGTACGACGGTTGCGCGCCCGGACCCACCGGGGCGGTAGGTGAGTCGGGCGATGCGGTTCTCTCCGGGCAGCTTGTTGTCCCGGGCGATCAGGGTTCGGTAGGTGCTGCCCGAGCGTGAGACGACGGCGAGCCCGCTGATGCCGCTTCGCATGTCGTGTCCGGCCGGTTCCCATCGGGGGGCCGTGGTCGTCGGCGCGTCACTTGTCCGGGCCGCAGTCACTCCGGTGGTGGCGACCACGGCAACCACCGCACCGAGCAGGGCGATTGCGGGCAGGACGGCCTTACGCATGCTCATGCACTTCTCCTGGTGACGTGACGCGCGTAGACGATCGGGTTGGCCGGGAACGTAACGGCCCGAGCAGTCTCCCGGCAAGAGGCGTGACCACATGACCGGTGGGTAATCCGGAGAGCCGCCGAGCCTGTCGAGCAAGAACTCCTGTCGGAATGACTTCAGGCGTCGCCGGCCGATGAGTGCGCATCCGAGGGTGAGGGGGCTTCGGGGATGTCGTTGCGTATCTCCCAGCGGATCCGCGGGCTGCGGAACAGGACAGATGGGCGAACGCGCGCTCTGCGAATCAGCGTTGGGCGGCCAGGCCGGAGCCGTGCTCGGTGCCGCGGCGCGCGATCAACGGCTTCACGCCGAGGCCCCGGACCAGGCCGCGGTACTTGTCGTGGTCGTAACCGTGGTCGCCTAGCGACCGTCTGTGACGAGGGCGGCCCGAGGGGCAGGTGGCGCACTTGGGGACCAGTTGGGGGCCGGCGTCCGTGTCGATGGGTGCACAGCACGTACAGATATACACGCCGTGCATCCTCTGATTGCAGCACATGTCATGATTTCCCCCGACTCATCGATCTGGGGGGGGCAAGGGGTCGCAGGTTCGAATCCTGTCGTCCCGACTCGTGAGAGTCGCAGGTCAGGGGTGGTTTCGGAGGAACCCGAGACCGTCCCTGAGCGTTTTCCGGTTCCGGGGGGGGCGTACGGCCCGGTCCAGGCCGCTCCGCTCATCCGCCGCCCGAGCGCCGCAGCAGCCGGACGGCGAGTGCTCCCGTGGTGACGGCGACGAGCGCGCAGGCGGCGCAGGCGAGGGACATACGGGGGGCGGTCGAGGTGCGGGTGAGGGTGCCGCAGACCGCCACGCCGAGGGTGAGGCCGAGCTGTCGGACGGCGTTGGCCGCGCCGCCGGCCGCGCCCGCGTGGTGGGGCGGGGCCGTGGCGATGGCGACGGCGGGCAGCACGGGCGAGACCACGCCCGCGCCGGCTCCGCTGAGCACCAGGAACGGCAGCAGCACGGGCCAGGCCGGCCGCCCGGCCACCGCGGTGGCGGTGAGCGCGCCGACGCCGACCAGGATCGTGCCCGCGCCGAGGGTCCAGGCCGGGTGGAGCGCGTGGAGGTGCCTGCTGACCAGGCCGGAGACCGCGACGAAGACCACGAGCTGGGCGACGAGGACGAGGGAGACGGCCGGCGAGGCCAGGCCGAGACCGGTCTGCATCCACGTCGCCAGGGCGGGCAGCGCCCCGAACGCGGCGAAGTAGTACCCGAAGGCCGCCAGCAGGACCGCGACGAACCTCGGTGCCGTGACGAGCGCGGGCGGCAGGATGGGCCGCGGGCAGCGCCGTTCGGCGAGTACGAATCCGCCCCCCGCGCACAGGGCCGTGAGCCAGCCCGCGAGCGAGTCCGGCGCGCCCCACCCCGATTCGCCGCCGGAGATCACCGCGTAGGCGAGACCTGTCACCGCGACGCTGACCAGCACGATGCCCGGCCAGTCCACCCGGGCGCGGAACAGGCGCCGGGCCGTCCGGTCCCCGCACGGGGCGAAGCCCGGCTCCGGCTCCGGCTCCGGCTCCGGTGCCGGTGCCGGTGCCGAGGCCCGGGCCGGTGCCGGGGCCGAGGCCGGTGACGGAGGCACCGTCGCGTGCGGCAACGAGCGGGCGGCCAGCGCCAGCGCCCCGGCGCACAGGGGGAGCGAGCCGAGGAACAGCCAGCGCCATCCGGCGTACTCCGTCAGTACGCCGCCGCAGACGGTACCGACCGCCGAGGCGGCTCCCGCCACCGCGCCCCAGACCGCGAACGCGGTCGCCCGCTGCCCGGGGCGTACATAGGTCAGTCCGATCAGCGGGACGATGGTGGCGAGCATCGCGGCCCCGGCCACGCCCTGGCCGGCCCGTGCCGCGATCAGCAGGCCCGGCGAGGTGGCGAGTCCGCACGCCAGGGTGGCCAGGGTGAATCCGGCCAGCCCCGCGAGGCACACCCGGCGGCTGCCGAGCGCGTCGCCGATCGCACCGGCGCCGAGCAGCAGTCCGGCCAGCGCGAGGGTGTAGACGTCGATCACCCACTGCTGGGCGCCGTGGTCCGCGCCGAGACCGGCGCCGATGCCGGGCAGGGCGACGGTCACGACCGTCGTGTACAGCAGCAGCAGGAACGTACCGAGGCAGCAGGCGGCCAGCGGCAGCCACCCCGGTCCGCTCCCGGTCCCCGCCGGGGCGGCGCGCGAAGGGGCGCGAGGGGCGTCGGGCGTCGTCGGGGGCAGGGTGCGGATGCGGTCGCGGGCGGTCATGACCCGACGGTGATGTAATGCTCTTGTGCATGTAAACCCTTACGGGCGCCCTCTGCTGGACAACGTGATCGACCTGCTCAACCGGCCGCCCACCGGCATCGAGGACATCACCGCGCGCTGGGTCGCCGTCGGCATGCCCCTGGAGAACGAGGCCCGCGAGGGCGACGCCGCGCTGGTGCGCGACTATCTCCGCGGCTGGCGGCGCCTGGTCGACGCCGAGGACGAACCGGCCCGCGTCGCGGTCCTCAACGCGCTGCTGACCCGCTACGCGGGGCCGCCCACCGTCACCGACCACGACGGCAGCGGCTGGCACCTGCACTACCGGCCGGACGGCGCGGGTCTGGGCGCGGTCCTCACCGCCTCCACCACCGTCGCGGCGGCCCAGCACCTCACCGCGCACGGGATGCGGCGCCTCGGCCGCTGCGCCCTGCCCGAGTGCGGTGACGCCTATGTCGACCACAGTCGGCCGGGGCGCCAGCGGTACTGCTCCCACGCCTGCGCCAACCGTGACGCCGTGCGGCGCCACCGCCGGGCCGCGCGGGAGGCCGCCTCGTAGCGGACGGGAGAGCCGAGCGGCCGCTGCGAGGCGCCGCCGCGGCGCGGTGCGCGGCGGCGCGGTGCTGCTGAATTGCAAAAGTTCGCAATTGGTTAGATGCTGTGTTGGCTGTGCCCGCAGGAAGCGCGGGCACAGCCTTGCGCGTGCGCCCGGCCTGGGGCGGACGGCGGGAGAGTCGACAGTCGAGGGGTCGGGCCGGTGCCGGTACGGAATGTGCTGCGGGAAGCCGAGGTCGCCACGCGATGAGCACCCCGCTGACACGGGCCGCCCGCTCGGCGCGCTCGCTGCTGCCCGCGCGGTCCGACCTGGCGGACGTCCGCCGGGATCCGCGCCGAGACCTGCTGGCCGGTCTGACCGTGGCGATCGTGGCGCTGCCGCTCGCGCTCGGCTTCGGGGTGTCCTCCGGACTCGGCGCGGAGGCGGGCCTCGCGACCGCCGTGGTGGCCGGGGCGGTCGCGGCCGTCTTCGGCGGATCGAACCTCCAGGTGTCCGGGCCCACCGGTGCCATGACCGTCGTCCTGGTACCGATCTTCGGCCGGTACGGGGCGGGCGGGGTGCTCACCGTCGGCCTGATCGCGGGCTTCCTGCTGGTCGGCCTCGCCGTGCTGCGGGCGGGGAAGTACATGCAGTACGTGCCCGCCCCCGTGGTGGCGGGCTTCACGCTCGGCATCGCCTGTGTGATCGGCTTGCAGCAGGTGCCGAACGCGCTGGGCGTGGCCAAACCCGAGGGCGACCGCGTGCTGGTGGTGACCTGGCGGGCCGTCGAGGAGTTCGCGAGGACACCGAACTGGACGGCGGTCGGCCTCGCCGTCGCCGTGGCGGCGCTCATGCTGGCCGGTGCCCGCCGCCGGCCCGCCGTCCCGTTCTCCGTCGTCGCCGTCGTGGCCGCCACCGCGGTGGCGCGGCTCGCCGGTCTGGACGCGGCCACGCCGATCGGCGACCTGCCCGCCGGACTGCCCGCGCCGTCGCTGGCCTTCCTCGACGCGGGGGCGCTCGGCTCGCTGCTCGCACCCGCGGTCGCGGTGGCCGCCCTGGCCGCCCTGGAGTCGCTGCTGTCCGCCTCGGTGGCCGACGGGATGACGACGGGGCAGAAGCACGACCCGGACCGGGAGCTGTTCGGGCAGGGGCTCGCCAACATCGCGGCCCCGCTGTTCGGCGGGGTGCCCGCCACCGGCGCCATCGCGCGCACCGCGGTCAACGTCCGCACCGGGGCGCGCTCCCGGCTCGCCGCGCTGACCCACGCCGCCGTCCTCGCGGTGATCGTCTTCGCCGCCGCGCCGCTCGTGTCGCAGATCCCGCTCGCCGCGCTCGCGGGCGTGCTGCTGGCCACCGCGGTCCGCATGGTCGAGGTGGCCTCGCTGAAGGCGATGGCGCGCGCCACCCGCTCGGACGCGCTGACCCTCGTCCTCACGGCCGCCGCGACCCTCGCCCTCGACCTGGTCTACGCCGTGATCATCGGCCTCGTCGTCGCGGGCGCCCTCGCCCTGCGCGCGGTCGCCCGGCAGGTCCGCCTCGACCGGATGCCGCTGGACGAGCCGGACGGGCGGGACGGCGGGGAGGGCGAGCGCACGGCCGCGGCTGACGCCCTGTCGGCCGGACACATCGTCGCCTACCGCATCGACGGGCCGCTGTTCTTCGCCGCCGCCCACCGCTTCCTGCGGGAACTGGGCGAGGTCGCCGGCGCCCGGGTGGTCGTCCTGCGCATGTCGCGGGTGACGACGGTGGACGCCACCGGCGCGCTGGTCCTCAAGGACGTGGTCGAGAAGCTGAACCGGCGCGGCATCGCCGTGATGACCTCGGGGATACGGCCGGGACAGCGCCGGGTCCTCGACTCGGTCGGCGCGCTGGAGCTGCTGCGCCGCGAGGGCCGCGAGTACGCGACCACCGCGGAGGCGCTGCGCGGCGCGCGCGACCACGTCGACCTGACCGGGCCGCTGCCCGCCGAACCCGCCGCCGTCCCCGCCCGGCCGCAGCGCGGCAGTGAGGAACCCGTCCGATGAGCACCGCCCGCGCAGCGCTGCGCATGACCGAGGTCTCCGGCCCCGAGGCCCTGTGGCTCCTGGAGGGCAGCCGCCTGGGACGGCTGGTGTACGTCCGCCGGGAGCAGGCCGTCGTGCGTCCGGGGCGGCACGTGTGGCAGGCGGGCCGCCTCGTCGTGCGCACCCCGGTGCCGGCCGCCGCGGTGCCCGCCTCGGCGGCGTACCACGTGGACGAGGTGGACCGGGACACCGGCACCGGCTGGAGCGTCACCGCCGACGGCCCCGCCGAGGTGGTCGCCGATCCCGACGAGGCCGCCCACTACCGGCGCGTCCTGCGCGGCTGGACGCACGGCCCGCACGACACGATCGTGCGGCTGCGCCCGCGGACCGTCACCGGCTTCCGGCTCGCCCGGACAGGGGGCTGAGGGGCCATGACCGTGACCACGCGGCTCGAAGCCCTGCCCCACCGCCACGTCCTGACCGTGCCGACACTGCCGTCCGCCGTGCGCCTGGCGCGGGAGACCGCCGAGCAGGCACTCACGGAGTGGGGTGTCAGCCTGCTCCATCCCGCCGTCGGCCAGGCGCTGCTGATCGTCAGCGAGCTGGTCACCAACGCCGTACGGCACGCGGCCGCGCTCTCCCCGCAGACCACGGTGCTCTACGCGGCGGGCGCGGACTGCCTGGCCTTCGGCGTCCACGACCGCCACCCCTACCGGCCGCGGCTGACCGGGATGATCGGCGGTACGGCCGCCGGGGGCCTGGCCACCGTCATGGAACTCACCCTCGGCCTGGGCGGCACCGCGGTCGTGCGCGGCGACGCCGACGGGCAGGGCAAGACGATCTGGATCACCCTGCCCCTCTGAACCCGCAAGACACGGTGTATAGAATTGCTGACCTCGGCAATCGACGAGTTCGGCACGACGAGTGGGTGGATGCGATGCGCCGAGGTCCGGTCCGGTCGGCCGTACCGGCGGGCGGGAGAGGCGACGGCAGCAGCATGAGCACCCCGCTGTACCAGCTGAAGGCCGAGTTCTTCAAGACGCTCGGCCATCCGGCGCGCATCCGCGTCCTGGAGCTGCTGAGCGAGCGTGAGCACGCGGTCGCCGAGATGCTGCCCGAGATCGGTATCGAGCCCGCGCACCTCTCCCAGCAACTGGCCGTGCTGCGCCGCGCCAACCTGGTCGTGACCCGCAAGGAGGGCTCGACCGTGTACTACTCCCTGACCAGCCCGCATGTGGCGGAGCTGCTCAGGGTGGCCCGCACCATCCTGTCCGGGGTCCTGGCGGGCCAGGCCGAACTGCTCGCCGACCTGCGGGCCGCCCAGGGTGAGGGCGGCCCGCAGGCGTAGGCGGCATCGGACGGCGGCCGCCCCGCGCCCGTGATGGTCAGCGCTCTGCCGGCGCGGGGCGGCCGTCCGGCTCAGTAGGCGGTGGCGACGCTCACTCCGCTGAAGCCGTTCACCGCGTACAGGCTGATGTAGTGGGTGCCGGCCGGCGGGTTGTCGACCGTCAGGGTGTGGCTGTTGCCGGGGCCGGTGGCGCGCTGGGTGTAACTGCCGGTGCCCGCCCAGCCGTCGGCGCTGTAGTACAGGTCGGCGTCGCCCGTGCCGCCGGAGGTGGTGACGGTCAGCCGGGAGGTGCCGGTCGGGACGCGCAGATAGAGGTAGGCGTAGTTCCCGGTGGTGGCGGACTGGCCGGCGCGTGTGCAGTTCTGGCCCAGCTCCCGCGCGTCGGTTCCGGTGCACGGAATGCCGGGCGGGGTGGTGGTGCCGCCGCTGCACCTGCCGGCCGCGCAGGACGCCAGCCAGGTGCGCCAGTCGCTGTCGTAGCGGGTGCCGATGGTGCCGGTGAGATAGCTGCGGGCGGCGTTCCAGTCACCGGCGCGGTAGTCGCCGAGCACCGTGGCCATGTCGGAGGGATGGTGCTCCAGCATGTACCGGACGGCGAGATAGCCCCAGCGGTAGACGCGGGTGGTGTCGTTGTCGTAGGTGGTGTCGAACAGCGTGCTCAGGGCGTACGTGCCGCGGCCCGCCTCGTCCATGGCCTCGGGGTAGGGGACACCGCGGTAGGAGTAGGAGACGTACTCCGCGAAGCCCTCGATCCACCAGACGGTCGGCGTGGTGACGCCCGCGTCGAAGTCGCCGTACATGTCGAAGCGGCCGTCGAGGTAGTGCGTGTACTCGTGGTTGAGGTTCCAGATCTGGAAGTCCGGGCGCAGCCATTCGGCCTCGTAGGCGACGAAGCGCGGCTGGTTTCCGGCCGCTGCCGGGTCGCCCTCCAGATACATGCCGCCGTTGTTGGTGTCGATGCCGTACATGGCACCGGCGTAGGTCTGGTAGTCGGCGCTGGAGTCGTAGACGACGACCTCGATGGTGCTGTTGCGGTCGTCGGCCACCGGGCCCTTGTCCTTGACCACACCGTGGAAGTAGGCGTCCTGGCTGCGCAGGCTGGTGCAGGTGGCGGCCAGCTCCGCCGAGGTCATCTGCTGCGCCTTGATGGTGATGCTGGCGCTGCACGGGTAGGTCGTGGTGAGGACGGCCCTGGTCAGCTGCGCCGCAAGGTCGCAGGTGCCGTACACGGAGCAGTTGGCCCGGTCGTAGTAGTCCGTCATCTCGGCGACGCCGACCCACAGTGGCGCGGTGGCGCCGGTGATCGAGCAGGCGCGCAGCAGGGCGACGGCGAGCGGCTGGACCTTGGACCGCAGCGAGGCGTGCTGGAGGAACCGGCCGAGTTCCCGGCCCGCGTTGGACGTCAGATACGACTGGTCCGTGCCGAGCAGGGCGAGGTGGCCGGAGGCGAAGCGGTACAGGGAGTCGATCAGGCTCGGGTCCGCTTCGATGGCCGTGACGAACTCGGGCACCTGGTGGCCGCGGAAGGTCACCGTGTACACGTTGTTGACCGCGTTGAGCATCCACCAGGACGCGTTCCACGACATGTTGTAGTCCGCCAGCAGCCGCTTGAGGACGTAGAGGTAGCGGGCGTTCTCCTCGGCGCTGTCGATGAGGGTGACGGCCTCGGCGAGGGTCTCGCCGTTGGCGTCGGTGACGTCGTGGGAGTGCGCGCTCGCGAAGAAGGCGTCGAGACCGCCGCGTATCGCCGTGCGCAGGGTGCTGCCGTAGGGGCCCACCGTGCCCGCGTTGTAGTACTGCACGTAGTAACCGGCGCGCAGGTAGAGAACGGTCTGCGGCATGCCGGTGCTCGCGTCGCCGGGGTAGGCGGCCGAGCCGTCGCGCAGGGCGTCGGCGACGGTGGCCATCTGGGCTTCGCGGAAGGCGTTGCGCGCGTCGTTGCCGGTCAGGTTGAACAGGGTGTTCACGCAGTCGGTCGTGGACGTCCGGATCTGCCGCACCAGAGCACTGCCGGTGCGGGTGGTGAAGCCGGAGACGTCGCAGGTGGCGGCGGAGCGCTTCGTCCCCGCAGCGCCGCCTGCCGCCGTCTCCATCGACTTGGAGGGCCGCACCGGCGGCTTCGCCGTCTCGCCGTAGGGCTCCTTGAGGGCGTCGTCGCTCGCGGCCAGCGGGGGCAGCTCGGACGCCTTCAGGCGTCCCCGGCCCGTGTGTCCGGCCGCGGTCGTGGCGGACTGCGCCGCGGGTGGGGTCCCGGTGTGCCGCGCGCCGTGCGCCGCGGGGGCGGGCGCGGCGGACGGGGCGGATGCGGGGGTCGCCGTCCGCGCGTCGGCCTGCTGTGCGGGCAGGCCGACGGCCAGGGCGAGGGCCAGGGCCAGCGGCACTGCCGCGCCCAGACTTCGCCGGACTCGCCGGACCGGTGACTTTCTCACTGCGCCTCCCATGAGGGGTCGGGCCACGCGGGGCGTGGCCGATGGGATGGGGAGGTCGTGTTCAGGGGAGGGCCGTGCCGCCGACGGATCGGATCGCACGGCCGCGCCACGATTGACATGGCCACGACCTGCGCCATGTACCATTGCACAGGTCACATGTCTCAGGGAAGTCGTCCGGAGGAATTGAGGGCTTCCCGCAGATGGACGGGGAGGGGCGGGGCGGGCAGGCGTGCGGCGGCAGGAGTCCGTACGGCGGTGGGGCATACGAAAGCCGCCGCGCCGGACTCGGCCGACGCGGCGGGATCGGGACGGGAAGGACGGGTGGGACGGGTGAGAGGGGGGCGGTCCGGGTGGCGGGGAGGGTCAGCGGTTGCCGAGCCGCAGGGCCGGTCCGGGCTGCTCGGGCTCGGGCCGGCCGTCCGCCCACAGGGTGCGCACATGCGAGAGGTGGCGGCGCATGCACTCCTCCGCCTCCCGGCCCCGGCCGGCCACCAGCAGATCGAGGAGTTCGACGTGCTCCTCGGCGGAGGCGACCAGGCGACCGGTCTCGTTCAGGCTGCCGAGCCCGAACAGCCTTGAGCGCTTGCGCAGATCGGCCACCACGGCCACCAGATGGTGGTTGCCCGCCAGGGACAGCAGCTCCAGATGGAACCGGTGGTCGGCCTCCAGATACTTCAGGACGTCGTGCTCCCGCGCCGCCGTGACGATCTGCTGCGCCAGCGGACGCAGCGCCTCCAACTGCTCGGTGGTCGCCGACGCGGCGACACGGCCCACGGTGGGGACCTCGATCAGGGCACGGATGTCGGTGAACTCGTCGAGGTCCCGCTCGGTCATCTCCGTGACCCGGAAGCCCTTGTTGCGCACCGCCTCGACCAGGCCCTCCCGGGCCAGGTCCAGCATGGCCTCGCGCACCGGGGTGGCGGAGACGCCGAGTTCGCCCGCGAGGGCGGGGGCGGAGTAGATCACCCCCGGGCGCAGCTCACCGGCGATGAGCGCCGCCCGCAGCGCGTCGGCGACCTGGTCGCGCAGATGGGTCTGGACGGAGATCGCCCGCGGTTCGAGATGGGCCATCTGTGCGCTCCTCCGTGTGACCGGCCTGCGGTGCTCAGCCCGATGACCTCCCACTATACAATGTCACGTTGCTCCATGGCCGGGTCCGGGACCGCCGGAGCCGGACGGAGCGCCGCCCCCGGTGAAGGCGCGCAGGATCCGTTCGGCGGCGAGAGTGGCCGTCAGACCGCCCTGCCTGACCTGCTGTTCCAGCTCGGGCGCGAGAGAGCGGACGGCCGGGTCGGCGTGCAGCCGGCCCAGCAGCTCGTCGTGGACCATGCTCCAGGTCCAGTCGACCTGCTGCGCACGGCGCTTGGCGGTGAGGCGGCCCGCCGAGTCCAGCAGGGCGCGGTGCTGCTCCAGGCGTTCCCAGACGGTGTCCAGACCGGTCGACTCGCGGGCGCTGCAACTGAGCACCGGCGGCGTCCAGAAGGCGTCCTTCCCGTGCATCAGCCGCAGCGCACCGGCCAGTTCACGGCCCGCCGCGCGGGCGTCGCGCTCGTGCGGCCCGTCCGCCTTGTTCACCGCGATCACATCGGCCAGCTCCAGCACACCCTTCTTGATGCCCTGCAACTGGTCGCCGGTGCGGGCCAGGGTGAGCAGCAGGAAGGAGTCGACCATGCCCGCGACGGCCGTCTCGGACTGGCCCACCCCGACCGTCTCCACCAGCACCACGTCGTAGCCCGCGGCCTCCATGACCACGATCGACTCGCGGGTCGCCTTGGCCACCCCGCCGAGCGTGCCCGCGCTGGGGGAGGGCCGGACGAACGCCGCCGGGTCGACGGCCAGCCGCTCCATACGGGTCTTGTCGCCGAGGATGGAACCGCCGGTCCGGGTGGAGGACGGGTCGACGGCGAGCACCGCCACCCGGTGCCCCTGCCCGGTCAGCATGGTGCCGAAGGCGTCGATGAACGTCGACTTGCCGACGCCCGGCACCCCGCTCACCCCGATCCGCCGGGCCCGGCCGCTGTGCGGCATCAGCTGGGTCAGCAACTCCTGGGCCAGCGCCCGGTGCTGCGGCCGCACCGACTCCACCAGCGTGATCGCGCGGGCCACCAGCGCCCGCTTGCCGTCCAGGACGCCCTTGACGTACGTGTCCAGATCGATGGCCATCAGCTCACCGGCTCACAGCTCGTCGTGGCCGAGATCCGCCGCCAGCCGCGTCACCAGGTCGCGGGCCGCGTCGGGGATCACCGTGCCGGGCGGGAAGACGGCCGTCGCGCCCATCTCCAGGAGCGTCGGTACGTCCTGCGGCGGGATCACCCCGCCCACCACGATCATGATGTCGCCGCGGCCCTCCTCGGCGAGCGCCTCGCGCAGCGCGGGCACCAGCGTCAGATGCCCGGCGGCCAGCGACGACACCCCGACGATGTGCACGTCCGCCTCGACGGCCTGCCGGGCGACCTCCGCCGGGGTCTGGAACAGCGGGCCGACGTCCACGTCGAAGCCCAGGTCGGCGAAGGCCGTGGCGATCACCTTCTGGCCGCGGTCGTGCCCGTCCTGGCCCATCTTGGCGACCAGGATGCGCGGCCGGCGGCCCTCGGCCTCCGCGAAGTCGTCCACCACCGCGCGGGTGCGGTCCACGTTCGGCGACTGGCCTGCCTCGTTGCGGTACACACCGGAGATGGTACGGATCTGGCCCGCGTGCCGCCCGTACACCTTCTCCAGGGCGTCGCTGATCTCCCCGACCGTCGCCTTGGCGCGGGCCGCCCGCACCGCCAGCTCCAGCAGATTGCCCGCACCGCCGGCCGCCCGGGTCAGGGCGTCCAGCGCGTCCCGGCACACCGTCTCGTCCCGCTCCTCGCGCAGCCGCCGCAGCTTGGCGATCTGCTGGGTGCGCACCGAGGAGTTGTCGACCTTGAGCACCTCGATCTGCTCGTCGCTGTCCACCCGGTACTTGTTCACCCCGATCACCGGCTGCCGCCCGGAGTCGATGCGCGCCTGGGTGCGGGCCGCCGCCTCCTCCACGCGCAGCTTGGGGATGCCCGCGTCGATGGCCTGCGCCATGCCGCCCGCCTGCTCCACCTCCTGGATGTGCTGCCACGCCCGGCGGGCCAGGTCGTACGTCAGCCGCTCCACGTACGCGCTGCCGCCCCACGGGTCGATCACCCGGGTGGTGCCGGACTCCTGCTGGATCAGCAGCTGGGTGTTGCGGGCGATGCGCGCGGAGAAGTCGGTGGGCAGTGCCAGCGCCTCGTCCAGGGCGTTGGTGTGCAGCGACTGGGTGTGCCCCTGGGTGGCCGCCATCGCCTCCACACAGGTGCGCGTGACGTTGTTGAACACGTCCTGCGCGGTCAGCGACCAGCCGGAGGTCTGCGAATGGGTGCGCAGGGAGAGCGACTTGGCGTTCTTCGGGTCGAACTGCCTGACCAGCTTGGCCCACAGCAGCCGGGCCGCGCGCAACTTGGCGATCTCCATGAAGAAGTTCATGCCGATCGCCCAGAAGAACGACAGCCGGGGCGCGAAGGCGTCCACGTCCAGGCCCGCGTCCCGGCCCGCCCGGATGTACTCCACGCCGTCCGCCAGCGTGTACGCCAGCTCCAGGTCGGCCGTCGCGCCCGCCTCCTGGATGTGGTACCCGGAGATCGAGATGGAGTTGTAGCGGGGCATCCGCTGCGAGGTGAAGGCGAAGATGTCGGAGATGATCCGCATCGACGGCTTCGGCGGATAGATGTAGGTGTTGCGGACCATGAACTCCTTGAGGATGTCGTTCTGGATGGTCCCGGCCAGCTTCTCCGCGGGGACGCCCTGCTCCTCCGCGGCCACGATGTACAGCGCCAGCACCGGCAGCACCGCGCCGTTCATCGTCATCGACACCGTCATCCGATCCAGCGGGATGCCGTCGAAGAGCTGCCGCATGTCGTAGATCGAGTCGATCGCCACGCCCGCCATGCCGACGTCACCGGTCACCCGCGGGTGGTCGCTGTCGTAGCCGCGGTGCGTGGGCAGGTCGAAGGCGACCGACAGGCCCTTCTGACCGGCCGCCAGATTGCGCCGGTAGAACGCGTTGGACTCCTCCGCCGTGGAGAAACCCGCGTACTGGCGGATCGTCCAGGGCTGGTTGACGTACATCGTCGGGTACGGGCCGCGCAGATACGGGGCGACGCCCGGGAAGGTGTCCAGGAAGTCCAGGCCCTCCACGTCCTGCCCGGTGTACAGCGGCTTGACGGTGATGCCCTCGGGCGTCTCCCAGAGCAGGTCGTCGCCGTCGGCGGCCTTCTGCACGGCGGTACGCCACTCGTCGGCGCCGCCGTCGGGGCGCGGCTGACCCAGCTCGATCGCCGAGAAGTCGGGGACGGACATCAGGACACTCCCATGCGGTCGAGTGCGGCGGAGAGCACGGCGACGGCGTCGCAGCCGGCGAAGACGTAGGTGTCCACGTCCTCGTACGGTCCGGGGCGGCCGGCGAGGAACACGTGCGCGGCGCCCGCCTCCCGCAAGCCCCGGACGACCGCGCCGGACTGCTCCTCGTACAGCGCGTCGCTGGAGCACAGGCACGCCTCGCGCGCGCCGCTCTCCTCGAAGGTGCCCTCGGTGACCGGTTCGATGCCGCCCGCCTGGAACAGGTTGGCGGCGAAGGTGAGCCGGGCGGTGTGCGCGGCGGCCGGGCCGAGCGCCGCCAGATACACGCGGGGCCGAGCCCCGGTCGCGGCGAGGTGGGCGTCGGAGCGGGCCCGCAGCTCCTCGAACGCCTCGTCCCGGCGCACCCGGGGCAGCCCGCCGGACGGCGGCTCGGGCGCCGGTTCGCGCACCACCGGCTTCTCCGCCAGATGCGGGAACTCGCTGACGCCGGTGACCGGTTCGCGGCGCTTGGCGAGCTTCGCGCTGCGCGCGGCCCAGGTCGCCGCCAGCCGCTCGCCGACCAGCCCGGAGCGCAGCGCGGGCCCCTGGCCTCCGGCGCGCTCGATCTCCTGGAAGAACTCCCAGCCCGCGTGGGCGAGTTCGTCGGTCAGCCGCTCCACGTACCAGGAGCCGCCCGCCGGGTCGACCACCCGGGACAGCTGCGACTCCTCGACGAGGATGACGGAGGTGTTGCGGGCGATCCGCCGGGCGAACGCGTCGGGCAGGCCGAGCGCGTGGTCGAAGGGCAGCACGGTCACCGCGTCGGCGCCGCCCACCCCGGCGGCCAGGGCGGCCACCGTGGTGCGCAGGATGTTCACCCACGGGTCGCGGCGGGTCATCATCACCGAGGAGGTCACCGCGTGCTGGAGCTGGCCGCCCGCGCGGGGTGCCCCGCACACCTCGGCCACCCGCGCCCACAGCCGCCGGGCGGCGCGCAGCTTGGCGATGGTCAGGAACTGGTCGGCGGTCGCGGCGTAGCGGAACTCCAGCTGTGCCAGCGCCCGGGCGGTGTCCAGCCCGGCCGCGGTCAGTTCACGCAGATAGGCGACGCCGGTCGCCAGCGAGCAGCCCAGCTCCTGCGCGGCCGAGCCACCGGCCTCGTGGTACGGCAGCGCGTCCACGGTCAGCGCGCGCAGCCCCGGGTACCGTGCCGCGCACAGCCGGGCCGCCTCCGTCGCGGACGCCGTGTCGCCGGGCCGCCCGGTGCGGGCCTCCAGGCCCAGCGGGTCGGCGCCCAGATTGCCGCGGGCCGCGTCGGCGGCCACCTCGCGCTCGGCGAACAGCCGCAGCAGCTCGCGCGCGGCCGGTTCCGCCGCCTCGCCCGCGTCCAGCACGACCGGGGCCAGGTCGAGGTAGACGCCGTCGAGGACGGTGCCGAGCGCGGAGACGGGGATGCCGCGGTCGCCGACGGCCAGCCACAGCGAGGTGACGCCGTTCTCCAGGTCGTTCAGGACGGGCGCCGCCTCGGCCACCGTGTGCCGCTGGCGCACGTCCCAGCCGCCGACCGTGCTCCCCTCGGCCTTCCCGCCGCGCACGAACGGCGGGAAGCCGGGCAGGCCGGGGTCGGGCGCGTGGTCGCGCGCGGTGTACAGGGGGCGGGCGCGCAACCCGTCCTCCAGCGCGGTGGACAGAGCGCCCTCCGCCTCGTCGTCCGGTACTTCCCGGCCCGACTTGCGCAGCACACCCGCCACCAGGTGGCGCCACTGCTCATGCGTCGCGTCAGGGAAGTCGGCCGCCAGGGAGAGCCCGTCGTCAGGCAGGACCGTCATGGTCGGATGCTAGGACAGTCCGGTGGAGCGCAGGCAGAGGCCGAGGTTGTGACCTTGTTCTCTCCCGGAGTGTGGCGTAGGCCGCTCGGGTGAAAGCGACGGCGCGCTGCCGCTCGCGCGGGGCGGGTGGCCGTACGGGTCCTTCCGCCCCCGAGCCTGGCAGCGGTGCCGCGGGCGGGGCGGGGGCGGGGCGCCGACGCGGTGTGCCGCCAGTGGTGGCGGGTGCGGCCTCATGGTGGTCAGGCCGGTGCGGGGGCCGGGCAGCCCGGGGCGGTCGCCTCGGGGCCGGGGTTGTCGGGGCCGGGGTCGGCATCCGGGTCCGCGCCGGGCAGCATCACCCGGGCGCTCTCCAGCAGGGCCGCCGTCACCTCGTCGAGGTCCAGGCGGCGCTCCACGGCGCGCAGCTGGGGCAGGCCCGCCCGGGTGCTGGCGCGCGGCGGGGCGAGGAGCCGGCAGCAGTCCTCGTCGGGCAGCACCGAGATCTCCGCGGTGCCGACGCGCCCCGCCTCGTCGATGATCTCCTGTTTCTCCCAGCCGATCAGCGGACGCAGCACCGGCAGCGCCGCCGCCTCGTCCACCGCCGCGAGGTTGGCCAGCGTCTGGCTGGCCACCTGCCCCAGGCTGTCGCCGGTCACCAGCGCCTCGGCGCCGGTACGGGCGGCGAGCGCCGAGGCGGTGCGGACCATGAGGCGGCGCTGGGCGACGACCTGGAGCCGCCCGGCGCCCGCCACGGCGAGCTGCTTCTGCGCCTTGCCCAGCGCGATGACGTGCAGCCGTCCGGGCGGCTGGTACCGGTTCAGCTCCCGGGCCAGGGCGTACGCCTTGTACACCGACGCCGGGTTCGTGTACGGGGCGCCGCTGAAGTGCACGAAGTCGCAGTGCAGCCCGCGCCGCATGGCCCGGTGCGCGGCCACCGGAGAGTCGTAGCCCCCGGACAGCAGCGCGAGGGCCCGCCCGCTGGAGCCGACCGGCAGCCCGGTCAGCCCCCGGTGCCGCCGCCAGGACAGATACGTCTCCTTGCGGTCGATCTCCACGGACAGCGTCACCTCGGGCCGGGTGAGGTCGACGCGCAGCCCGGGGACCGCGCGCAGCACCTCCGCCCCCAGATGCCCCGCCACTTGCGACGACGTCAGCGGGAACTGCTTGTCCCGGCGCCGGGCCCGGACCGCGAAGCCGAGTCCGGGCCGCTCGGCACCGGCCGCGCGCAGCTCCGCGACGGCCGTCCGGGTGATCTCCTCCAGGGTGCTGGGCACCCGCAGGGCCGGTTCGACGGAGTTGAAGCCGATCACCCGGCGCGCCCGCTCCACCAGCGCGTCCTGCGGGACCTGCCCGCCGACCACGGTGACGTTCTGCGCGGTCTTGATCCAGGTCGAGCCGCCGATCCCGCGCAGCGCGATCCGCAGGTTGTCGTGCAGCCGCTCGGTGAACAGGTGCCGGTTGCGGCCCTTGAGGAAGATCTCGCCGTGCTTGAGCAGGACGCAGGCGCCGTGCGGCGCGGTGCCCGCCCGGGGAGCGGGCACCTGGGGGTTGCCGGACATATGAGCCTCTCAGAAGTCCCAGTCGTCGTCGGAGGTGTTCTCCGCCTTGCCCATGACGTACGAGGAGCCGGAACCGGAGAAGAAGTCGTGGTTCTCGTCCGCGCCCGGCGAGAGCGCCGCCAGGATCTCCGGGTTGACCTCGGTCTCCGCGGCGTCGAAGCGGGCCGGGTAACCGAGGTTCATCAGCGCCTTGTTCGCGTTGTAGCGGACGAAGACGGCCACGTCGTCCATCAGGCCCAGCGGCTCGTACAGCTCGCCCGAGTAGCGCAGCTCCAGCTCGTACAGCTCCTCCAGCAGCGCGTGGGTGAAGGCGCGCATCTCCTCCTGGCCCGCCGCCGTCAGCCGCTCCAGGCCGCGCTGGAACTTGTAGCCGGAGTAGTAGCCGTGCACCGCCTTGTCGCGCAGGATCAGCCGGATCATGTCGGCGGTGTTGGTGAGCAGCGCGTGCGTGGAGAAGTGCAGCGGCAGATAGAAGCCCGCGTACAGCAGCAGCGACGACAGCAGCGTGGAGGCGACCTTCCGCTTGAGCGGGTCGTCGCCGTAGTAGTGCGCGAGGACGGTCTTGCAGCGCTGCTGGAGGACGTCGTTGGCCACCGCCCAGCGGTAGGCGTCGTCGATCTCCGGGGTGCTGGAGAGGGTGGAGAACACCGAGGAGTAGCTGCGGGCGTGCACGGCCTGCATGAAGGCGATGTTGGTGTAGACGGCCTGCTCGTGCTCGGTGCGCGCGTCCTGGATCTGGACGATCTCGCCGACCGTGGCCTGCACGGTGTCGAGCATGGTCAGACCGGTGAACACCCGCATGGTCAGGGTGCGTTCGTCCGCGGTGAGCCGCTGCTGCCAGGCGCCCACGTCGTTGGAGAGCGGCACCTTCTCGGGCAGCCAGAAGTTGGCGGTGAGCCGGTTCCACACCTCCAGGTCCTTCTCGTCGGTGACGCGGTTCCAGTTGACCGGGCGCAGCCGGGCGGCCGGGTCCTGGCGGAAGGCCGGCGGGGTGACCGAGATCTCGGTCAGCGGGGCGGGGGTGGTGGTCATCGGGGTGCTTTCGTGAACGGGGCGTGCGAGGGGGTCACAGGGTGCAGGACAGGCAGTTCTCGATCTCGGTGCCCTCCAGGGCCTCCTGGCGCAGCCGGATGTAGTAGAGCGTCTTGATGCCCTGGCGCCAGGCGAGGATCTGCGCCTTGTTGAGGTCGCGGGTGGTGGCCGTGTCCCGGAAGAACAGCGTGCAGCTGAGCCCCTGGTCGACATGGCGGGTGGCCGCCGCGTAGGTGGCGATGATCTTCTCGTAGCCGATCTCGTACGCGTCCTGGAAGTACTCCAGGTTGTCGTTGTCCATGTGCGGCGCCGGGTAGTAGACGCGGCCGAGCTTGCCCTCCTTGCGGATCTCCACCTTGGAGGCGATCGGGTGGATGGAGGCGGTCGAGTCGTTGATGTAGCTGATGGACCCGGTCGGCGGCACGGCCTGGAGGTACTGGTTGTAGATGCCGTGCTCCCGCACTGACCGCTTCAGCTCGCGCCAGTCGTCCTGCGTGGGCAGCGCGATCCCCGCGTCGGCGAACAGCTCCCGCACCCGCGCGGTGGCCGGCTCCCAGGCCCGCTCGGTGTACTGGTCGAAGTACGAGCCGTCGGCGTACGCGGACTTCTCGAACCCGTCGAAGGCGGTGCCGCGTTCGATCGCGATCCGGTTCGAGGCGCGCAGCGCGTGGTAGGCGATCGTGTAGAAGTACAGGTCGGTGAAGTCGACGCCCTCCTCGCTGCCGTAGTGGATGCGCTGCGAGGCGAGGTAGCCGTGCAGGTTCATCTGGCCCAGGCCGATGGAGTGCGAGAGGTCGTTGCCGTGTGCCACGGACGGCACCGCGTCGATGTGCGACTGGTCGGAGACGGACGTCAGACCGCGCACCGCTGTCTCCACGCTCGCGCCGAGGTCGGGGGAGGCCATGGCGGCGGCGATGTTCAGCGAGCCCAGGTTGCAGGAGATGTCCCGGCCGACGGTCTCGTAGCCGAGCGAGGCGTCGTACGTGCTCGGCGTGTTCACCTGGAGGATCTCCGAGCACAGGTTGGACATGTTGATCCAGCCCGGGATCGGGTTGGCCCGGTTCACGGTGTCCTCGAACAGCAGATACGGGTAGCCCGACTCGAACTGAAGCTCCGCGATCGTCTTGAAGAACTCGCGGGCGCTGAGCGTGGTCTTGCGGATGCGCGGGTTGGCGACCAGGTCGTCGTAGTGCTCGCTGACGGAGAGATCGGCCAGCGGCCTGCCGTACTCGCGTTCCACGTCGTAGGGCGAGAACAGGTGCATGTCCTCGTTGCGCTTGGCCAGTTCGAAGGTGATGTCCGGGACGACCACGCCCAGCGACAGCGTCTTGATGCGGATCTTCTCGTCCGCGTTCTCCCGCTTGGTGTCCAGGAACCGCATGATGTCCGGGTGGTGGGCGTGCAGGTAGACCGCGCCCGCGCCCTGGCGCGCGCCGAGCTGGTTGGCGTAGGAGAAGGAGTCCTCCAGCAGCTTCATCACCGGGACCACCCCGGAGGACTGGTTCTCGATCTTCTTGATCGGGGCGCCCTGTTCGCGCAGGTTGGTCAGCAGCAGCGCCACCCCGCCGCCGCGCTTGGACAGCTGGAGCGCCGAGTTGACGCCCCGGCCGATGGACTCCAGGTTGTCCTCGACGCGCAGCAGGAAGCAGGAGACCAGCTCGCCGCGCTGCGCCTTGCCCGCGTTGAGGAAGGTCGGCGTGGCCGGCTGGAAGCGGCCGGTCATCATCTCGTCCACCAGCCGGGACGCCAGCGCCTCGTCCCCGGCGCCGAGGAACAGCGCGGTCGCGGCCACCCGGTCCTCGTAGCGCTCCAGGTAGCGGGAGCCGTCGAAGGTCTTGAGCGTGTACGACGTGTAGTACTTGAACGCGCCGAGGAAGGTGCGGAAGCGGTGCTCGTGGGCGTACGCCCGCCGGTACAGGCCCTTGACGAACTCCCAGTCGTAGCGCCGGATCGGGGCTTCCTCGTAGTAGTCGTTCTCGATCAGGTGGTCGATCTTCTCCTTGAGGGTGGGGAAGACCACCGTGTTCGGGTTGACGTGCTGGAGGAAGTACTGGCGTACGGCCTCGCGGTCCTTGTCGAACTGGATGCGGCCGTCGCAGTCGTACATGTTCAGCAGGGCGTTGAGCGCGTGGTAGTCCTTGCGCGTACCGACCGACTCGCGCTGGGCGGTGATCACGCCGCCGCCGATGAGTGTCGTGTCCAAAACGTCCTCAGTCCTTCCCTCACGGCACGGACGTCGCGCTCCGTGCCCAGCAGTTCGAATCGGTACAGCTCCGGAACCCCGCACTTCGCCGCGATCACCCGTCCGGCCAGGCAGTAGTCCGCGCCGAAGTTGGTGTTGCCGGACGCGATGACCCCGCGCAGCAGCGCGCGGTTGGCCTCGACGTTCAGAAAGCGGATCACCTGCCTGGGGACCGCCCCGGCGCGTTCGCCGCCGCCGTAGGTCGGCGTGATCAGCACATACGGCCCGGTCACCCGCGGCAGGCCGTCGCGGTGCGGATGCAGGGGGATGCGCGTGGCGGGCAGACCCAGCTTCTCCACGAAGCGCTTGGTGTTCTCCGAGACGCTGGAGAAATACACGAGGCCGCTCATCGACCGCCGCTCCTCTCGCTCGTTCCCGTCCCTGTCCGAGGACCGGGGGAGGAGGAGCGTCGCGGCGCGTACGGCGGGGCCGGGCGGCGGCGGAAGAAGGGCACGCCGGACCCGGGTCCGTGCTGCTGCCACGCGGCCCTCCCTCGGGGCCTCGGAGCACGCACGCCGCTCGTCGGCGTACGCACCGGTGGCAGGTCTTCGGACTCGCGGGCGTGTCTCGTGTCGTACGAGACGTCTACTGGCCGTCGCTTCCCAGGCCCGGTCCACCGGGTCCAGTGCGTATGACGGCGGTCGTTCCCGCTCACCGCTGCGGGGCAGTCCCGGATTCCCACCGGGTTCCCTCTTGCCTCGCCGGGCACCGGAGTGCCTGGCGAACCACCAGCACGGCCAACACTACATCTAGAACGCTGCCGTGGTGCACAGCCCCAGATGTTGTGTCTTCGGGAAAACTTAGGTATACCTAAGCCCTGTCGCGGTGGCGGCGGCGCACGGCGCGCGGACCCGGAAACGGCACGGGCGGGAAGCGCCGTACCCGCGCTTCCCGCCCGTCTCCCGGGGCACCGCCGCGGCCCTCACCGCACCGGTGCCGTCGCGCACCCCTCGGTACGCGCCGCGCCCGGACCCCTCAGTCCGGCCGCAGGCTCATCCCCGCTCGCACCCCCCGGCGCCCGTACGGCGCACCAGGTGGCGCGCGTACGCGTCGGGGGTGAAGAACAGCGGCAGCTCACCGGCGAGCGCGGTGCGCTCGAACAGCGCGCGCACCTCCTCCAGCGGCGCCCACGGGTAGGCGGCGCCCAGTGCTGCCAGCTCGTCGTCGAGCATCCGCAGCACCGTCTCCCGGTCGACCACCCGGTGCCGCAGCCACTGCCAGATCTGCGTCCGGGCGACCTCGGCGGTGGCCGTGTCCTCCAGCAGCCCGTCCACGACGACGGTGCCCCGCCCGCCGAGCCAGGCAGCGAAGCAGCGCAGCGCGACGGCGACGCCCGTGCGCACCCCCTCCGGGGTCGGCGGGGCGCTGATCCGCCGCACCGACAGCAGCTCGGCGGCGCCCGCCTCGACGTCCTCGCGGGTGCGGTCGAGCTGGTGCGGCCGCTCGCCCAGGACCCCGTCGAACGCCTCCCGGCAGACCGGGACCAGCTCGGCACAGGCCACCTGGGACCCGTCGAAGCCGTCCTCCGCCTCCCGCTCCTTGTCCAGCCGGACCGCCGCGACGGCCGCCTCGCGCGCCGCCGCGTCCGCGCCCGGCACCTGGGCCGCCCGCCCGCCGACGGCATGCGCGCCGCGCCGGTGGCACGTGCGCACCAGCAGCTCGGTGTACGCCCGCAGGAACGGCGCCGTCATCGGCACCCCCGCGCGCTCCGGCAGCAGGAAGTCGGTGCGGTGGCCGAAGGTGCGCACGAGGCTGAACAGGTAGTCCCGGCGGCCCGCGGTCAGACCCGCACCGTGCTCGCGCAGCTCGTGGAGGATCTCCTCCATCTCGAAGGCGGCGGTGACCGTCTCGATCAGCACGGTGGCCCGGACGGTGCCCCGGGGGATGCCCAGCAGCTCCTGGGCGAGCAGGAACACGTCGTTCCACAGCCGTGCCTCGTACCGGTTCTCCAGCTTGGGCAGCGAGAAGTACGGGCCGCTCCCGTCCTCGGTCCGCCGCCGGGCGCAGTGGAAGAAGTACAGGCCGAAGTCGGCCAGGGCGGCGGGCACCGGCGCGCCGTCGTGCTCCAGGTGCGCCTCGTCCAGGTGCCAGCCGCGCGGGCGGACCATGACGGTGGGGATCCGGCCGCCGCCCGCCCGGTGCTCCCCGCCGCCGGGTGCGGGCGGGCCGATCCGGCCCTCGACGGTGTCCAGCAGGGTCAGCTGCCCGCCCACGACGTTGTCCCACAGCGGTGCGGTGGCGTCCTCGAAGTCGGCCGTCCACACCTGGGCGCCGGAGGCCAGCGCCTCGACGGCCGTCCGGCGGTCCGGCGGCCCGGTGATCTCCACCCGCCGGTCGGCCAGACCGGGCGCGGGCGGCGCGACCCGCCAGAACGGGTCGGCGCGCACGGCGGCGGTCACCATGGGGAAGCCGAGCGGGGAGCCCGACGCCAGCCGCATCGCCTGGCGCCGCCGCTCCTTCAGCAGGTCGCGCCGGCGCTCCGCGAACGCGGCGGCCAGCCGGCCGACGAAGTCCAGGGCGCCGGGGGTCAGGATCTCCTCGTGCCGGGGGCCGGGAGCGGCGAGGACACGGACGGGCCGGGGCGGTGCGAGGGTGGTCATCGGGTTCTCCTTCGGACGCGACAGGACCCACGGGCGGCCCCGGGCGGGGGCCGCGCCGTACAGCCGTACAGGCCGTGCAGCGGCTAGTGGAACTGCTCCTCCTCCGTGGAGCCGGCCAGGGCGGTGGTGGAGGAGGCGGGGTTGACGGCCGTGGAGACCAGGTCGAAGTAGCCGGTGCCGACCTCGCGTTGGTGCCTGACCGCGGTGAACCCGTCGGCCTGCGCGGCGAACTCGCGCTCCTGGAGGTCGACATAGGCGGTCATGCCGTGCTCGGCGTAGCCGCGGGCCAGGTCGAACATGCCGTGGTTGAGCGAGTGGAAACCGGCCAGCGTGATGAACTGGAACCGGTAGCCCATCGCGCCCAGTTCACGCTGGAACTTGGCGATCCGGTCGTCGTCCAGGGCCGCCTTCCAGTTGAAGGACGGCGAGCAGTTGTACGCCAGCAGCTGGTCCGGGTACCGGGCGTGGATCGCCTCGGCGAACGTGCGCGCCTGCTCCAGGTCGGGCGTGCCGGTCTCCATCCACAGCAGGTCGGCGTAGGGGGCGTAGGCCAGCCCGCGGGCGATCACCGGGTCCATGCCGCCGCGGACCCGGTAGAAGCCCTCGGCGGTGCGCTCGCCGGTGGTGAACTCCGCGTCCTGTTCGTCGACATCGCTGGTCAGCAGGGTGGCGGCGAGGGCGTCGGTGCGGGCCACGATCACCGTGGGCACATCGGCGATGTCGGCGGCCAGCCGGGCCGCGTTGAGGGTGCGGATGTGCTGCGAGGTGGGCACCAGGACCTTGCCGCCGAGGTGGCCGCACTTCTTCTCGGAGGCGAGCTGGTCCTCGTAGTGGATGCCCGCCGCGCCCGCCGCGATCATCGCCTTGGTCAGTTCGAAGGCGTTCAGCGGGCCGCCGAAGCCGGCCTCCGCGTCGGCGACCACCGGCGCCAGCCAGTCGGTGGTGTCGCCCGCGTCCTCGGCGGTGGCGATCTGGTCGGCGCGCAGCAGCGCGTTGTTGATCCGGCGCACCACCTGGGGCACGGAGTTGGCCGGGTACAGGCTCTGGTCCGGGTAGGTGTGACCGGCCTGGTTGGCGTCGGCGGCGACCTGCCAGCCGGACAGGTAGACCGCCTGGAGACCCGCCCTGACCTGCTGGACGGCCTGGCCGCCGGTGAGCGCGCCGAGCGCGTGCACGTAGTCGAGTTCGTGCAGTTGCCGCCACAGCCGCTCGGCGCCGCGCCGGGCCAGGGTGTGCTCCTCGCGGACGCTGCCGGAGAGGCGGACCACGTCCTCGGCGCCGTAGGTGCGCTGGACGCCCTGCCAGCGCGGGTCGGTGGCCCAGCGCCGGGCGAGTTCCGCGGCCGCCTGTGTGTTCGGCTTGGTCATGTCTGTCACCGTCTCCTCGGTCTGCCACGGATGCGAATCCACCGGCCGTCATGGCGTGTAATGGCACTGCGTGTCTTGAACGACTCGTCGAAGGGTGCGGCCCGCCGCCACCCGTGGTGGGCGCACGTGAGCAACGTTGCCGGTCCGGGACGCCACCGGTGTCAGGATCTCCGACGTCAGGGCGGTGAATCGGACCCCGCTCCCCGGTGGCGCCGGCCCGTTCCGGCGGGCCGCACTACGACTCTGGCACTGGCACTGAGTGCCAACAACCATGGACGGCTGCCAAGTTCTGCGTATCTTTCCCTCGTTTTTTGCCAAGGTTGCGAAGACCGCGCACGGCGCCGGTTCGCCTAGGCTGGGCGGGACGTGCCGTCGGCCCGGAGGAGTGAGCGGTGAGCAGGACGTACGCGGGCGCCCGGCTGCGGCGGCTGCGCGAGGACCGCCGGATGAGCCAGGCCGAACTGGCCCGGGTGCTGTGCATCTCGCCCAGCTATCTGAACCAGATGGAGCACGACTCCCGGCCGCTCACCGTGCCCGTGCTGCTCCGGCTGACCGAGACCTTCGGCATCGACCCGGGCTTCTTCTCCGAGCGCGACACCACCCGGCTGGTGGCCGACCTGCGTGAGGCGCTGGCCGGGGAGATCGCCGAGTCCCGGGTCACCGCGGCCGATCTCGCCGACCTCGCCTCCCGGACGCCCGCCGTGGCCCGGGTGCTGCTGGACCTCGGCCGCCGCAACCAGGAGCTGTCCGAGCGGCTGGCCGGTGCCACCGACGGCCGGGACGGCGCGCGCACCCCCGCCTCCTCACCGCACGAGGAGGTACGGGACTTCTTCTACCGGCGGCGCAACTACCTGCACGCCACCGACCTCGCCGCCGAGGACCTGGCCGCGCGGACCGGGGTCCGGCCGGGCGAGACGACCGCCGCCCTCACCGCCCGGCTCGCCGCCTCCCACGGCGTCCACCTGGCCGCCGAGACCGGCGACCGGCTGCACCACTACGACGAGAGCACCCGCACCCTGCACCTGTCCCCGCGGCTGCGCCCCGGCCGCCGCGCCTTCCGCATGGCCACCCAGCTCGCCCTGCTGGAACACGGCGACGACTTCGCCCGGCTGGCCGCCGAGGACTTCGCCCCCGGCACCCCGGCCCACGGCCTGACCCGCATCGGCATCGCCCACTACTTCGCCGCCGCGCTGATCCTCCCGTACACCGCGTTCCACGCGGCGGCCGAGGAGGCCCGCTACGACATCGAACGCCTCACCGACCACTACGGAGTCGGCTACGAGACCGTCTGCCACCGGCTGAGCACCCTCCAGCGGCCCCGGCTGCTCGGCGTCCCCTTCTCCTTCGTCCGCGTCGACCGGGCCGGCAACATGTCCAAGCGCCAGTCGGCCACCGACTTCCACTTCTCCCGGGGCGGCGGCACCTGCCCGCTGTGGAACGTGTACGAGGCGTTCGCCGTGCCCGGCCGCATCCATGTGCAGATCGCCGCCATGCCCGACGGGCGCCGCTACCTGTGGACCGCCCGCGCCGTCACCCGGCACCGCGGCGGCTGGGGCGAGCCCGGCCGGGTCTACGCCATCGGCCTCGGCTGCGAGATCCGCCACGCCCACCGCCTCGTCTACTCCGAGGGCCTGGACCTCGGCAACGCCGCGGCGGCCACTCCCATCGGCATGGGCTGCCGCGTCTGCGAACGCCTCGACTGCTCGCAGCGGGCCGCGCCACCGCTCGGCCGCCCGCTGCTCATCGACCAGCACAGCAGCACCTTCGTGCCCTATCCGGTCACGGGCGCCGGGCCGCTCACGTAGGCCGGGTCCGGGTCCGGGGCCGGGGAAATCCTCTGGCACGGTGGCGTGAGCGGGGCGGAGACTCCTCCCATGGCTGACATGGACGCGTTCCGGGAAGCGGTCCTCGCGTGGGCGTCGGGCGGACCCGGCGGTCCCGCGCGCGAACGGGCCGCGCTGCTGCCCGTCCGGACCGCCGTCCTGCTCGAAGGGCCGAGCGATGCGGCGGCGGTCGACGCGCTGGCCGCCCGGGACGGCCGGGACCTGGCAGCCGAGGGCGTCTGCGTGCTGCCGATGGGCGGTGTCACCAACGTCGGGCGCTTCGCCCGCCTCCTCGGCCCCACCGGCCTCGGCCTGCGTCTCACCGGACTGTGCGACGAGGGGGAGCGCCGCTACTACGCCCGCGCCCTCGCCCCGGCCGGTGCGGCACCGGACGCGTACTTCGTGTGCGCGGCGGACCTGGAGGACGAACTCGTCCGCGCCCTGGGTGTCGCCCGCGTCGAGGAACTGATCCGGGACGAGGGCGACCTGCGCGCCCTGCGGACCTTCGGGAACCAGCCCGCGCAGCGCGAGCGCACCGCGCACCAGCGGCTGCGGCGCTTCCTCGGCACCAAGAAGGGCCGCAAGATCCACTACGGCCGGGTCCTCGTGGAGGCCCTCGCGCCGGGACACGTACCGGCCCCGCTCGCCGCCCTGCTTGCCCGAGTGTGACCGCCGGGCACCCGGGCGGGCGGCGCTCCGCCCGACCCCTCGGGAATTCCCGTACCGAATAGGGGGTTCGCGGCGGCCGTAGGGGGGTCCGGGGAACGGGGCCCGCTGCTATACATGAATCACCAGTGCCTGCGAAGCGGGGAAGCCGGTGAGAATCCGGCACGGTCCCGCCACTGTGACCGGGGAGAAATCCCCGGAAGTCAGATTGCCGCCCGCAGGTGTCACGACGAGGCCCACGAGGATGGTGCTGATGCGTTACGGGAATCTCCCGCATGCCGGGACAGGGCGCCGCACGCTTTCGGCGCCTGCATTCGCAATCCTCGCCTAGCTCCGTCGGGGGCTGAATCCGGCGTGCCCGCGCGCACGCGTTCCACGGTGACCGCACGCGAACCGACCGCCCCGGTGGCCGCTTGCGCTGCCGACCTGTGCCGCGTGGCCCGCGCACCGCCCCTCAGACACCGCCGATTCCGCGTGCGTGAGCATCCGGGGATGGGAAGAGAAGAAGTGACAAAGATCGTTCTCTGGCGTCCGATGTACGACTCCTCGGGCGCCGACAGACTGCGCGGCCTCGGTGCCGAAGTCGTCGTCGTGGATTCCTCCGAGGAATCCGAGGTGATGTCGGCGGTGGCCGACGCCGACGCGCTCTGGGTGCGCTATCCCGAGAAAGTCAGCCGCCGGATACTCGCGGCGGCACCCCGGCTCACCGTCGTCTCCACCTCCGGATTCGGCACCGACAACGTCGACATCGAGGCGGCCACCGAATTCGGGATCCTCGTCGTCAACCAGCTCGGTTTCGGCCGGATTCCGGTCAGCGAACACATCGTCATGCTGATCCTGGCCACGCTCAAACAGCTCCACTGGGCCGACCCGGCCACCCGCGACGGCTCCGCCTGGCGGCAGCGCAGCGACCTCAGCCTCCACGAACTGCACGGCAGGACGGTGGGCGTCGTCGGACTCGGCTACGTCGGCGCCGAGACCGCCCGGAAGCTGACCGCCGGTTTCGGCGCGGACGTACTCGCCTACGACCCGTACGCCGATCCCCGCATCGCCCATCTGGTCGGCGCCGAACTCGTCACCTCCCTGGACGAGTTGCTGTCCCGGTCCACGATCCTCGCGCTCGCGCCCGCCCTGACCGCGACCTCGCGGCAGATGATCGGCGCCGACCAGCTCGCCCGGCTGCCGCGCGGCTCCTTCGTCGTCAACTGCTCCCGCGGCGGCGTCCTCGACACCGAGGCGCTGGTCGCCGCGCTGGAGAGCGGCCACATCGCGGCGGCCGGACTCGACGTCGTCGAACCGGAGCCGCTGCCCGCCGGGCACCCGCTGCTCAGCCACCCGCGCGTCATCCTCACCCCGCACACCGCCGGACTGACCGCCGAGACCATCGTGCGGATGACCGACTCCGCGGTCACCCAGCTCGGGACGGCGCTGCGCGGCGACCTCCCCGCCGCACCGGTCAACCGCGCCGCCTGGGACGGCGACCGCTCGCGCCGTAGGACCGTGCTCCCGTAGACCGCCGCGCACGGACCCAGGAACTCCCCAGGAAGGACGCCCAGTGGCTCACACCCGCACCACACCGGCAGACACCCCCCTCGGCGACGATTTCCATCTCTACGACACCACCCTCCGCGACGGCGCACAGCGCGAGGGGATCTCCTACTCCGTCGCGGAGAAGCTCACCACCGCCCGCACCCTGGACGCCCTGGGCGTCGGCTTCATCGAGGGCGGCTGGCCGGGCGCACTGCCCAAGGACACCGCGTTCTTCGCCCGAGCGACGGATGAACTGCACCTGAAGCACGCCGCGTTGGTCGCCTTCGGCAGCACCCGCAAGCCGGGCCGCAGCGCCGAACAGGACCCGCAGGTACGGGCCCTGCTCGACTCCCGGGCCCCGGTGATCACCCTGGTCGCCAAGTCCGACCGGCGGCACATCGAACGGGCGCTGCGCACGGACGTGGCGGAGAACTGTGCGATGGTCCGGGACACCGTGCGCCTCCTGGTGGCCGAGGGCCGCCGGGTCTTCCTCGACGCCGAACACTTCTTCGACGGCTACGCCGCCGACCCCGCCACCGCGCTGCGGGTGCTGGACGCCGCCATGGGCGCGGGCGCCGACGTCGCCGTCCTGTGCGACACCAACGGCGGCCAGCTCCCCGGCCGGCTCGCCGAGACCGTCGGCGAGGTCGCCGCCCGCACCGGGTTCCGTATCGGCATCCACTGCCAGGACGACACCGGGTGCGCCGTGGCCAACACCATCGCCGCCGTGGAGGCGGGCGCCACCCACGTCCAGTGCACCGCCAACGGCTACGGCGAACGGGCGGGCAACGCCGACCTGTTCGCGGTCATCGGCAACCTCACCACCAAGCTCGGCATGCCGGTGGTGCCGCGCACCCGGCTCGGCGACCTGACCCGCACCGCCCACGCCCTCGCCGAGACCGCGCACATCAGCCCCGACCGGCACCAGCCCTACGTCGGCGCGGCGGCCTTCGCCCACAAGGCGGGCCTGCACGCCAGCGCGATCAAGGTGGACCCCGCGCTCTACCACCACATCGACCCGGACGTCGTGGGCAACGGCACCCGCATCCTGGTGAGCGAGATGGCCGGGCGCACCAGCCTGGAACTCAAGTGCCTGGAACTCGGCTTCGGACTCGACGACCTGGAAGCCCTCTCCCGGGCGGTCGCCCGGATCAAGCGTCTGGAGGCGGGCGGGTGGTCCTTCGAGGCGGCGGACGCCTCCCTGGAACTGCTCCTGCACGACGAACTGACGGCCGGCGAGCCCGGCGGCCAGGGCGGGCCGGGACGCCCGTTCCCGCCCTTCACTCCCCTGTCGTACCAGGTCGTGGAGCGCCGCGCCCCGGACGGCGCGGTCGTCTCCGAGGCGATGGTCCGGCTGAGCCTGCCCGACGCGGAGGGCGCGGAGGGCACGGACGGGAACGACGGCATGGACGGCACGGTCGGCAGCGCCCCGGCGACCGGCCGGAGCACCCGGGAGGCCACCGCCACCGCCGAGGGCAACGGCCCCCTCGAAGCGCTCGACGCGGCCCTGCGCCGGGCCCTCGCCCCGCACCTGCCGTGGCTCGACGAGGTCCGCCTCGCCGACCACAGCGTCCGCGTCCTGGACGCGGTGGCCGAGCGCTCCGCGGACGGTTCCGCGGACGGCACCGCGCTGACCCGCGTCCTCGTCGTCTCCCGCGACGCCGAACGGGAGTGGACCACGACCGGTGTGCACGCCAGTGTCGTCGTCGCCGCCATGCAGGCCCTGACCGACGCCCTCGCCCACAAGGCACTGCGCGCCCCCGGACGGCCCCGGGCGAGCGTCCCGGCCTCCTGACCCGCCGACGCACCTCCCCCCACCACGCACACACCGTCACCGCCCCTCCTCCGGCCCCCTTCCGGCCTCTTTCCGGTCCTCTTCCGGCCCGCCGTGTCCCCGTGCGCGGACACGGCGGCCGGGGCGCCGGCCGACGCGCCCCGGTGCCCCGGCCCCGCCCCCGCCGCGCCCCGAAGAGGGGGCCGATAGGGTGTCCCCGCGCGGCGTGCGGGCCCGTCGCCGGGCGGTGGGAGCAGGTCCGCGGTTCATATGTCGGAGTCGGTCCGGGCGACGGGCCGGACCACGGCCGGGCGCGAGGGTCGCCCGGAGCGGACTGCGGGCGGCGGACGGCGGAGGACGGCGGAGCGGTGATGGCGGACGACCGGAACGGGCCACGGGACGGGGACGAGGAGCCGCGGACACGCGACGCGGCGGGGGAGGACCCGTACGCCTCACTGCTCGGCCTTCCGCTCAGCTCCGACCTGAACCGCATCGGCGAGCAACTGCACGCCCTGGCCCGTGCCCAGAGCACCCTTCAGGAACTCCTCCAGGCCGTCGTCGACATCACCGGGGACCTGGAACTGCCCAGGGTGCTGCGCCGTATCGTGCGCACCGCCATGGACCTGGTCGGCGCGCGCTACGGAGCCATGGGCGTCCTCGACGAGGAGGGGCGGCTGCTGGACGAGTTCATCCCGCTCGGTCTGAGCGCGGAGGAACTCGCGGACCTGAAGGGCGTGGAGCTGCCCCGGGGCCGGGGGCTGCTGGGCCACCTGATCCACCACCCCGAGCCGCTGCGGGTGCGCGACATCTCCCGGCATCCGGAGTCCGCCGGGTTCCCGCCCGGCCACCCGCCGATGAACACCCTGCTCGGCGTGGCCATCAGCGTGCGCGGACGCGTCTACGGCAACCTCTACCTCTCCGAGCGCAAGGACGGCCAGCCCTTCGACCGGCATGACGAGGGCGTCATCCGGGCGCTCGCCGGCACCGCCGGGGTGGCCATCGAGAACGCCCGCCTCTACCACCAGGCCCGCAACAGCGCCGAGCAGTTCCAGCGGCTCCTGCTGCCCCGGCTGCCCGACCTGAGACCCTTCGCCGCCGGCGCGGCCTACCGCCCGGCCAGCGCACCGGCCGCGGTGGGCGGCGACTGGTACGACGCGATGCGGCTGCCCGACGGCGCCTGCGTGGCCGTCATCGGCGACGTGGTCGGCCATGATCTGCGGGCCGCCGCCGACATGGCGCAGATCCGCAACATGCTGCGGGCGCTCTACTACGACCGGGGCACCCCGCCCAGCACCTCCCTCACCCGGCTCGACCGCATCATCCACTCCCTGGACGAGGCGCCCGTCGCCACCGCGCTGCTGGCCCGCCTCGAACCCGTCGAAGGCGCCTGGCAGTTGCACTGGTCCAGCGCCGGGCACCCGCCGCCGCTCCTGCTGCTGCCCGACGGCCGCGTCCGCTACCTGGACACCGACCCCGGACTGCCCCTCGGCGTGGCGGCCGACCTCGCCCGGCCCGACCACCGCGAGTCCGTGCCCGTGGACAGCACCGTCGTCCTGTACACGGACGGCCTGGTGGAGGTCCCCGGCCAATCCATCGACGAGGGCCTCGCCGAGCTCGCCGCCACCGCGTCGCGCCATGCCGGACAGCCGCCCGAGGAACTGTGCCGGGCACTGGCCGAGCACCATCCCAGCGACGGCCACGACGACATGGCGGTCCTCGCCCTGCGCACCCCGCCCCTCACCGGCTACGGCCGTACGTAGGCCGCCGCCGGGAGCGACTGCGCCTCACAGCGCGCGGCGGCGGGCGGCGGCCTCGCGGTCGTAGGCGGTACGGGCCCGTACCGCGGCCTCGCGGCCGGAGACCTCGGCCACCGGCACGTCCCACCAGGCCGCGGCGGGTGGCGCCGCCGCGCCCCCGTCCGAGGTGTCCGTCTCGACGTACACACACGTCGGTCGGTCGGCGGCACGGGCCGTGCGCAGCGCGGCGCGCAACTCGCCCGCGGTCCGGGCACGCAGCACGTCCATGCCGAGGCTGGCGGCGTTGGCGGCGAGGTCGACCGGGAGCGGGGCGCCGGTGAAGGCGCCGTCGGCCTCGCGGTGGCGGTAGGCGGTGCCGAAGCGTTCGGCGCCCACCGCCTCCGACAGACCGCCGATGGAGGCGTACCCGTGGTTCTGCACCAGCAGCAGCTTGACCGGCAGACCCTCCTGGACGGCGGTGACGATCTCCGTGGGCATCATCAGATAGGTGCCGTCGCCGACCAGCGCCCACACCGGCACGCCGGGCGCCGCCTGCTGCACGCCGATGGCGGCCGGGATCTCGTAGCCCATGCAGGAGTAGCCGTACTCCACGTGGTACTGGTGCGGCGAACGCGCCCGCCACAGCTTGTGCAGGTCGCCGGGGAGCGAGCCGGCCGCGTTGATCACCACGTCCTCGTCGCCGACCACCGCGTCCAGCGCGCCCAGCACCTGCGTCTGCGTCGGCACGGTGTCGTCGTCGGCGCGGAAGGCGGCCTCGACCACCCGCTCCCAGCGCCGCTTCCCCTCCCGGTACGCGGCCTCGTGGGCGGCGTCGACGCGGTGCCCGGCCAGCGCGGCGGTGAGCGCGGTGAGCCCGGCCCGCGCGTCGCACACCACGGTGGTGCCCGCCATCTTGTGGGCGTCCGCCGCGCTGATGTTGAGGTTGACGAAGCGGACGTCCGGATGCCGGAAGAGCGTCCCCGAGGCCGTGGTGAAGTCGGTGTAGCGGGTGCCGACGCCGAGGACCAGATCGGCGCCGCGCGCCAGCCCGTCGGCGACCTCGGTGCCGGTGTGCCCGACACCGCCGACGTCCGCCGGATGGTCGTACCGCAGCGCCCCCTTGCCCGCCTGGGTGGAGGCGACCGGGATGCCAGTGGCGTCGGCCAGCGCCCGCAGCGCGTCCTCGGCCGCGCTGTGCCGGACCCCGCCGCCCGCGACGATCAGCGGACGGGCCGCCGACCTGACCGCCTTGGTCGCGGCGGCGAGTTCGGCCGGGTCGGGGGCGGGCCGCCGGACGCGCCACACCCGCTCCGCCCAGAACTCCTCGGGCCAGTCGTACGCCTCCGCCTGCACGTCCTGCGGCAGCGCGAGGGTGACCGCGCCGGTCTCCGCCGGGTCGGTGAGGACCCGTACGGCGTGCAGCGCGGACGGGATCAGCGCCTCGGGGCGGGTGATCCGGTCGAAGAAGCGGGAGACCGGGCGCAAGGTGTCGTTGACGGACACGTCGGCCGCCGAGGGATGCTCCAGCTGCTGGAGCAGCGGATCGGCCCGGTGGGTGGCGAAGTAGTCGCCGGGCAGCAGCAGCACGGGCAGCCGGTTGACCGTCGCCAGGGCCGCGCCGGTGACCAGGTTGGTGGCGCCCGGCCCGATGGACGTGGTGACCGCCATCGTGGACAGTCGCCCGCTGCGGCGGGCGAAGCCGACCGCCGCGTGCACCATCGCCTGCTCGTTGCGGCCCTGGTGGTACGGCATCACGTCCGCGTGCTCGACGAGCGCCTGGCCGACGCCCGCCACGTTGCCGTGGCCGAAGATGCCCCAGGTACCGGCGATCAACCGCCGCCGCACACCGTCGCGTTCGGTGTACTGGGCGGCCAGGAACCGGATCAGGGCCTGGGCGACGGTCATCCGGCGGGTGCCGGGGGAGCGGCCGGGATCGGGACCGGGGCCGGGACCGGTCGCGGGGGTGCGGGTGCTCATCGGGACGGCTCCGGGGCGCGGTAGAAGGGGAGGCGGGGGTCGACGGGCTGCTCGGGCCAGGTGCCGCGGATCCAGGCGTGGTCCGGGTGGTCGCGGATCAGCCACGCCCGGTCGGCCCCCGGGCCCGCCATGACGTTGAGGTAGTACATGTGGTGGCCCGGTACCGCCATCGACGGTCCGTGCCAGCCGTCCGGGATCAGCACCACGTCGCCGTCGCGGACCTCCGCGAGCACGTCCGTGTCCCGGCCCGGCCCGGACGGCGACACCCGCTGGTAGCCGAGCCCCGGCGTGCCGTCGTGGCCGCTGAACTCGAAGCTGAACTCGAAGTAGTAGATCTCCTCCAGGACGGACTCCTCGCCGGGCCGGTCCTCGTCGTGCTTGTGCGGCGGGAACGACGACCAGTTGCCGCCCGGGGTGAGCACCTCCACGGCGATCAGCCGGTCGCAGTCGAACACGCCCGCCGCGGCGAAGTTGTTGACCTGGCGCGAACACGACCCGCTGCCGCGCAGCTCCACCGGCACCCCGGCCGCCGGTCCGTACCGGGCGGGCAGGCGGCGGGCGCAGCGCGCGCCGGTGAGCGCGAAGCGCCCGCCCCCGCCGGACGAGACGGTCACCCGCGCGTCCCGGGGCACGTACGCGAAGTCGCTCACCCCGGCGAACACGCTCTCCCGGCCGGTGAGCGCGAACGTGCCGTGCCCGAAGCCGTCGGAGCAGCCGACCTCGCAGGCCCCGCCGAGCGGCAGGACGATCCACTCGCTGTCGCCGGTGTCGAAGGTGTGCGAGCCGCCCGGCGCCAGCTCCAGGATCCGGAGCGAGGAGTGGCCCCAGCCCGCGGACTCGGGCGTGACCCGCACGGCGTAGGGGCCGTCGGCGGCCCGGCCCGCGGGGAGATGGAGCCGGGGGCCGGGTGCGGCGGGGCCGCCGGGTCCGGGCGCGGCGGCGGGCGTGGACGTCATCGGATGATCTCCCTCCTCTGCTCCCCCGATCACACCCGAACACACCCGTTTTCGCCAGACCGCCGTGCGGAGCCCGTGTCCTGACCGCGGATCGGCGGCGGTGGATTGACAGCGGGCGCGCCACGGGGTGGACTCGCGGGGGAGGACGACGCGGGACCCCGCCGGGCCCGCACCGACGACCCCCGAAGGGAACGGCTGCCATGGCCACGGCCCCCGCGCTCGACCGGATCCGGGTCGGCTCGGCCCCCGACTCCTGGGGCGTCTGGTTCCCCGACGACCCGCGGCAGACCCCCTGGCACCGCTTCCTGGACGAGGTGGCCGAGGCCGGCTACCCCTGGATCGAACTCGGCCCGTACGGCTATCTGCCGACCGACCCGGCCCGGCTCACCGACGAACTGGACCGGCGCGGCCTGAAGGTCTCCGCAGGCACCGTCTTCACCGGCCTGCACCGCGGCCCGTCCGTGTGGCAGGACACCTGGGAGCATGTCGGCCGCGTCGCCGCGCTCACCCGCGCCATGGGCGCACGGCACCTCGTCGTCATCCCCTCCTTCTGGCGGGACGACAGGACGGCCGAGATCCTGGAGCCGCCCGAGCTGACGAGCGAGCAGTGGGGGCACCTGGCCCGGGGCACGGAACGCCTCGGCCGCGAGGTCAAGGAGACCTACGGCCTCGACATCGTCGTCCACCCGCACGCCGACACCCACATCGACACCGAACCGCACGTCGCCCGCTTCCTCGACGCCACCGACCCCGACCTGGTCCGGCTGTGCCTGGACACCGGGCACTACGCCTACTGCGGCGGGGACAGCGTGCGGCTGATCGAGACCTACGGCGACCGGATCGGCTATCTGCACCTCAAGCAGGTCGACCCGGAGATCCTGGCCCGGGTGGTGGCCGACGGGGTGCCGTTCGGGCCCGCCGTGCGGCGCGGGGTGATGTGCGAACCGCCCTCCGGGGTCCCGGACCTGGAGCCCGTCCTGGCCGCCGCGCAGAAGCTGGGCGTCGACCTGTTCGCGATCGTCGAACAGGACATGTACCCGTGCGCGCCGGACACGCCCCTGCCCATCGCCGTACGCACCCGCCGCTTCCTGCGGTCCTGCGGCGCCTGACGCGGCGGGGGCGGGCGGACGTCCGCCCCGGCGGGGCGAACCGGCGGCCCGGTGCCGCGTGGGTGTCCGGCCGCCCGGTCCGCGCGGGTGTCCGGCGGCGGCCCGGCCGGACCCGCGTCCCGTCCCCGGGCGCACCGCCCGCGCTAGAGTCGCCCCTGGTACGGCATCACCGGCGGCCGTGAGGGCCGCCGGTGGCGCGGTGCCGGTGCCGGTGCCGGACACGCCCTTCGACGGGGAGCCTCATGAGCACAGCGCGTGACCTGATGATCGTCGCCCTGGACACGGCACCGGCCCGCCGCCTGGAACGCGGCGACCTCTCGCTCGCGCTGGCCGGTGCGGAGGCGTACGACCTGCTCCGGGCCGGGACGATCGTCCTGGACGGCGGCGGACGCATCCTGCCGGTACCCCGCACCGGCCACGGACCGGGTCCGGAACCCGGACCCGGCCCCGGACCCGCAGACCGGCTCCTGGACGAGGCCGCCGCCGTACTCCGGCGCGAGGCGCCCTACGAATCGCTCCCGGACTGGCTCTGGCGGCGCGGACGCGGCCTGGCCTCGGCGCGGCTGGCCGCGCTCGCGGAGGAGGGGCACGTGTCCTGGGAGCGCAGCCGCTGGCTGCCGTTCCGCGGCGGACGCACCGTCCTCGGCGACACCGCGGCACGGCGCCGGGCGGCGTACCGCTGGGCCGCCGACGAGCCCGTACTGCTCGCCCTCGCCGCGGCGGCCGGGATCCGCGACGAGATCGCCCCGGACGAGCCGACGGCCACCGACGACACGGTCCTCACCGTGCTCGCCGCCGTGCACGACGCGGTGATGGAACTGGAGGCGGTGCGCCGCCGCCGCGCCATCGAGGACGCCGCCTTCGCCAACGTCTGGCGGGGTGCCTGAGCGTGGCGCCGGGGCCCGCCGCCCTCGTCCCGGCCCGCCGTCCGCCGAACGCTCAGAGATCGACCGCGTACACCTTGCGCAGCGTCTCGTGCACCGTCCATGTCGTACGGTCGCCCTCCCGCAGCACCGCCACGTCGCCGGGGCCGACGCGCAGGGTCGGGCCGCCCTCCACCTCGATCGTCGCCGAGCCGCTGACCACGAAGAACAGCTCGTCCGCCTCGGTGTCGGTGACGACGCCCGGGGTGATCTGCCAGATCCCACGCGCCTGCCGCCCGTCGGCCGACTCCCAGAGGACCTTCCCGGTGACCTCCGGGCTGCCGGAGACGATCTGTGCCGGGTCGAGCGGTTCGGGGACCAGCTCGCTGTCGGGGACGGCCGGTACGTGGAGCGCGAAACTGTGGGTCATGCGGGGACCCTAACGGGGGGACGCCGCCGCGCGGCGTGGACACAGTGTGCGGGATCGGCGCGCGGGCACGGACACTTCGTCGCGCGCCGTGAAGTGGCGCGGGCGGGCGCCCCGGGTGATCGTTGGGGGGTTCCGACTCCGTACGCCCGGGAAGCGAGCAGCCCATGGCGGACCCCACGGCGGCCGTGCCCGCGCGGCCCGCCCACGATGATCCCCGGGCCATGCTGCTCTTCGGAGGGGTCTACGGCGCCGTGGTGGCCTGCGCCATGGTCGCCGCGCTCACCGAGTACGGGCACACCTCACCGGCCGCCCGCCGCTACGACGCCGCCTGGCTGCTGGTCACCGCCTTCGCCTCGGCCCTCGCCCACGGCTACTCCCACTACATCGCCGAACGCGGACCGCACCGGCGCGGCGAGGCACTGCGCGCGCTCGCCGCCGAGTGGCCGCTGGTCGCGGCCATGCTGCCCACGGTGCTGATCCTCGCCGGGGCCGGCTGGGGCTGGTGGCCCGCGGACGGCGTGGAGTACCCGGCGTTCGTCCTCAACATCGCCCTGCTGTTCGCCCTCGGCCTGGCCTCGGCCAGACGGGCCGGGCGGCGCTGGACGGCGGCGCTGGCCACGGGGTTCGTGGACGCCCTGTTCGGACTGCTCGTCGTGGTGGCCAACGCGGTCATCAAGTGACCTGGCGCCCGCGCGGTGGGGTGCGGGAAAGCGCGGTGGGGTGCGGGAAAGACGGGGGTCGATCCGGCCGACCCGGACTCAGAGCACCCGTCCGGCCCCGGCGTCGTCCAGACCGGTGCATGCCACCCTCCCGCGCACCACGGCGCACGCCTCCACCCCGCGCGGCGAGGAGACGGCCAGCATCGGACTGGCGTCGCCTGCGGTGTCCGCGGCGGAGTAGGCGGCGGACAGGGCGTCCTCCTCGCTGCGCACGGAGACCTCCCGGGCCACCGCGCCGCGCACCGCCACCTGGGACCAGACGGCACGACAGGACGGCGACCAGCGCAGCCGCACCGTGTAGGTCGCGTCGGCGACGGAACTCTCGGTGCGGGCGTCCCGGGCGCAGGCCGAGGCGCCGGGCAACGCGCCCTGGCAGGACCGGCCGTGGCAGCGCAGGGCGGCCAGCACGGCGGCCCGCGCGCCCGGGGAGGCACCGCGCGAGGAGGTGGCCAGGGCCGTGACCACCGCGGCGAGCGCGGTGAGCAGGGTGAGCGCGGGCAGCACCAGCCCCCGGCCCCGCCGCCGCGGCCGGGCGGCGCCCGGACGGCCGGACGCCCCGGACCCGCCTTCAGGGGCGGAAACGGTAGGTGGGGCAGGCGAGGTCGGTGGGATGAGTGAGGTCGGTGGGACAGGCGAGGTCGGTGGGACGGGCGCGGTCGGTGGGGCCGACGCGCGTTGCGCGGGGACGCCGGGTGCGAAGTGCGCAAGCGGTGCGATGTCCGTCCCGGTACAGGTGTCCGCCCGGGACCCGGTGTCCACCGGTGCCGCCCAGAGGGCCAGTGCCGGGCCCGGGTCGGTGCCCGCGAGCCGGGCCAGCGCCTCCACGGCCGAGCGGGGCGGGTGCTTGGCGCCGCTGAGATAGCGGTGCCAGGCGGACTTGCTGTAGGGGGTGCGCGCGGCCAGGGCCGCCAGACTGAGACCGGTGCGCCCCCTCAGCTCGCGCAGATTCGCCGCCAGCGGCCCGGACGAGGGTGCCGCTTCCTGGGGCTGGCGCATGTGCTGCTCCCGACTCCGTGCCGCTTCGGGTGATTTCACCCCGGATGCCCCCATGGCTTCCCGGGACGGGGGCACCGCCACACATCCGGCCGGTATGAGAAGGGTGAGCCGGGTACGGGTCCGCCGCCGCACACGGGAACCAGCCGGGCGGCGGCGGCCCCGTGCCGTCACCGGCCGCGACGGGCGCCGGTCACGGCCGGGGGAGGGGCGTCAGCACCACGGCAGCGTGCCGCGCACCACCCGCACGTAGTGCGCCGAGACATAGCCGCGGCTCTGGGCGAGCCGGTACCACTGACGTGTGCCGTGCACCGAGGAGCCGTTCGTCCGGCACCGGAGCGCCACCAGGCTGCCCGCGCGCAGCCGGCCGGTCACCCGGTAGCCGGTACCCGGGCCGGAGCGGACCCGCAGTGGGGAGTGGCGGGTGATCACCCGTCCGTAGGCGTGTGTCGAACGGCCGTGCGTGGCCCGGTGGTTGACGTGGTGCGCGGGCCGTGCGGCGGGCGCGGACGATGGGGTCGGGGCGGCCGCCGACACCGCGGCGCGCGGGGTGGCAGGGGTGGCCTCGGCTGCCGTGGGCACGAGCGCGAGCATCGCGACCGTGGCCAGCAGGCCGCCGGTGAGGGTCCGTCGGATCATGGAAACCTCCGGGCTGTCGTTCCGGTGACGGTGACCACCTGACGTGATCACACGTCGCCCAGCGTTTCCGCGTCGGCCGCCCCCGATGCCGTCCCCGCGTCCCGGGGACGGCGGGGACGTCCCCGGGACCGCGCGGCGGGCACACCGCAACGATCGCTCCGGGGAATCCGCATCCGGCCGAAGCCGAGCTGGGCGCCGCCCTCACCCGCTGTGCACTCGCGAACTACTTGAGTAACGCAACGATATGGTAAACTGGAGCCATGGCCTCTGCATCATCCCCGTCGCCCGGACCCGTCTCGCCCGAAGTGGCCGAGATCGAGCGCGCGCTCACCAGGATCACCTATCTGAGCACGCGGGCCCGGCAGCACGAGAAGATGATGGGCCTGGCCGGAGTCCCGCTGGACCGCGCCGCGGTCGCGCTGCTGCGCCAGATCGCCGACTCCGAACCGCTGCGCCCCGGCGAACTGGCGCACCGCCTCGGGGTGGAGGCCTCGCACGTCACCCGTACCGTGCAGCAACTGGAGAAGACCGGGCACGTCACCCGCGTCCCCGACCCCGACGACCGGCGGGCCCAGCGCATCCGGCTCACCGAGGCGGGCCGCGACGCCATAGCCCGGGTCCGCGAGGTCGGCGCCCGCGGCATGGAGGCCGCCCTGTCCAACTGGTCCGCGGACGAACTCGGGCAGCTCGCCACCCTGTTCCACCGCATGGTCGACGACTTCCTCGCCTACGCCAAGGACGTGGACCCCGACCACGAACCCACCGCCTCGCCCACCGGCTGAGAGCACCCGCGCGCGTGCGGTAATGTTTACCTGCGCGTTCACGCGGTTCACCGCACGTGAGCGCATCGGGACGTGGCGCAGCTTGGTAGCGCACTTGACTGGGGGTCAAGGGGTCGCAGGTTCAAATCCTGTCGTCCCGACTGGAGACAGTCGCAGGTCAGGGCCGGTTTCGGAGGCATCCGAAACCGGCCCTTGATCATTTTTGGGGTGGGTCGCGTCGCCAGGAGAGGCGTACGGCTCCCCTCCAGGACGGAACGCGGCGTCCTCCTTGCGGAGCGCCGTGGGCTGTCGGGGGGCTCCTCTCGGGCCCTTCGGGCGGGCACGGGCGGATGATACGGGCCGCCGGTACCATCATTGCATGGGTACGCAAGAACGGGTGTGGGACGAGGAGGCCGCGGAACGGGCGGTGGCGGTGCTCAAGGCGGTGGCCGACCCCTCGCGCTACCGGTTGCTGTGGGCGCTGAGCGGCCGGGAACTGTCGGTGAGCGCGCTGGCCGGGATCCTGGGCGCCCATGTGGCCGCGACCTCGCAGCATCTTGCGAAGCTTCGGACGGCCGGGCTGGTGACCACGCGCCGGGAGGGCACGCGGATCTACTACCGAGCGGCTGCTGTACGCGCTTTGCTGGAGGAGGCCCAGCTGGTGGGCGCGGGCGACGACGCCTCGGGACCCGGCGGCGGGGGCGAGGTGCCCGCCGCGGCCGCGCAGGAGCGGCCCGCTGTCGTGCGCGGGCCGCTCGGCGCCCGGCTGGCGCTGGGTCAGTAGCCCGGGATCCGGGTGCCGGCGTCGTCGTTCTCGCCGAGCCGGTACTCCTGGGGCTCGGCATCGTACGAGTACAGCTCCGCGTACCGGCCCCAGTCGGTGGCCGTCTCCAGCTGGACCGTGACCTGTTCGCTGGTGAAGTGGTGAGCCAGGATGTCGCGGAAGAAGCCGGAGCGCAGGGCGCGGCCGGGGTTCTGGCGCAGGCTGCGGGTGATGAGCTGGACCAGCGGCGCGTGGCCGAGGACCGCCTCGGCGAAGATCTTCTTCGATTCCTGGACGTCGGCGTCCGCGAAGCGCTCGCCGGTCTCGGTCAGCAGCAGGTCGTCGCCGGTGAGGGTGGTGAAGGCGAGCAGGTCGAGGGCGTCGACCTGGGGCAGGATGTCGTCGATCTCCAGGCCGAGGTCGTCGGCGAGGTCGGCCAGGTCGCAGCGTCCGCCGCGGTTGAGGACCATTTCCGCCAGGCCGGACAGGCCGTCCACGCTGGCCTGCGGGAGCGGGGTGTTGGCCGGGGTGCGCTTGTCCAGCTCGACCGACTCCGCGCGGCCGGGTGTCCGGCCCTCCTTCTGCCGGCCGGTCATGGTGCGGTAGACGCGGTCGATGAGGTCCTCGAAGGCAGCTGCGTTGCGGTCGCGCGGGCGGTCCAGGCCGACCTCGAAGACCTCGCGGATCGTGCCGTAGGGGCGAGAGCCGAGGACGACGATCCGGTCGGCCATCAGCACGGCCTCCTCGATGTTATGGGTGACCAGCACGATCGCCCGGGTCGGGAACTGGCCCGACTCCCACAGCTCCATCAGCTCGCCGCGCAGGTTCTCCGCGGTCAGCACGTCCAGGGCGGAGAACGGCTCGTCCATCATCAGCACATCCGGCTCGACCACCAGTGCGCGGGCGAAGCCGACGCGCTGGCGCATGCCGCCGGACAGCTCCTTCGGGTACGCCGACTCGAAGCCGTCCAGGCCGATCAGGTCGATCGCCTGCCGGGCGGCCTCCGCGCGCTCCGCTGCGCCGACCCCCTTGGCCTCCAGGCCGAGTTCGACGTTCTGCTGCACGGTCAGCCACGGCAGCAGCGCGAAGGTCTGGAACACCATCGCCGTACCGGGGTTGGCTCCGGTCAGGGGGGTGTTCTTGTAGGTGACCGTGCCGGAGCTGGCAGGGAGCAGGCCCGCCAGGCAGCGCAGCAGCGTGGACTTGCCGGAGCCCGACTTGCCCAGCAGGGCGACGACTTCGCCGGCGCGGACCTGGAGATCGATGCCGGACAGGACGGGCAGTTCACCGTCGGCGCCGGCGTAGGACTTGGTCAGACCGGCGGTCTCCAGCAGCAGGTCACCGTCGGCAGGGCGGGTGGTCGTGGTCGAGGGGAGGACATTCATCGCCATGGCTGGCTCCAAGCGCGTATCAGCAGAAGGGAAGTTCACAGGGAGTAGCGGGACTCGGCCAGCCGGTACAGGCGGCGCCAGAAGAAGCGGTTGAGGGAGACGACGTACAGGCTCATCACGGCCACTCCCGCGATCAGCTTGGGGAAGTTCCCGGCCTCGGTGGCATGGGCGATGTAGGCGCCCAGGCCGGTCGCGGTGAGCGTGGTGCCGCCGAAGCCGACCACCTCGGAGACGATCGAGGCGTTCCAGGCGCCGCCGGAGGCGGTGATGCCGCCGGTGACGTAGGCCGGGAAGATCCCCGGGATGATCAGTCGCTTCCAGCGCTGCCGGCCGGTGACGCCCAGGTCGTCCATGGCCTCGCGCAGATCGGTGGGGATGGCCATGGCGCCGGCGATGGTGTTGAAGAGGATGTACCACTGGGCGCCCAGCGCCATCAGGAACATGCCGCCGATGTCGATGGTCAGCCCGGTCCTCAGGAAGAACCAGACGGCCAGCGGGAAGAGGAAGTTGGCGGGGAAGGAGGCCAGGACCTGGACGACGGGCTGGGCGATGCGGGTCAGCTTCGGCGAGAAGCCGATCTTCACACCGACGGGCACCCAGACCAGGGTCGCGACGGCGACCAGGACCACGACGCGTGCGAGGGTGGCCAGGCCCAGGAGGAGGGGTTCGCCGAAGACGCCGAGGCCGGTGTGGTCGTGGAGGTAGTGGCCGAGGTCGATCAGACCCCACAGGATCAGTCCGCCGGAGACCAGGGCGAAGGCGATGTCGCCGGTGCGCTGTCGGGTGCGGTCGACCACCAGCGGCTGGTCGTCGACGCCGAAGACGCGGCCGGCCCGGCTGAGGGCCTGGCCTGCGGGATGCAGGGCACGCCCGAGGAGCTGGGGCCAGTGGGAGCGGCGCAGGAAGTTGAGGACGTAGGACTTCTGGACCTCGCTGGCCTCGGACTGCTCGTTCTTGAAGCGCTCGGCCCAGGCGGTCAGCGGGCGCCAGAACAGGAAGTTCACCCCGACGACCATGATCGCCATGGTGGCGATGGCCCAGCCGACCTTGCCGAGGTCGCCGTTGGTGATCGCGGCACCGGCGTAGGAGCCGACGCCGGGCAGGGCGTAGTCGGTGTTGCCCAGGGTGACGGCCTCGGAGGCGACGAGGAAGAACCAGCCGCCGCCGAAGCTCATCATGCCGTTCCACACCAGGCCGATCGTCCCGGAGGGCAGTTCCACCTTCCAGAACCGCATCCACCGGGTGAAGCCGAACGAGCGTGAGAGTTCGTCGAGTTCGCGGGGCAGGGAGGTGAGGGAGTGGTAGAAGCTGAAGGTCATGTTCCACGCCTGCGAGGTGAAGATCGCGAAGATCGACGCGCACTCCAGTCCCAGCATGGAGCCGGGGAACAGGGCGATGAACCCGGTCACGGCCACCGTCAGGAAGGCGAGGACGGGGACGGACTGAAGGATGTCGAGCGCCGGGATGAGGATGCGCTCCAGGCGGCGGCTCTTGGCGGCGGCGTAGGCGTAGACGAAGGTGAAGACGGTGGACAGGGCCAGCGCGAGGAACATGCGCAGCAGGGAGCGCGCGGCGTCGTACGGCAGTTCGCCGATGCTGGTATCCACCTTCGCCGACTGACTGGTGGAGAACGAGACCGTGGTCCCTTTCCCGACCCGCAGCGCGACGTAGAGCAGCACCAGCACGGCGGCAGCGACCACCACGTCCACCCAGGAGAAGCGGGACAGGCGGTCGGCGGAACGGGCGGACAACGACGACGACTGCGTCGCGGGGGCGGACGTGTTCGTCCGGAACGACATCACAGGAACCTCCAACCGCACGTGGCCACAGGTGTACCGGGGCGCGGGTGCAGCAGATGGTGAGAGCGGATGGTTGCCGCGTACCGGGGCGCGTGGACGCGCGCGGGCGCAGCCTTCCGACGGAGCGCGTGTGCGTCCTCGGCGGAGGCAGCACGGCCAGTCACGTGCGGAAGCGGTCAGAGACTGCCGCAGAGGCAGCACGGACTGGGTGGGTCGATGTCCATGATCGCCTCCGTTCAGTCGTGCGGTTCCGGGATGGCACACGGAGCCCGTCCAGGGATGTGACAGGCGGGTGCCGACAGGTAGTCTGCCGCTTGTTGCGTCGATACGCAAATAGACCGATCGGAGGGGATCGGGGTGGTCTGTTTGCGCCGATGTGCAAGTATGGAGGGGGCAGGCCGGCCCTGCCGAGGAGGTGAGCGACATGGATCGCAGCAGTAGTCCGGGCCATATCCGGCCCCTCGCCCCCGTGTCCCCCCACCTCTCGGGCACCCGGTAGTCCTCGCGCACCGCGTCGGGGCCGCCACCGTGCCCTCGACCCGTCCCTGTTCCGGCGGGGCCAAGGGAGATTCCCATGGCGGACCTGACCACCTTCGACTTTGCACTCCGGCTCGCGGTCGGCGGCGGCTGCGGCGCCCTGATCGGCGTCGAGCGCCAGTGGCGCGCACGCATGGCCGGCCTGCGCACCAACGCCCTCGTGGCCGTCGGCGCCACCCTCTTCGTCCTCTACAGCGAGGCGGTCGGCGACTCCGGCAGCCCCACCCGCGTCGCCTCCTACGTCGTCTCAGGCATCGGCTTCCTCGGCGGCGGCGTCATCCTCCGCGAGGGCGGCGGGGTCCGCGGCCTCAACACCGCGGCCACGCTGTGGTGTTCAGCGGCGGTCGGAGTACTCGCCGCGTCCGGCCGACTGGACCTGTGCCTCATCGGCACGGCCGTCGTCATCGCCGTCCACCTGCTGCTGCGCCCGGCGGGACGGCTGATCGACCGCGTACCGCAACGCGACCCGAAACCGCCGTACTGCGCGCACGCCGGGCCGCCCGAGGCCGTCGCGGCCGACGGACACGTGCCCGTGACCGTCGTGCACGAGTGGATCGAGGCAGCGTTCTCACCGGGACATCCCGACCGTGCGAGACCGTGACGGCCCACTCCGATCCCGTCCGGGGGCAAGGGCCGGTCATGGATGAGGGGTCAGGTCGGCGCGGACGGTGGAACGGGATCCGGTGATCCAGGGCGATCTTGACCGGTTCGGGCTGGTCGTACAGGTCGTAGGGGAGAAGTCCTCTGCCACGACCAGCTCCTTGCCCTTCGATGCTGCACGGCGGTAGATCTCCAGGCCGTCCCGGTAGGCGCCGAACGCACCAGGCTTGTCTCCGACGACGACGCACAGCGGCTGCGTCAGGAGAACCTCGGCGCGGTGGAACGTGTCCCAGCCGATGGCGGATCCCTGCCGGGAGAACAGTCTCTCGGTGCGGCGGCCGTCCGAAGGCCAGGGCGAAAGGGGAAGGTGCCTCAAGGCCGGAATCAGGGGGAGCGGTCGGTGCAGGTTGTCGCGCACGATCCACTCGGGCGCGAACCCGGCCCTCGATCATGTGCCGCGGAGGGGTCGGTGCCCGCGGCGGCCGGATCAAGCCGTCCGCACCCTGTCGGCCTCGTCGCGGGCACGCACAGCGGCCGCGTGGTCGCCGGTCAGGGTGTGTGCCTCGGCCAGGGTGCCGAGGCCGACGGCCAGCCATCTGGCGGAGCCGATCCGCCGCCAGATCCTGACGGCGGCTTCGGCACGCCTGCGGGCGAGGACCGGGTGGCCCACCGCGAGCTGTGCCTCGGCGAGCGCGTGCAGGGTGGCCGCCTCGCCCCAGAGGTTGCCGAACTCGCGGTAGGTCCACAGACTCCTGGCCAGCAGGCGGCGTCCTTCCCCGTGCTCGCCCTGCCGGACCAGGATGTCCCCCAGCCAGCAGGTGGCGTGGGTGACGCTGAGACGGTCGCCGAGTTCCTCGCTGATCGCGGCGGCCTGCCGGTAGGCGTCGGCGGCGGCCGGATAGGCCCCGAGCGCGCGACGGCTCTGGCCCAGGCAGCGCAGGGCCTGGGCCTCCCCCGGCCGGTAGCCCGCGATCCGGCTGAGCTCCAGGCACTTCGCGAACGCCGCGACGGCGGCCTCGACGCGTCCTTGTTCGAGATCGATGACGCCGAGGCCGTTGGTCGCGTAGACGAGGCAGTTGACGTTGCCCGCCGATGCGGCGAGCCCGGCTGCCGCCTCGAAGTGGAGCACGGCGGAGGAGTACTGGCCGAGGAGCCGGTGCACATAGGCCAGTCCGGCCGTCGCACTCGCCCGGTACACGGGCTCCTGGTCCACGGCGAGCAGCAGGGCCTGCTCGAAGTGGTCCACGGCTTCCGGATAGCGGTCGAGGATGGTGGTGAGTTCGCCCAGGCACCGGTGCACCTTGGCGGCGCTGAGCCGGTCGCCGCTGCCCAGGGCCGCCTTGAGGGCCCGCTTCTGGAGCGTCTCCCAGTCGTCGAAGTGGCTGCCGACCTGGAACAGGGTCGTGAGGGCGGTGGCCAGTCCGGCGGCGGCTGCGACGCCCTCCGTCCCGTCCAGCGCCTGCTCCGCGACGTCGATGAGGAACCGGCGTTCGTCGTTGAACCAGGCCAGCGGATCGGCGAGCAGGTGCCCGGCCTCGGTGTCGGACAGCCGCCAGGAGACCAGGTCCAGCTGCGAGATGCCCTGGAAGTCGACACTGAGCGCGTCCGAGGCGTGGTCGGCGAGGTGCAGGCTCGCCGCGAGCAACCGGGTGAGCGCAGCGGCGCGGTCCCGTTCCGGGACGTCCTGTTCCGCCCGTTCCCGGCCGAAATGCCGCACCAGGTCGTGCAGTTCGTACCGGATCCCGGTGGCGTCCGCCGAACCGGCCTGCACCAGGTGTACCTCGACCAGGTCGTCGAGGACGGCCTCAGCCGCGGACAGGTCCGTGTCCAGCAGCGCGGCCAGTGCCCAGGCGGCGAAACCCGGTCCCGGCAGCAGAGCGGTCATCCGCAGAGCGTGCTGCATGGCCGACGTCACCTGCCGGTACGTCAGTTCGAGGCTGGCGCGTACGGCGATGTGGCCGACGGCCAGCTCGTCGAGCTTGCGCTGCTCGTCGGCGAGGGCACGCGCCACCTTGGCCAGGGGCCAGTGCGGACGCGCGGCGAGCCGGGCACCGGCGACCCACACGGCCAGAGGGAGGCCACCGCAGGTCTCCACGATGGAACGGGCCGCCTCGGCATCGGATTCGGTCCGGTCCCGGCCCAGCATCTCGCGCAGCAGACCGAGCCCCGCCTCGGGGTCCAGCACGCCCAACGGCAGCCGTCGGCCGGGCAGTTCCGCCATGGTCGTACGACTGGTGACGACAGCGGCGCAGCGGATGCCGCTGGGCAGGAGGTCCCTCACCTGCCGGGCCCCGGCGGCGTTGTCCAGGACGACGAGCGTCCGCCGCCCGGCCAGCAGGGTGCGGTAGAGGTGGACGCGGTCGATCAGCTCCGCGGGCACGGTACCGCCGGGGACCCCGAGCGCGCGCAGGAAGGTGCCGAGGACCGTGAACGGATCGGCCGGTTCGTCGCCGAAGCCCCGCAGGTCCACGTGGAGCTGGCCGTCCGGGAAGCGAGCGGCGACCAGATGCCCCGTACGCACGGCGAAGGCGCTCTTGCCCACCCCGGCGGGGCCGGTGACCAGCAGGGTCACCGGACCGGGCTGTTCTTCGCCGAGCAGCCGACGGGCCTCGTCCAGCGCGTCGTCGCGGCCGACGAAGAGTGACAGGTCCGCCGGGAGCAGACGGGGCACGAGCTGGCGTGCCATCGGCGGGTTCGCCTCCGTGATCGGCGGGTTCGCCTCCGTCTCCGCCTCGTCGGCCGGTGCCGCCGGGACGGGCTGTGCGGCGGTCGGGGACGGGGGCCGGGGAGGGGACGGGGGAGGGGACACGGACAGCGACGGGTCCCCGGCGAGGATGCGTTCGTACAGCCCCCGCAACGCCGCGCCGGGGTCGACGCCCAGTTCACCGGCGAGCCGTCGCCGCGTGCGCTCGTAGACGTGCAGTGCCTCGGCCTGCCGTCCGCACCGGTACAGGGTGAGCATCAACTGCCCGATCACCCGTTCGTCGAGCGGATGCCTCTCGACCCGGGCGGCCAGCTCGTTCACCATCCCGCCGTGCCGCGCCAGGCGCAGCCGCACATCGGCCAACTCGATCTGGGCTGCCAGCCGTTCACCGTCGAGGAGATCGCGCTGCGCGTTGAACCACGGGGTGTCCGCCCCGGCGAACGCGCTGCCCCGCCACAGTGCCAGGGCTTCCCGCCACAGCGCCTCCGCCTGCTCGTCGTCGCCCGCCTCGCGGGCACGGTCCGACAGATCACGGAAGCGGTGTGCGTCCACCGCCGAAGGCCGGACGGCCAGCCGGTAACCGCCGCCCCGCTCCCGTGTGATGGCCGTCCCGTCGTCCGCCAGTACGTGCCGCAGCCGGGAGATGTATCCGTACAGTTGCCGACGGCCGGCCGCCGGCTCGGCGTCCCCCCACACCCGGTCCACCAGCACGTCGGCCGGAACCGCCCGGCTCGCGTCGACGAGCAGCGCCGCCAGCACGCGCCGCTGCATCTCGTGCCCCGCGTCGACGGGGACCGCGTTCCGGCACACCTCGATGGTCCCCAGGATCGCGAAGCGCGTCGCCATCCGCCACCACACCCCCTGCCCGCCCCTGCGTCTCCACGCCACACTCTGTGTGCCAACCGGCTCCTGGTTCCAGGTGGATTCAAGCTTTTCCGAAGGTCTGCCGACGCTGCCCTCGGCACGGTGAGCAGCACGCCCCGGGTCTCAGGACGGTGCACCCGTCCGGAGCACCGAGGGACGTCAACGGCATCGACCGGTATTCGACCTTGAGGAGAAGCATGCGCAATCGATTCGCGTTCGTCTGCGCCGCCGTCACGGGAGCCGTCCTGCTGACCGGTGGTACCACCGCGTCCGCGCAGACGGCGTCCCCTCCCGCCCGAGCGGCATCGGCCGTTTCCCTGAGCGCGGCGGACGGAGCACCCGACTGGACACCGTCGAACGCCCCCGCCGGCGCCCAGGCCTGCGGTGTCAGGCCCACGACCAACGGCTACGGTGGCGCCACCGTGACGACGTCCATCTACCTCAGGACCGGCCCGAGCAGCGCCTGCGACGACATCTACCCCAAGCTCCTCGTGGGGCAGCGCCTCGGCGGCTGGTGCTACTACAAGAACCCGGCGAAGAACCTCTGGTACTACGTCAGCACCGGGGGCGGCGCCCCGTACGGCTGGATCTACGGCGGGAACATCACGGAGGAGGAGACGATCAAGACGCCCTGCAACGTCTGACCGGATCCGAACCGGTCCGTGAGACCTTCGCGGGAGGACCGTCGCCGGGGCGTCCCCGTCGGTGACCCGCCCGCGACCGCTCTTGCGAGCGTGGGCCCCTGCCGAAGTCGGCAGGGGCCCACGGTACGGAGAGCCGAGGGCCGAATTCTGACCGAGGGGCCCGCTGTTCCGCGCGGTGGCCCTCACGACGCTGCCGCCGGACGGTCAGACGCGGGCCGCCGGGACGTACGGCCGCTTGATGTCCTCCGGGTGGGCCGTGTGCAGCACGGCCTCCTCGTAGGTGACGGTGCCCGCCGCGACGAGGGCGTTGATGCAGGCTTCGAGGGTCTGCATGCCGTCGCGGTGGCCGGTCGAGATCATGTTGCGGATCTGGCGGCTCTTGCCCTCGCGGATCAGGTTGCGGATCGCCGACGTGCCCACCAGCACCTCGAAGGCGGCCACCCGGCCCCCACCGGTCCGGGGGATGAGCGTCTGGTTGAGGATGCCGACCAGGGTGTGCGCCAACTGCAAACGGATCTGAGGCTGTTGAGCGGCCGGGAACACGTCGATGATGCGGTCCAGCGTCTGCGACGTGTCGTTGGTGTGCAGCGTGGCGAACACCAGATGCCCGGTCTCGGCGATGGTCAGGGCCGCGGAGATGCTCTCCGGGTCGCGCATCTCGCCGAGGAGCAGGACATCGGGGTCCTCGCGCAGGGCCGAGCGCAGCGCGGCGGGGAACGAATCGGTGTCGGTGCCGACCTCGCGCTGGCTGACCGCGGAGCGCTTGTGCCGGTGCAGGTACTCGATCGGATCCTCGATGGTGAGGATGTGCACCGACCGGTGTGTGTTGACATGGTCGAGGAGCGCCGCAAGGCTTGTCGACTTCCCCGACCCGGTCGGCCCGGTGACCAGCACGAATCCGCGCGGCATGCCCGCCCAGCCGAGCACGACCGGAGGCAGGGCGAGCTGCTCGGACGACGGTACGTCGAACGGGATGATCCGCAGTGCCAGCGCCGACGCGCCGCGCTGCACGAAGGCGTTCCCGCGCAGCCTGGCCCGTTCTCCCCAGCTGAACGCGAAGTCGACCTGCTTCTCCCGGCGGAACCGTTCCGTGAGCTCCTCGCCCAGCACCCCGGTCACCAGACGATCGGCCTCCGGCTCGGTCAGCGCGTCGCCCTCGACCGGGCGCAGGGCGCCGTCGACGCGGAGGAACGGCGCCGATCCCGCGGTGAGCAGCAGGTCGCTGCCGCCGCGTTCCCACAGCTCACCGAGCAGGTGGTCGATGATCGCGGAACTGGGCGCGGGCATGGTGGCCTCCGGGGTGGCGTGCTTGCTCATGGCAGGACCGTCCACCGCTCGACGGTGTCGGCGTGGCCGTCGAAGGACACGGCGGCCTGGACGAGCGGTCCGGACAGCAGGTCGATCCGGGCGCCGCCGAGGTGCTCGGTCGCGCCGCCGGGTCCCGCGGTGACGGCGTAGGTCACGGTCAGCCCGGCCAGCTGGGAGGCTCGGGTCAGACCGCAGGGTGCCAGGTCGACCTGGTCGGTCACCGGGCCGCTCGGGCCGGGACGGACCGGCACGTCCAGTGAGCCGTCGCCGCCGCAGGTGCTGCCGGGGAAGTCCACCGACAGCTTCACCGACTCCATGTCGCCGTCCTCGTGGTGCGCCACCCGCAGGACGACATGGTCGAGCGGCCCGGTCGCCGTGGCCGGTGCGGGCTGGGCGTAGTCGGCGAACGTGAGGGACGCCCGGCCGCCGCCGGGGACGGTGGCGTCCGTGACGTCGACGGGCGCCCCGGGAGCCGGGGCGGTGAACCCGGTGATCGCGCCGACCGACGCGGGTTCCGCGATCACGGTCGGATAGGCCGTGAACAGCACCGGCTCCGGGGGGATTCCGATCACCGGCCGGAGGTAGCCGCCGGCCGGGCTGACGCCGAGCCGGATGGTCCGGGCGATGATGCCCCGGGTGACGACCTGCGAGGCGACCCGGCTCATCGACAGGTCGACGGCGGCGGTCGGCGCGTAGACGGTGCCGTTGACCACCAGGCGGCTGTGCTCGGTGGCCGTGTCGGCGTCGTCGGTCGACTTCAGCACCGCGCAACGGCCGCCCGTGGTGAGGCAGCCGGACAGGGCATGGATGGACGGGGCCCGGAAGACGATGTCGAGTTCGACGCCGTCGAGCCGGTCGGTGGCGTCGGTGCTGCCCGTGCCCAGCTGCGCCGCGTAGTCGACAGCCAGCGCGGACAACTGGTCCTCCTTCGTGACCCCGCAGGCGCCGAGGTCGACCACGTCGACACCGAGCACCCCTTGCTGGGCGGTCAGGGGGTGGTTCGCGTCGCAGGCGGTGCCGGTGCCGGAGACGGTCAGCGCGGCGGTGGGCGGCTCCGCCGACGAGGACGGCGCTGCGGGTGGTGCGGGGGTGGTGTCGTCGTCCTGGTGCGCCACGCGCAGCACGGCCTTGTCGATGACCGCCCCCGCGGGCAGGGGCAGCATCGTGAACGCGCCGAGCCGGATCGACGCCGCCGGGGTGGCCCCGGAGAGCGTCGCGGTCGACGTGGTGGTGTCGACGGCGCGCGCGTTCTCCGGGTCGAGGAACGCGGCGACGGTGGGTGTCGGGGCGCTGACCGCCTCGGTGGGCCGTACCGAGACCGGGGGGCGGGAGGACAGTTCCAGGGTGATGCCGTCGAGCTGGGCGGTGGCGGTGGTGCTTCCGGCGCCGAGGGCGGCGGTGTAGGTCACGACCAGGCCGGTCAGTTGGGCGGGGTCGGTGAGCCCGCAGGCGGCGACCAGGTCCAGGGTGTCGGTGGCCAGGGCGTCCGGGTGCGCGGCGAGGCTCCGCGGGGCGGTGCAGGAACGGGGCATGCCGGGCCCGGTCAGGGTGACCGCGGCCGTCGGCGGCGGTCCTCCTCCCGCCCCGGGTTCGTCGCGGTGCGCGACGTGCAGCAGGGCCCTGTCCAGGACCGAGCCGGGCGGCGCCGCGGGGGTGTCGTAGCCGCCGAGGTCGATGGTGGCGGTCGGGGTGGTGACCGAGTCGAGTGCCGCGTGGGCCGTGCGGGCGCCGTCGATCGCCTCGGCGTCGGTCGCGGGGGTGAACGCCGTCGACTCCGCGGTCGTCGCGGGGCGGGGCGGCGGCGGGTCGTAGACGACTTCGAGCCATATGCCGTCGAGGGAATCGGCGCCCGTGGTGCCGTCCCCGTCCAGGGCGGCGGTGTAGGTCGCGGTCAGGCCGGACAGCTGTGCCGGGTCGGTGATGCCGCACGACTTCAGGTCTACGCGGTCGTCGCCCAGGCCGGTCCGCGCGGTGAGCGGCAGGCCGGTGCAGCGGCCGCCGCCGCCCGCGGGGGTGACGCTGATCCTGGGCGCCGCCGCGTCGCCGCTCTCCCGATGGGCCACCCGCAGTACGGCGGAGACGACCGTCGACCCCGGCGGCAGGGGCGGCCGGCCGAACCCGGCCAGGGTGATCGACGCGGAGCGGGCCGCCTCGGTCAGCCCGGCCCCGGCCACCAGCGGCACCGGCTGTTCGCCGATCTCCAGGGCGTTGCCGGGATCGGTGCCGGCGGCGGTGAACCCGGCCGACGCGGTCACGGCGGTCGGCTTGAACGTGGTCGGCGTGCGGTAGGAGACCTCCAGCCAGATGCCGTCCAGGCGTTCCGTGGCGGCGGTGCCGTCGGTGTCCAGGGTCGCGGTGCAGGTCACGGTCAGGCCGGTGAGCCGGGCCGGGTCGGTGAGCCCGCACGCGCCCAGCAGGTCGATCGGGGGATCCGTGGCGAGCGCCGTGTGCCGGGGCAGGTGGTCGGTGCGGCAGGTGTCCGCGCCGACGGCGACGGTGGCCTGCACCGCGCCGGGGGAGGTCAGGTCGCCGTCGTCCTGGTGCCTGACCCGCAGCGTCGCGCCGGTGATGACCGAGCCGGGCGGCACCCGCGGGGTGAAGCCGGCGAGCTGTATCGAGGCCGACCGGCGTTTCACCGGGTCCAGGACGGCGTCGGCCGTGCAGCTCGCGGTGCCCGTGGGCTGCGGACACCCGGGCGGGGCCGGCCGTTCGCCGCCGGTCAGGGCGTGGCCCGGGTCGGCGAAGCCGGTGTCGGCGGCCACGGCGGTCGGCTTCAGCGTGTGCGACGGCTTCGGCGGCTGGACGCCGTACACCGCGACCTGTTGTTCGTCCCGGGTCACCGGGGCGCACAGTTCGACGTGTCCGCGGTCGACCTGGAACCGGCTGCCGCCGCCCATCATGACCTGGACGCCTTCGGGCCGCGTCGGGTCGCAGCCGCCCGGGTCGGGGACGGCCGGGCGGGCGGCGGCCCCGGGATCCCAGCCCGTCCGCGTGCCGCCGACCACGCTGACCGTGGGGTCGTCGACCGTCCAGACCGCGGTGCCGCCGGTGAACGTGAAGTCGAAGTAGTAGACGCCCGGTTGCAGCCATACGACGATGCCGGGGCAGTCGCCACCGGTGAGGCGGGTGAGGGCGCGGGCGTCGTCGTAGTAGCCGGGCTGGAGCCGCACCAGCCAGGAACCGGCGCCGGAAGCGGAGCCGGGGCACGCGGGCACCGTCCGCCGGACCGGGACGGCCGTGGCGGGCGGGGTGTAGTCCGGGTCGCCGCCCGCGGCCTCGTCGGCGGGGACCGGCGGGGTGTCGTTGGCGCAGGCGTGCGCGTACGGCGCCTGCGTCGGGGGCAGTCGCGGCTGCGACACGGCACCGGAGCAGTCGCCGACGGCGGACACGTCGCCCGACACCACCATCGAGGCGCCGGTGCCGGTGGTGATGTCCGCGTGGGAGAACACGCTGCCCTGCACGCGCAGGCCGCGCGTGGTCACGTCGATGCCGTCCTGAGCTGTGCTGCCCAGGCTGCGCAGCGCGTCCTGCGGCTGGGTCGCGCGGGTGGTCGCGGGAGACGCGTTGAGGGGGTCGCAGTGGACGGTCATCCGGCGGCCGTTGACCGGCGGGGCGGTGTAGTCGGCGCACGGGCCGCCCTGCGAGAAGCTCTTGATCGCGAGCTGGGTGGCACCGTCCGCGCTGTAGTCCCGCCTGCCCTGGTCGACGTACCCGCCGGCGGCCTTCAGCCCCGTACCGGCGAAGGCCAGGACCGACACGGTGACCAGGCTGAACACGACGACGAAGGCCAGTGCCAGGATCAGGGTCGCGCCCTGCTCGTCGTCGCGCGGGCGGCGCGGATCCGGGCGGCCGGTCATGACGCACTCGATCGTCGGACGGCCGTGAGGGCCGTGGGAGGCGCGGCGGGGTCGCTCTGCACGGTCAGGGTCACCTCTGTGGGCGGAGTGCACGGGGTCTCGGCCCCGCAGCTGAGAGTCACCGGACGGCCCGGCGCGGCGTTGTCGAACCGGCCCAGCAGCGTGGTGACGACGCCTCCGGCGGCGCACTTCACGCGGCTGAGGGCGCCGGTCGGCCGGTCGTAGGTGTAGACGACGTCGGCGTCGGGCCGGCCGAGGTGGACGATCACGTCGTCGACGCCGCACGCGGGGTCGGTCGTGACACTGTCCGCGCTCCGCACGTCGCCGTAGAAGTAGCGGTTGAGCGTGCCCGCCGCGCTGGTGGCGGCCACCCGCTTCTCGGTGCCCGCGGTGAACCGCAGTCCGAGGATGATCGCCTTGGGCAGCAGGGTCGCGATGATGCCCACGATGACGATGGTGACCAGCAACTCGGTCAGGGTGAACCCCGACTCCGGTCGTCCGCCGGTACGTTGTGTCGTCATGACGGCATCGACTCCCGCTTGACCACCTCAAGGGTCGTGTCCCTGACGGGGCGTGGGCCGGTCGAGTGCACGGTGAGCGTCACCTTCTGCACTCCGGTGTCGGCCGCCGGGCAGAGCCGGTCGAACGCCCCCACCCCGTCCCAGTACTCGACCTCGACGGTCACGGTGTACCCGGCCGGCGGCCCCGGAGTGTCGTAACTCCCGGCGCAGGACACGTACGGGGCGCCGACGATCTTCTCGGCGGCGCTGCGGACGACCGAGTCGGCGCCGGTCACCTTCTGCTGCGTGACCGAGCTGACGATGGCGGTGCCCATGCCCCCGAGGATGATCACGAAGGCGACGCCCATGAGCACGACGGCGACGAGGACCTCGACCAGGGTCTCGCCCTCCTCGCCGCGACGGCGCCGCGGGCGGCGTGCCGGGCCGGTCATGGGACGTCGACCTGGTTGTAGACGCCGTAGATCGCCGAGATGAGGGCGACGGCCACGAACCCCACGACCACCCCGACCATGATCACTATGGTCGGCTCGAACAGGCTGGTCAGCCGCTTGAGTTTGTGCTGGAGTTCCTTCTCGTAGAAGTCCGACACGTTCTCCAGCTGGTCGTCGAGGGTGCCGGTCTCTTCCCCCACACGCATCATCTGGGTGACCGCCCCGGGGAACAGCTTGGTGCGGGCGATCGGCCGGGAGATGCCGCCGCCTTCGAGCATCTCCTTCCGGGCCGTGCCGATGGACCGCTCGTACACCAGGTTGTTGGCGCCCGAAGCGGCCAGGCCGAGCGCCTCCGGGATGGGCACGCCGGCCTTGATCATCGAGGTCAGGATGCGGCAGAACCGTTCGATGGCCATGAAGCGGACCACATCGCCGACCACCGGCAGCGCCAGCAGGAAGCGGTCGCGCAGCACCCGTCCGCGCTCGGTCCGCAGACCGGCGATCAGCGCCGCGCCGAGCACGACGAGCGCCCCGAGGACGACCGGGTACCAGGCCGTGACGAAGTCGGTGAAGCCCAGCAGGAGCCGGGTCGTCAGCGGCAGTTCCGCATGGAAGGACTCGAAGAACACCTTGAAACGGGGCAGTACGAACAGGACCAGGACGAGGACGACCCCGACGGCCAGACCCATCACCAGGACCGGATAGGTCAGGGCGGAGCGGATGCTGCGTCTGCCTTCGACGTCGCGTTCGATGTAGCGGGCCAACTGCGCCATCACCACGTCGAGTTCACCGGTCGCCTCCGCCGAGCGCAGGACGGAGACGTAGAACGGCGGGAGCGCCGCGGTGTGGGCGGCCATCGCGGCGGCGAAGCTCTCGCCGAATCGCAGCGAGTCCATCACGTCGACGAGCACCGCGCCCAGCTTCTTGTCCTTGGTCTCGGCGCGGATGATCTCCAGGGCGTCCAGGAGGGGCACTCCGGCCTTGATGAAGGCGGCCATCTGGCGGGAGAAGTTGCTCAGTTCGACCAGGTCGGCCTTGGCCGCGGTGAGTTCGAGTTGCAGCAGGTTGCGGCCCGCGGCCCTGACCGATGTCACGTCGTAGCCCTGCCGGGTCAGGCTGTCGGTCACACCGTCGACGCTGGAGCCCTTGAGCACGCCGGTGGCCCGTTTCCCGTCCGGGCCGACCGCGACGTACTTGAAGGTGGCCATGCAGATGCCCTCCTGGTTTCCGGTGGCAGAGGTTCGCGTCGTCGGTGTACGGATGCGGCGTCCGTGCGGGCGCGCTGGACCGGCCTCGGACAAGCCCTGCACCGGCCTTGGACCGGCCCTGGACAAGCCCTGGACCAGCGCTAGACCACGTACACGCTCGACATGATCTCGGCGATGGTCGTGACGCCCTCCTCCACCAGACGGACGCCGCCGTCCAGGAGGCTGTCCATGCGCTGCTCGCGGGCGGCCCTGCGCAGGCTGTCGATCGGCGCCTTCTCGACGAGCAGCCGTTTGACCGCGTCGCTCATCACGAGGAGTTCGAAGACGCCGATCCGGTCCTGGTAGCCGGTGCGGGAACAGAAGTTGCACCCCCGGCCCTGCCAGAACCCGGCGTCCGTCGACCCGCCGGCCTCGGCGAAGAAGGCCAGTTCGTCCACGCCCGGCCGGTAGGGCTCGCGGCACTGGTCGCAGATCCGCCGCACCAGCCGCTGACTGACCACCCCGGCGACGGTGGAGGTGATCAGGAACGGCTCGATGCCCATGTCGGCGAACCGGTGCAGCGCGGAGCAGGCGTCTCCGGCGTGGATGGACGACAGCACGAAGTGGCCGGTGAGCGCGGACTCGACCGCGATCCGCGCCGTCTCGGCGTCTCGGATCTCGCCGACCAGGATCACATCGGGGTCCTGCCGGAGGATCGAGCGCAGCCCGGTCGCGAAGGAGATGCCCGCCTGTTCGTTGATCTGGATCTGGTTGATCGACGGGAACACGTACTCCACCGGGTCCTCGATGGTGGTGATGTTGCGCTCGCTCTGGTTCAGTTCACCGAGCGTGGCGTACAGGGTGGTCGTCTTGCCGCTGCCGGTCGGCCCGCCGCAGGCGACCATGCCGTAGGGGGAGCGCAGCAGGGACGAGAACCGTTCGTAGGTCGCGGCGGGCATGCCCAGCTCGGCCAGCCGGAACAGGGTGCGGTTGCTGTCGAGCAGCCGCAGCACCGCCTTCTCGCCCCAGATGGTGGGGCTGGTCGCCACCCGGATGTCGACCGGCCTGCCGTCGATCTCGGTGGCGATCTGCCCGTCCTGCGGGCGCCGCCGGTCGACGATGTTCATATTGGCCATGATCTTGATCCGGCTGACCAGGGACGGCCCCATGCTCTCCGGCAGGCTCAGCACGTCGTGCAGCGCACCGTCGATGCGGTACCGGACCCGGACCCGGTCGCCGTGCGGTTCGATGTGGATGTCCGAGGCCCGGTCGCGCAGGCCCTGGGTCAGCATGAGGTTGACCAGGTGCACGACGGGAGCGTCCTCGCTCACCACCCTGGCCCCGGAGGCGGCGGCGCGGCCGGTCTCGGTGGCCTCGAAGGCCTCGACCAGGCTGCCGACACCGGCCAGCGCCCGGTAGGTGCTGTCGATCGCGCGCCGGATGTCCGAGGGCGGCGCTATCGCGAGTCGCACCCGGTCCGGCGCGACGGCCCGGCCGACCTCCTCGCGCACCCGCGGGTCACTCGGGTCGGCCGCCGCGATGAGCAGCGCGCCCTCGGCCCGCCGCACCGCGACGACGCCCAGGGAGCGGGCCAGCGCCTCGGGCACCCGGGCGGCCGCCTCCGGGTCGGGCTCGCTGTGGTGCAGGTCGGCGACCGGGACACCGAGCTGGACCGACAGCGCCTCGGTCAGCGACCGCTCGTCGACCATGCCGAGTTCGACCAGCAGGGCGCCGAGCCGCTTGCCCGACGCCGACTGCTGGAGGAGCGCCTCGTCCACCTGCGCCGGGGTGAGCAGCCCGCGCCGCACCAGCAGTTCCCCGATACGCGGCCGCTCCTGGCCCGCGGGTGACTCCTGCGGGGCGCCGGACGCCGGGTCCCGGGCGGGTTCGCCCGCCGGGACCCGTCCGCCGTCCGCCGGGACCGGCGGCAGCGTCGACTCCTGTGGTACGTCGGGCGGGGTGTTGTCCTCGCCCGCAGGGCCTGTCGTCGCCGCGCGGCGACGGAGAAGCCGGCGATTCGCCAAAGAACCCACCCCTTTCGCGTGTCCATCCGGAAGAACGGCCGGTCAGCCGCCGTGAACTCGACCCACGGTACTGTCAGCCGCTGATTAGTCAGCCGGATACTACAGCAGTCGCCGCGCTGCCCCTGCCGAAATCGATCACGGTCGGCTCTTGTAACTCGACTGCACGGCTGCGTAGTCTACGGCTGATTAATCAGAGGGTTACTACTAAGTGCCGCTGCCACTCGACTTCGCTTGCGCCGGTCGCCGCAGAGGGAGAGAGATGTTCACATACCAGCAGGAAAAGTTGCGTCGGCGAATACGTGCACGGCATGAGACGGCGGAGGCCGGGTTCACGCTCATCGAGCTTCTCGTGGTCATCGTGATCCTCGGCATCCTGGCCGCCGTCGTCGTCTTCTCCGTGCGCGGCATCAACGACAAGGGCCAGGGTTCGGCGTGCAAGACCGACAAGTCCACGATCCAGACAGCGGAAGAGGCGTACTTCGCCAGTGACAACCGCGGCCGGTACGGCAGCATGGCCGACCTGGTGGACGGCGGGTTCCTGTCCTCCGCTTCCACCTGGTACGACGTCAAGGTGAGCGGCGCCACGTACACCATCACGCCGATCGCACCCTCGGACGGCCAGTCGAACCCCTGTAGTTGATACGGGGGGATACGGGGGAGTCCCCGCCGGACCCCGCCGGACCCCGCCGGACCTCGCCGGACATCGTCGGCCGACGTTGGTCGCAGGCTGGCGGGGGCGGCCCGCACGAACGGTACGGAACACATACGTCCATGTCCTGCACACTTGTCGTGACCGTCGGCCTGCTGGGGCTCGCCGTGGGCTCGTTCCTCAACGTCGCCGTCTCCCGGGTGCCCGCGGGCCGCTCGGTCGTGCGGCCCCGCTCCGCCTGCCCGCGATGCGCCGCCCCGATCGCGCCCCGGGACAACATCCCCATCGTGTCCTGGCTCCTGCTGGGCAGGCGCTGCCGCGCCTGCCGGGTTCCCATCCCCGCGCGCTACCCGCTCGTCGAAGCGCTCACCGCGATCCTGTTCCTGGCCGAGGCACTGCGCTTCGGCTGGTCGGAAGCGCTGCCGGCCGAACTGGTCTTCACCGCGGGGCTGCTGGCCCTGGCCGCCTGCGACGCCGAGCAGTTCCTGCTCCCTCGGCGGCTGGTCTATCCGACGCTCTGGCTCACCGCCGCCTGTCTGCTCGCCGCGGCGGCGGCCACCGGCCAGTGGCACCGGCTCGGCGTGACCGCGGCGTGCGGGGTGGGCGCGTTCGCCGTCTTCTTCGCCCTGCACGGGGTGCGCCCGGCCTGGCTCGGATTCGGCGACGTGCGTCTGGCCGGACTGCTCGGCACCGGGCTGGGATGGCTCGGCCCGTGGTACCTCGTGTTCGCGCTGCTGGCCGGCAGCGCCGCCGGACTGCTGGTGGGGGTCGTGCTCATGGCGGCGGGGCGGGCGACCCGGCACACCCGGCTCCCGTTCGGTGTGTTCCTCGCCGCCGGTGCCATCGCCGCCCTCCTGGTCGGCGCTCCTGTCGTCCACTGGTACGAGAGGGTGAGCGACCCGTACGGACACGAGAGGGTGAGTGCGCCGCACGCGTCGGGTGCGCCGCACGCGACGGTCCGCCGCCGGCCATGACCATGACCTCCCGGGCCGGGCCTCCGGCAGGTGCGACCGCCTGTCAGACCGATCAGTCTGTCGCCCGGGGATCCGGTCTCCCGGTGTCTTCGCATCCGGCCCCCGTCCCAGCCTTCCCGGGCCGGGTCCGGGTCGATGCGGTGAGCGCCGCGGACGGGCTCCGCCCTGGTTACCATGCAGTACTCTGACCATCATGGAGCGACCTGATCTGCCACTGGCCGAGTGGATTGTGCTCGCACTCGTGGCCGAGCGTCCCAGCCACGGCTTCGCCGTCGCGGCCCTCACCGCGGAGGGCGCGGAGATCGGGGAGTTCTGGTACATCTCGCGCCCCATGGTCTACCGGTCGATCACGCGGCTGGTCGAACGCGGACTGATCACGCCCGTCGGCGCCGAGGAGAGCGACCGCGGACCGCAGCGCATGATCTACGCCGCCACCCGCTCCGCGAAGACAGCGGTCACCCGGTGGCTCAGCGATCCCGTGACCCGCCTGTTCGACATCCGCGCCGAACTCACCAGCAAGCTCCTGCTGTTGCGGCGTCGCGGCGCCAGCCCGTCGCGCCTGGTCGAGCGTCAGCGGGTCGTCATCGACGAGATAGAGGAGTCGCTGCGCGCCAAGGAGCACGTCGACGACTACCTCGCGCGCGCGATCTACGCCTGGCGGCTGGAACACGTCCGTGCCGCGCGCCGTTTCCTCGACGCCGTCGACGTCGACTCGACGCGGCCGGCCGTCAGGACCGGTTGACACCGCGCTCGTGACCGTCCTCCCCTCGGTGTTCACGTCACGTGCGTGACGGATGGCCGTGGGCGGCGCCCGACGACGCGTGTCAGCGTCCCGCGGGCGGCCGCCGGAATCGCCGCCCCGGCAGTACGGCCGCCGATCGGCGCGGTGCTGTGCCGATCGGCGGCCGGTTCCGTGAACGGAAGACCCTAGTACCCGTAGGCGGCGAGGGTCGACTGGATGGTGGAGTTGTTGTCCCACTTGGTGTTGAACAGGTTGTCCCAGGCGGCCGCCGCGCCGGGGCTGCCGCCGGTCAGGGCGACGCCGAACTGCTCGATGTCCCCGTAGTCGGAGTACGCGCTCGGATCGACGTCGGTCCATGTGTTGGGATCATTGCCCGTGGTGCCGTTCAGCGAACTGGACGTCCAGGTCACGTGCATGATGTTCGACTTCGCGACAAGGCCCAGCTGGGTGTTCCCGCCGGCGTTCGCCGTCACCGCGCCCCGCACCTGGCTGATCCCCGACTCCACGCGCACCTTGCAGGCCGCACCCGCGCTGTCGCACGCGCTTCCGGTGAACACGTTCTGACCCGCCCCGCTGGTGATCCACGAGAAGCCGTTCTGGATCAACGCCTGCTTGGACGCCGCACCGAACGGCGCGGAGGCCGGGTCGGCGACCGCGATCCGGTGCCCGCTCGTCCCGAGCCAGCTCACCACCCCCGGAATCGTCGTGGGCGCGCCGCCGGCCACCGGTGAGGCGTCGCACCGGGGCGACTGCGCCTTGCCGTTGCCGCTGCCGTTGGCGTCCGCGCCGGAAGCCAACGGCGGACTACCGGCGTTGGACGGGTCGTCACCGTGGGTCGAGCCCGCCCAGCTGCCGCTACAGCTGTAGATCGCCAGGTGCCCGATCGCCACGGGATGCTTGCTGGAGATCGTGCCGTTGCACTCGACGCTCCCGCTCGCCGTGCACGTGCCGCCGTCCGCGGTCGGGATGACCGCGTCCACATTGGTCTCGTCCGCCGACAGGAACGCGTCGATGTGCAACGGTCCGTTGACGCAGTTGTTCGACGAGGACGGATCACACGTGGTGTAGGGGCCGGCGCTCTTCAGCTGCTGGCGCAGGCTTCCCGACGTGATCCCGCGCATCGTCGACGTGTCGATCGCCGGCTTGTTCCAGAACCCGCCGACCTGCGACGCGGCGTTCGCCGTGAAGGACGTGAACGACCCGAGCGACTCGATCGCGCCCTTCATGTCCTTCGTCGCGGGATACATGTTGTTCGCGATACCGACCTGTGAGTCCGTCGCGGCGGACACCGCCGGTGCCGCGGTGGCGATCAGCGCCGTCGCGAGGGCGCCCACCGCGAATGCGTTCCGCACCCGGCGCAGCGCGGTGAGGCCGGAGCCCCGAGTGCTGCGAGCACGTCTGGTTCTTCGTTGCATCTGCTACTCCTCGTCGATCCGTTCGGCGGCGGCTGCCGCACCGGCACCCTGTCGGCGGGAGCGAGCCGATGTCCGAGAACTCCCGGGCATCTGCGTGGCTTTCCGGCCTGACGGCACCTCATACGCGTAGATGGTGCTCATGCGTCGACCCAGTAGTCAATGATTGACAACCGTGCCCGCTGTGGATGTAATGCACGCATCCAGCCCGCGGCGGGGTCGGCGGGCGAGTGCCGTCGGGCCGCCGCGGGACCCAGGAGAGGGGCTGGCGGCACGATGGGCGAAGGCGTGTGATGGCACTGTTGAGCAGACTGTCGGGCTCGCGCACGGCCAAATGGGGTGCGCTGGTTCTCGTGGTGGCCGCGGTGGCGCTGGTCGCCGTGGCGCTGGTGCGCGGCGGGTCGGACTCGGCCGCCCAGGCCCAGAAGTCCGACCCGGAGTGGTGCACGCCGGGCACCCAGCGCAGCGCGCTCTGCCCGCACGGCAAGGAGTTCGACGCCAAGGAGTACGCCCACCACGGCAACGCCTTCGCGTGCATCAACTTCGCCAGTCAGGCGGACGCCCAGGCGGTGCTGCGGGCCGATCCCAGCGATCCGAACCACCTGGACGACGGAGGCGGTGTCGCGTGCCGCGGACTGCCGGAGCCGCGTGACACCGAACCGGTCGCCGGCACCGCACAGCACTTCAGATGCCGTCCTGGTGACACGCGCAGCGCGCTCTGCCCACAGGCGAAGCGGTCCTTCGACGCCCGCTACTTCCTGCGCTACGGCAATGACGCCTACGACTGCCCGGACTTCGCCAGCCAGGCGGACGCGCAGGCCGTCCTGCGATTCGAGCCGGCCGACCCGAACCACCTCGACGACGAGGGGAACGGCATCGCCTGCCCGGACCTGCCGGGGCCCAAGGACGTCAAGCCCGTGCGACGGGAAGCACCGTGACGCGGCAAGGGCCCGCGCGTGCGCACGGGCCGAACGTGACCCATCGATCGAAGGAAGCCCCGACTGCCATGACATGGGACCCTCGCCCGTTCACCTCGCGGGCCAGACGCCAGGACGGCTTCACGCTCATCGAGTTGCTCGTGGTCATCGTGATCCTCGGCGTCGTCGCCGCGGTCGTGGTGTTCTCCGTCCGGGGCCTCGGCGACAAGGGCCGCAAGAACGCGATCACCGCTGACGCGGCCACGCTCCGCACGGCGGAGGAGTCCTACTGCGCGCGGCACGGGCACTACGGGACAGCCGACGACCTGAAGGCCGACGGACTGCTGTCCGGCGACCCGGTCTACAACGTGCTGGTGGTCGGCGAGGAGAACAAGTGCGGCCGGGGCGAGAAGTCGTCGTTCACGCTGCATGACGCCTCCACACCGACGAAGAGCGGAGCGGACGCGATCCGGGCGGGCACCGACCCGGCCGACCTCGCGGTCGACGAGAAGACCGACCGCGTGTACGTCGTCGCCGGCGGGAGCAACGACGTGACCGTGATCGACGGCAGGACCGACACCCCGGTCGGTGCTCCGATCGACGTGTCCAGCGCGGTGTCGAGCCCCACCCGCGTCGCGGTCGACCCCGGCACGGGCCGGGTCTACGTCGGGGGCGCGGGCGGCGTCGCGATCATCGACACGGCCCACGCCGACCGAGTCATCCCCGTCAGCGGCTTCACGACGGCCGTCACCGGCCTGGCCGTCTCTCCCGAGAACGGTGACGTCTACGTCGGCGGCGGGGCCGCGAGCACCTCCGCGGTCGCCTACATCCCGGCCGGCGGCTCGGTGGCGACGCCGATCCCGCTGCCCGCCGCCGGAGTCGTGAGCGCGAGCACCGGCATGGACTTCTCCTTCGACCCCGCGCACCACGCCGTGTATCTCACGAAGGCGGGTGTCGGCAGCGGCACGACCCTCGCCGCGGGCATCGGCCTGTTCACCATCTCGTCGCAGACACACGCCGCCGACGCCGTGGTGCACTTCCCGACGAAGACGTCCTGCGGTACCAACGCCGGGGACGTCCTCGTCGCCAACAGCGCGCGTGGCAGCGTCGCCGTCGATCCCGGCCGCAACCGGGTCTACCTCCTGGCCAAGAGGTGCGTTCCGAACCCGGCCGATCCGTCGGGCCCGTGGAAGTCCGTGGCGACGACGATCGTCGTCAACCCCGGCGACGGCAGCTCGACAGCGATCAACGACCTGGTGGGAACGCCCTACGTGCCCATCTCCGCGGTCTACAACTCCGCGGCGGGATCGGTCTACGTCTACCTGGACGGCGGGGCGAACTGCGGCGGCAGCGGCGGCCGTATCGACCGCATCGTCGGGACGAAGGTCACGGGACAGGCATCGGTCTGCGCGGTGTCGACCGCCACCGGGAACCAGGCGCACAAGGTCACCATGCTGAAGAACTTCAACAGGATCTTCGTGGCCCAGCAGAACGTCGGCGGCGCGCCGGGCGGTATCGGGGTGGCCGACGGCAGCACGCTGCTGCCGCAGGCCACGCTCGGCACACCCCGCCAGTTCGGCGCGCTGGCCGCGAACAACACCACGGGAAAGGTGTACGCGGTCGATCCGGTGAACGGGACGGTCGCGGTGTTCGGGACGGGCTCGGCGTAGGACGACGCCGGACCGGTCACACACCTTCCGCGAGGGCCCGGGTCACCGGCCGCGGTCGAGCGGCCGCCTCGGCTCCCTCGCGGCGGCCGGTGCGATCGCGGCGATCACACCGACCGCGTGCGGCGACGACGACGGCGGCGGCCCGGTCACCGGGCCGCCGCCTGCCCCGGCCGTCTCCTCCTGACCGCCCCCGCGCCTCACGTGGCCGGCAGCGACACCGTGCCGTAGAGCGTCCAGTGGTCGGAGTGCCCGGAGTCCGGGGAGACGGAGCAGTTCCTGACGGGGGCGTTTTTCGGGGAGAAGATGTAGTCGATCTTCCGGGTCGGCTTGCCGTTCGACGCGTTGGCGGTGGGCTCACCGGTCCGCTTCGCGTTCGGGTCACCCTGCTGGCCGCACTCGAGGTACTTGTCGTAGACGGGGTCCAGCGCCTCGCTCGGTCCGCCCTCCTTCGGGCCGGCCTGCGGATACGGAGGCACCAGATTGAAGTCTCCGCCGAACACGACCCGGTACCCCTTGGCCTCGTACGTCCTGGTGATGTCCAGCAGCTGCTGGGCCTGACGCCTGCGCCAGGTGCCGTCGGGGTCGTCGTAGAGGTAGCCCGCGCTCAGGTGGGCCGTGCACGCGGCGACGGCGCGCGAGGGGAGGACGGCGCACACCGCGGTGCGCTGCTCGTACTTGATGTCTGAGGTCGGCGAGACCAGGTCGTAGCGCTTGTACCAGACGTTCTCGTCGGGGACCGCGATGGCGACGCCGTACGCACCGCGGTCCGCCACGATCTTGTCGTTCTTGTCCTTGATCGCGCACTGCTTCTGGGCCAGGGGACCGTTCGCGTCCCCCTCGTTGTGGATGGGAGCGAACCGCACGTCCCACTGCCTGCCGGTACCGCCCTCGCCCACCGGCTTCTCCAGCATCTCCTCGACACGCTTGGCGTGCTTCTCGCAGAACTCCTGGAAGAAGATGACGTCCGGCAGCGCACCGGACCCGCTGCGCAGATGAGCGCTGATGCCGGAGTTCAGCTCCGCATAGCCCGCCAGGCCGCCGCTCCAGGTGCAGCTGCGGTTGTTCGCGCACAGGTTCCACGTCATGACGTTCAGGTCCGAGGCCGGCGCGGAACCGGCTGCGGGCATGTCGTGCGTGTCACTGGCGAGGGTGCCGGCGACGGGCTCCAGCACGAACTTCTCCCACAATCCGGCCGAGGCGGCCCGAGCCCGCAGCTCTCCGTCGCTGTCCGCTCCCAACTCCGCTGATACGTACTTCAGTTCCTTCTGCGCGTCGGTGGCCTTCCCGTCGCTCTGGGCCTTCTCGCTCGCCTGGAGCGTCACGACGACCGAACCACGGGGCGAGTCGGGCAGGACCGCTTCGTCCAGATAGTGGGGGATGAACTGCTGCCACTGGCCGAGGCGGACGCCCCTCGCCCTGAGCATCCCCTTCTGGTCGCCGCCGTCGGCGAACTCGGCCGAGGCGAGGAAGCCCGTGATCTCGGAGCGGAACCCGATCGTCCTGCCCGCGTGGTTCGTGTGCAGGGTGAACCGCTCCCAGGTCCCCGGCCGGTCCGCCGAGGCCCGCAGCCGCCATTCCTTGGAGTCGGCGTCATGAAGCCGCACCGACACGTACTTCCGGTTCGCGAGCGACCTCAACGCCCATTTCTGCCCGGCCGACTTGGCCACGGCATCGGCGTCCGCGGACACCGCCGTCGCACTGGCCGGGCCGGCCGAGAACAGCAGCAGACCGGATATCAGGACGCAGAAAGCCGCGACCGTGCTCATGAGGCGTCGCACGCCGTCATCCCCTCGTAGGAAACAGTGAGAAACATGCGGGACGGGTCACCGGAAGGCCAGGACCCGGGCGACGCCCCTGGCCCCGGCCACCCTGCGGGGGTGGCCGGGGCCAGGGGCGGGAGGAGCGTCAGCCGAACGCCTTGACCGTGTTCCAGTTCACCGACAGCACGATCCGCACGGCGGGGTTGGTGTTGGTCCGCGACGGATGGTAGATCCGCGTGGCGCCGTCGGAGGAGAAGCGGGCCCAGATGTCCGGGATGCCGTCCCCGTTGACGTCCGGGATACCGATGGCCGTGGGTACCTTGGCCTCGGTCCAATCGGTGCCGTACGGCTCGTCCTTGCCGGTGAGCGAGTTGGCGGCCAGCTTGAGCGACGTGAGGTCGACGCTGCCGGCGACGGAACCGGGCTTGCCCTGGCGGTCGTACATCGCGCCGTTGTCCAGGTTGCGCCACAGCAGGTCGGGCGTCTTGTCGCCGTTGATGTCGGCGACGTTGACCACCTCGCGGCGGCCCCAGGCGTCGTTGTTCATCAGCGTGGCGGTCTGGAACGTCGCGCCGGTGTAGCCGGACAGCGCCCACAACTGCGCACCGGACCGCAGGACCAGGTCGGGCAGCTTGTCTCCGGTGATGTCGCCGACTGCCTTGATCTGGGTCCACGTCGACGGTGCCGGGGTACCGGACGGCAGGCGGACCTCCAGGCGCTTGGTGACGTCGAAGCTGCCGTAGCCGTCGCCCGGGTAGAGCCAGAACCGGCCGTCCGGGGAGACCGCGAACAGGTCGGTGACCCCGTCACCGGGGTAGGTGTCCTGGTAGTGCGCGAGCAGGGCGGCCTTTCCGGTGGCCGCGTCGTACCAGTACCCCTTCGGGTCGCGCTGCTCGCCCTCCTTCTTGGTGCTGTCGTAGGAGGCGGTCAGGCAGTTGTACAGGTCGCCGTCGTCGCCGCCCACGCAGTTGCGCAGGTTGCCGTTGGCGTCGACGATCATCAGGTCCGGCTTGCCGTCGCCGGTGGCGTCCATGGGACCGTCGGTCTTGTCGCGCGGCGGCACGTAGAAGGTGTAGTTGGTGCGCTTACTGGCGTTGCCGACGTTGTCGTAGGCGTACACCTGGAGGGTGTTGGGGCCGGCGTGCGCGGGAGCCAGCGCGCTGACGGTGGCCGCGCCGTTCTTCGCGGTGACATCGACGGGGTTGTTGCCCTCGATGGACCAGCGGAACTTGGTGGCGCCGGTGGCGCTGAAGGTCACCGAGCCCTTGCCACCGAACTTGATGCCCGACCAGTTGTCCTGGTTGCTCGTGGCCTCGGGGAAGTCCGTGCTGTCGACGGTCGGCTGCGGCGGGGCGCTGGCGTCGATGTTGATCCGGCAGGGATCGTCGCCCGGCGGGAAGAACGTGGAGGTCAGGCCCTCGGAGTCCTTGGAGCGCACATCCCATGAGTAGGTGGTCCTGTCCTCCAGCGGGAACGTGGCCGGGATGGTCACAGACGCCGTTCCGCTCGCGTTCGGGGTGACGTCGGTGGGGACCTCCTGGACCGTGCCGCCGGTCTTCCAGAAGCGGAACTGCAGTTTCTGGAGGTTGTCGTCGGGGTCCTTGCCGGTGGCCGTCAGGACGATGTTCGTCTTGCCGACGGTCACACCCGAGCCGCCGACGGAACAGGCGCCGCCGGGGGAGGACTTGCCGCCGGTGGGCTCGTAGGGCGTCCGGTTGTAGACGACATCCAGGGCGGCGCTGGTCGCCTTGAACTTGCGCCAGGTCTGGTTGTCGCTCTCGGTGCCGGGGGCGGCCCGCATGCCGAGGGTGATGGTGGACGAGCCGCTGGTGGCGGCCTTCTGGGCGGCGTCCTTGACGTTGAAGCTCTCGTAGTCGTCCGGGCAGGAGCTGGAGGACCAGCCGTGCGCGAAGGATCTCTTCTCCTGCACGGTGGACCAGCTGGGCTGCTTGTTCCACGTCGTGCCCGAGGAGATCGCCCCGGTCAGGACGACCTCGAAGTCGCGCTTCGTGCAGGACCAGGAGTGGTTGTTCAGCACCTTGAAGTGGGCCGAGGAGATCTTCGCGCCCTTGATCTTGGTGTTGTAGTTCATCCGCCAGAACGACCGGGCGGTGCCGTTGGTCTCGCTCTCATGGCCGACACGGGCGTCGGACGTGCCGGAGGAGAAGTTCGTGCCGTCCCAGAAGCTGGTGTTCGGGTAGGGCTTGTAGGCCACGGTCCAGGCCTGCCAGCCGGTGTTGAGCGTCGGGTCGACGAAGACCGGGTACTGCGTGCCGGCGGCGGCGAACAGGCCGGTCTTCGCGGCCTGTAGACCCAGGCGCGCGCTGCCGGTGCCGTCGCCGTCGAACCGTACGGGCACGGGAGCGCTGTGCGCCCCGGGCTCGATGCCCGTCAGGCCGGACAGCTTCAGCACATCGGCGGAGGTGGCGACGGAGGTGCGCGGGGTGCTGTCCTTGCCGGCCTCGGCCAGCTCGGGGTCACGGCCGGCGGAGTCCCAGGCGAACGGGGTCGGGAGGGATCCGATTTCCTTGCCGGACTTGTCCTGGACGACCACGTGGCCGACGCTCTTGTCCTGGCGGAAGCGGGCCGTCGCCGAGCGCAGCCCGTAGGTCACCGTCGCGAGGGCATCGGAGCGGGCGGCCTCCTCGTTCTTGACGATCAGCAGCTGCGCGAAGCCACCCTCCTCGCGGGCGACCAGCAGCAGGTCGACACCTGGCAGCACCTCGGGGTACAGGGCGCGCGGTCCGTCGAGGACCGGTTCGGGCAGGGGACCGGGCCAGGTGTAGGCGACGGTGTCCCCGTCGATGTCGACCTCGGCCAGCAGTGTGTCGTGGGCCTTCGGTCTGTCGACGCTGTCGACGAGTGGCCGGCGCGTGAAGGAGCGGTCGGCGTGGGCCCCCTTGGTGCCGCTGGAGAAGCGGATCGGATGGGCGGCGTTGACGGGCTGGACGCCCAGGTTGCGCGGGGCGTCGGGCACCCGGCGCAGCCGGTTGTCGATCGGCGCCCAGGCGCCCGTCGCGGTCTTCGCCCTGGTCGGCGTGGCCGTGATGACGGTACGCAGTTGGCCGTCCGGCCGCGCCCAGGTCTGGGAGGTCGCCGTGGTGGCGGTCTCCACGAGGACCTGCTTGCGGGTGCGCCGGGCCTCGGCCCGCGCGGCGCTCTCGTCACGCGGAGGCGTCGACGCGGGGCGCGCGCCGGTGGTCTTGCGGGCTTGCGGGGGTGGGGCTCCGTCGGTTTGCCACCAGGGCAACAGAGCAGCGGTCAGGGCGGCCAGCACGAGGCCGAGGGTGAGGGCCAGCCTGGTGCGCGTGCGCACGAAGGGGCTGAGAAAACGATGCGGCGCGGACACGGCGGCGGTCTACTCCCGTGGGGACCTGGGCGGATGGGCATGGGCGCGCACACGATCACATGATCTGCACAGTTGGTCCACGTGTGAAGAATTTATGAATCCGTGACGAACGCATGGGTCGGAGTTGGTCACCGCTTGACGATGCGTCATGTGCGGCTTTTGGTCGCCCGAAGTGCGGTCTCTGCGGCGGGTATTCGTGGCCTTGTCGATTTATTGGTCGTAGGTGCCGGTCGGCCGGCATATGCCCCGTGACACGGATCACTTACATCGATGGAACCTCCGGGGATCGATCTTGAATCGTGTGGCGCTCATGACAGAGGGTGCGGAGTCATCTGTCGTTTTTCTTCGTATGCCTTGGTGGGGTCGACGCGTATGCGCGCTCAAAGTCCACCGTCGTGGCTGAGGCGGTTCCGCCCGGCGACGACGGAGTCACAACGACGGCGCCGCCGGCAAAGCCGCGCGGCGACCGTCCTTCTGTTGTCCACGACCTTGCTGGTGACCAGTCTCGGCCCGGAGGCGTGGGCGATACCCGGCCCCGGCATGAGCCGGGAGGAGGTCAAGCTCCCCGATCTGCCCGTTCCCACCGCGCTGGACGCGGACGAGGAAGCGGAGAAGAACCTCACCACCGCGCCCGAGGTCCCTGTCACGCCCTACACTCCGAGTGCGGTCACCCCGTGGTCCCAGGACAGCGGTGTCGCCACCCTGACGGCCGACACCAGGCCGGGCACCACGGTCCCGGTCGACGACCTGCCGATCGCGGTGGGCGTGCCCGAGGGCGCCGACCCGGCCGCCATCGACGGTGACTGGAAGGTCGACCTGGCCGCGCAGACCGCCTCGCAGGACGCGGGCGTCTCCGGCATGATCATGAGGGTCACGCCGCCGGCCGACGCCGATCCGGCCGCGCAGGTCTCGATCGCCGTCGACACCGCCGGCTTCGCCGACCTGTACGGCACGCAGGCCGCCGCGCGCTTCGGCATGGTCCTGCTGCCGAACTGCGTCATGGACAGCCCCGACAGCGGCGACTGCGCCGCCGACGGCGGTACGACCACCATGTCGGGCAGGACCGAGAAGCGGCCCGAGCGGCTGCGCAGCTCGGTGAAGGTCGTCGCCGCCGCCAAGGCACCGACGAAGTACAAGGCCTCGAAGAAGGCCACCCGGCACCAGATCCTCACCGGCTCCGTGCCGGTCGGGGCCCTGCTCGCGCACGACACCGGCACGAGCGCCTCGGGCGCCTCGGTCCGGACCGCGTCGTACCGCGACGGCGATGTGCTGCCGGTGGTGGACGCCTCGGGTCCGCAGGTCATCGGCGCGATGGACACGGGAGCCTCCGCGGGCGGCGACTTCACCGCGTCCCCGTTGCTGTCGTCGGGCGCCTGGGCGGCCGGCTCCTCGTCGGGCGCGTTCACGTACTCCTACGACGTGCAGGTGCCGCAGACCGCCGGCGGCCCGATGCCGAAGATCTCCCTGGGCTACTCGTCCCAGTCGGTGGACGGCCGCACCTCGGCCACGAACAACCAGGCCTCCTGGATCGGTGACGGCTGGGACTACAACCCCGGCTCCATCACCCGGACGTACGCCAACTGCCGTGAGGACTCCAAGAAGACCGGGTCCAACAACAAGACGCACCGCACCGCCGACCTGTGCTGGGGCTCGGACAACGCGACCCTGTCGCTGGGCGGGATGACCACCGAGCTGGTCTGGGACAAGGACACGCACGAGTGGTTCACCGCCAACGGCGACGGCTCGAAGATCGAGCGCCGCACCGACGCGGGCAACGGCAACGGCGCCTACCAGGGCGAGTACTGGGTCGTCACCACCCGTGACGGCACCCGCTACCACTTCGGTCTCAACAAGCTGCCCAACTGGACCTCGGGCCAGCCGGTCACCGACTCGGTGCTCACCGTGCCGGTGTACGGCAACCACGAGGGCGAGGACTGCTACAAGGCCGGCGACTGGGTCCACTCCGCCTGCACACAGGGCTGGCGCTGGAACCTCGACTACGTCGAGGACATCCACGGCAACGCCATGTCCCTGTGGTGGAAGAAGGACCAGAACTACTACGCCCGCAACTTCGACTTCAAGGCGCCGGTCGTCTACGACCGCGACGGCTGGCTCGACCACATCGACTACGGCCAGCGCAAGGACACCCTCTTCACCGCCACCGCGCCGGCCCGGGTGAACTTCACCGTCGAGGAGCGCTGTCTGCCCGAGGGCGGACTGGCCTGCTCCGACGCCAACTTCGAGGACAAGGACCCGGGCAAGTACCGCATCTGGTACGACACCCCGGCCGACCTGAATTGCAGGAAGGTCACCTCGACCTACAAGACGAAGTGCTGGAACGCCGGCCCCTCCTTCTGGAGCCGCAAGCGCCTGACGCAGATCCAGACCTCCGCGCAGCGCCGGACCGACACCACGGCCCGTCAGGTCGTGGACCGCTTCACGCTCACCCAGAACTTCCCCGTCCTCACCTCGGGCCCGAACACGGCGCTGTGGCTTGAGTCGGTGCAGCGGACCGGCTTCGCGCGGGGCGGCAGCACCGACAAGAGCGTCGCGATGAACGCGGTGCGCTTCGAGCCCACCGTCGACGATATGCCGAACCGGGTGATGCGCGGGCAGAACGATCCGCGGCCCGGCTTCTCCCGGCCGCGCATCGGACGCGTCATCAACGAGTACGGCGGCGAGACCGTCGTCACCTACAAGCAGCCCACCGGCGACTGCGCCACCGGAACCGGCCTGCCGGGCAAGGGCTCCGCCGCCCTCAGGACGAACACCCGGCTGTGCTACCCCTCGTTCTGGTCCCCGGACCCCGAGGTCGAGGACATCGACTGGTTCCAGAAGTACGTCGTCGACTCCATCGAGGAACTCCCCAACGTCGACGGGGCGTTCGCGACCAAGACGTCGTACACGTACAGGAACCCGGGCTGGAAGCTCGCCGAGCAGGAGTTCACCAAGAAGTCGACCCGCACGTACTCGCAGTTCGCGGGCGTCGAGCAGACCACGGTGATCACCGGCAGCGAGGACCCCTCGATCGGCTCCAAGCAGTCCAAGTCGGTGACCCGCTTCTTCCGCGGCATGGGCGACAGCGTGTCCATGAAGGACATCACCGGCACCGAGATCGCCAAGGACCGCGAGGCGTTCGCCGGCCGCATCGCGGAGGAACTGGACTACGACAAGGCCACCGACGCCGACACGGACTGGGTCTCCCGCTCCGTCACCGTCCCGGAGGCCACCGAACTGGCCCACCGCGACCGCGACGACGGCCTGGACCCGCTGCGCGCCTGGCGCGTCACCGAGCCGGACGAGCTCGCCTACACCAAGTCCTCCGGCACCAACAGCGACGACACCCGCACCGAGCGGACCGTCAGGACCCACACGACGTACGAGACGACCTACGGCCTGCCCGTCCAGGTCGAGTCCCTCGGCGACACCGGCAAGACCGGCGACGAGTCGTGCACGAAGTCGGAGTACGTCCACAACACCAAGAAGAACCTGATCGGCCTGACCAAGCAGGTCCTGATCTCCCCGACGACCTGCGCCGCGGCCGACTTCGCGAACCTGTCGACGCTGTCCGGCGGCACCCGCACCGCGTACGACGGGCAGGCGTACGGCGCCGCGCTCGCCGAGGCCACCGAGGGCGAGGCGTCCGAGACCTGGTCGGTCAACGGCGAGGGCACGGGCTGGCAGTCCGACGGCACGTCCGAGTTCGACGACATCGGCCGGGTCACCCGCACCACCGACCAGGACCACAAGACCGCCGGTCTCCTCACCTACGAGCCCGCCCGCGGCCAGGTCTTCAAGGTCACCGAGACCAACGCCCTCGGCCAGTCCGAGATCCGTGAGATCGAGCCCGGCCGTGGCACCACGACGAAGACGATCGACGCCAACAACCACGTCAGCCAGGCCGAGTTCGACCCGCTGGGCCGCCTCGAGAACGCCTGGGCGGCGGACCGGCCGCCCGCCGACGGCGCCGTGCCCGACTTCCACGCCGTCTACACGGTCCCGCAGTACAAGGAGGGCGAGGACCGCAAGCCGTCCTACGTCACCACCTACTCGCGCGGCTACAACGACCGTGTCGAGACCTCCGTCACCCTCTACGACGGCCTCGGCCGCGAGCGGCAGACGCAGGAGGAGGCCGACGGCGGCGGCTGGCTGATCACCGACACGCTGTACAACAGCTCCGGTGAGGTCTGGCAGACCAACAACGCCTACCTGACCTACGACGCCAAGCCCGGCGAGCTGTTCACGCCGCTCGCCGACACCGCCGTCCCGAACATCACCCGCTACAGCTACGACGGTTCGGGCCGGGTGCTCCAGGAGACCCCGGTCCTCAAGGTCGCGGACCCGCTGACCGGCGAGACCCAGTCCAAGGAGGTCCCCGAGCGGGCCACCCGCTACGAGTACGGCCTGGACTGGTCGAAGGTCGACAACCCGCAGGGCACCTCCGACTACCGTGTCTTCACCGACGCGCTCGGACGCACCTCGCGGGTCGACACCTTCAACGCCGACGCGCCCGGCGGCTTCACGTCGATGCGCTACCAGTACGACCCCCGCGGGCAGCTGGTGAAGGCGGCCAACTCCGCCGACGCCGCCCACCCGTGGACGTGGACCTACGACCACCGGGGCCGCCTCGACACGGCCACCGACCCGGACGCCGGGGCCACCAGGACCACGTACGACAACCACGACCGCGTCCTCACCACGAAGAACGCGCGCGGCACCGTCGTGTGGAACGGCTACGACCAGCTGTCGCGGCCGACCGAGCAGCGCCTGGACAACGCGTCCGGCACCCTGCTCTCCAGCCTCACCTACGACCTGGCGCCGGGCGGCAAGGGCATGCCCTACACCGCCACCCGCTACACCGACGGCCAGCCCTACACCCAGCAGGTCAACGGCTACACCAAGGACTACCAGCCGACCTCGACCACGCTGAGCCTGCCGAGCACCCTGGCCGCCGCCTGGGGCCTGGACGAGTCCTACACGTACTCCTACAAGTACGCCGACAACGGCGTGCTGGAGGAGTCCACGCTGCCGAAGGTCGGCAAGCTGGACCAGGAGAGACTCGTCGTCCGCTACAACAAGGACGGCAAGCCCCTCTCCGTCTCCGGCAAGGACTGGTACGGCTCCGAGACGGTCTACGACCCCTACGGCCAGGTGCTGCGTTCCACGCTCGGTGCCCAGCCCTACCGGGTCTGGACGCAGAACACCTTCGACGAGTCCAGCGGTGAGCTGAAGGACCAGCAGGTCTTCCGCGAGAAGAGCGACGACAAGACCCTCGTCTCCGGGAACCTCGTCTCCAAGCGGTCGTACACCTACGACCCGTCGGGCAACGTCACCTCCGTCCAGGAGGCGGCCACCGGCGTCGACGAGCGCCAGTGCTTCGCCTACGACCCGCTGGGCGAGCTGAAGACGGCCTGGACCTCCAAGGACCAGAGCTCCTGCACCGGTCCGAAGAACAGCGACGGCACGCTCAACGTCGCCGCGGGCAAGGACGGCTCCGGCTACTGGCAGGAGTACGAGTACGACCTGCTCGGCAACCGCACCAAGCTGACCGAGAAGGACCTCACCGGCGCCACCGCCAAGGACGCCACGACCACCTACGCCTACGGCAAGGCCGACGGCACCCAGCCGCACACGCTGACCAAGGTGTCCAAGACCTACACCACGCCCCAGGGCGCGCAGGTCAAGGCCGAGGCGGAGCGCCTGTACGAGCTGACCGGCGAGACCAAGTCCGTCACGTCCGTCGAGAACGGCGACAAGCAGGAGCTGTCCTGGACGTACGACGGCAAGATCGAGCGGATCAAGGGCGCGGGCAGCGGCGGCAAGACCCCGTACGTGGGCCTCGCCGACAAGTGCCTGGACCTGAACAGCGGCCTCACGGAGGCCGGCCGGAAGATCGAGCTCTACACCTGCAACGCCGCACCGGCCCAGAGCTGGCGCTTCGTGCCCTCTCCGGGCGCGGCCCAGACCGACGGTGACCGGGGCACGCTGACCATCTACGACAAGTGGTGCCTCCAGCCGGCCGGCAGCACGGCGGGGTCGGCGCTCCAGTTGCAGAAGTGCGACGGTTCGGCCGGGCAGGAGCTGAAGCGGAACGCCTCCGGGCAGCTCACGCACATCGCCTCGGGCCTGTGCCTGGCGGTCCAGGACGCGAACTCGGCGGACTCCACCCCGATCGTGCTGGCCACCTGCGACAGCACCAAGGCGGCCCAGGTGTGGCTGCCGCAGAACGACACCCGCTACATCTACGGGCCCAGCGGGGAACGCCTGCTGACCATCCGGGGCAAGCAGGCCACCCTCACCCTCGGTGAGTCCGAGGTCACCGTGCAGCAGGGCGGTGTCCTGGTGCAGACCCAGCGCACCTACGACGCCCCCGGCGGCGCGGTCATGCGGTACGCCGACGGCGTCGCGGGCGAGCGCATGGTCGCGCTCACCAACGACCACCAGGGCAGCGCGTACGCCGAGGTCTACCTCGGCAGCGGGATGCCGGTGCGCTTCCGCAAGCAGGACCCGTTCGGCAACCAGCGCGGCGCGGACACGGCCGGCGTGAACTTCCAGAGCCACAGCGGCTTCCTGGGCGCGCCCCGTGACGATCCCTCCGGCTACCAGCCGCTGGGGGCCCGTCTGTACGACCCGGTCGTGGGACGCTTCCTGTCCGCCGACCCGGTGGTGGACCTCAACGACGTCCAGCAGTCCAACGGCTACGCCTACGCGCACAACAACCCGGTCACGTTCTCCGACCCGACCGGTATGGCGATCTCGCTGACCGCGTCGGAGCGGGCCGCCGCCCTCGCGGGCGCGGGTCTGTCCGCGGCTCAGGTCGCCCAGGCCCAGGCCATGCAGGGCAAGTCCCTGACCTCGGTGATCCTGGCTGTGGCGTGGGAGACGCTGAAGGACTTCATCGGCATCAACGACGCCATCGCCTGCTTCGGCGGCAGCATGTGGTCCTGCATCAGCATCGCGGTCGACGCGATCCCGTGGACCAAGCTGGGCAAGATCCCGTCCGTCATCAAGGCCGTGAAGCGCACCATCAAGGCGGTCGAGTCCTTCAAGGCGGCCAAGAAGGCGGCCGAGCTCGTGCTGAAGGCGGCGAAGGCCGCCGAGGCCGCGGCGCTGAGAGCGAAGAAACTCGCCATCGAGCGAGCCAAGAAGCTGGCGGCGCAACGAGCCAAGAAGAGAGCGGCCGAGGCAGCCAAGAGAACCGCCGACAAGGCACTGGAAGCCGCGAAGAAGACGGGCAACCCCCGGCACAAGGCGGCCCAGGCCAAGGCGGCTCCGAAGGTGTCGTCCCACACCCGCGGTGGCGGCGGCAAGTCCGGGGGAGGCGGCTCCAAACCCGGTGGCCACTCCGGGGGTTCCGCCAAGAGCAAGGGCGGAAGCAGCGGCAGCGGCGGTTCGGGCAAGGCCGGCGAGGGAGGAAGCGGCGAGGGCGCGACGTGCAACAGCTTCGCCCCTGGCACCAGGGTCCTGATGGCCGACGGCTCCACCAAGCCGATCGAGAAGGTCAAGGCCGGCGACAAGGTCGTCGCGACCGACCCGAAGACGGGTGAGACCCGCGTCGAGACGGTCACGGCCGAGATCCGTGGCCAGGGCCTGAAGCACCTGGTCAAGGTCACGATCGACACCGACGGCCCGAAGGGCACGAAGACGGCCCAGGTCACCGCGACCGACGGCCACCCCTTCTGGGTCCCCGCCCTGAACACCTGGGTCAAGGCCACCGAACTCCAGCCGGGCGAATGGCTCCGCACCAGCTCGGGCACGCACGTCCAGATCACGGCCGTCACCCGCTGGACGGTCGCGCAGACCACCGTCCACAACATGACGGTGTCGGATCTGCACACGTACTATGTGCTGGCGGGTGGGGTATCGGTCCTCGTCCACAACTGCGGAACCGGTGACTCCGAGAGTCTGGCGGACAGCGGTGGAGGCACGTCCGGCGGTGCGACTCGCACGGACATGGCCTTCCGCGGTGACGGCGAGACCGTCTTCCACGGTCACGGATCCTGGCGGCCTGAGCACGGAACAGTGGTCGTCCCCGAAGGCACCTCGGTCGCTTTCTACGGCGAGCACGGGTTTACGATCTCCCGGCAGGAGGGGATGAGGATCTCTGGCCCTGGCGGCCCGAGGATGACTCCGGTGTCGATCGCCGGCCCGGGTGACGAGATTCCCAACTACACTCTGTCGCCACTGGGTCCGGGCTTCACATTCCGGAACGGCTCCACCGTTGTCGAGGAGAGGACACTGCTCAGTGACTTGCTTCAGCCGAACATGGGGACGTGTCATTGGGCGGCCTGCCGAGGGAGTAGAAACCCCCGATAGTGTGAAGCGGGGCTGATCCGACCGGCAATCTCACGGGGAGGCATGATGCCTCCCCGTGAGATTTTTATCTTTGGAAGTGGCATGGAGTATCTCGATCTCTCTCTTTATGAGTACCGAAGGTTCCCCATCCCGATGCGCTCGGTCGGCTGGCTGGGCCGTCGGTTCGGCGTGCAGGGCGGCGGTGGTCAGGACCTGGGTGCCGCCGACAGGCAGAGGATCAGGGGTGCCTCGCAGCGTCTGGGAAGCGTCACGCTGGGCACGCACGAATGTGAATTTTGCCCACCGGATTCCGCATTCGAAGGAAACGGGGAATATCGATATTATGGTCGGAGTGGGGATGTTTATGTCGCCCCGATGATGATCCTGCACTATATGGAAGAACATGGGTATCGCCCGCCCGAAGAGTTTTTGGACGGTTTGAAAGATATCGGTCGGCTGGAATGGGACTGGCGCGCGGAACGGATGCTGGCGCTCGTCTTGGACGAATCGGAAGATTTCGACTTTCGGTGCGAAGCAATTATTGATCTCGTGAACTGGAGGGATGGCCGGGTTCTGGATGCGCTGATGCATTCGATCCAGGACGAAGAGCTGGTCGATTCTGCCGGAGATGAGATCGGTCGGTCCCTGGGGGTTCTCGTGGCACGCGGAGACGTTGGTGATCTCCGCGTCGAGTCGCTTCCTGAAATGGTCAGAATTGGTCTTGGTCAAATCGTTCCGCAGTGAGCATCTGTACTGAGCGGTGTACGGCGTGGTGCAGCTGGCACGCGGCACGCCTGCGGCCATGACATCGTCTTCCGGGAACCGCAGATCAAGGCCCTGGTATGCCCTGCGGGGCGACCGTGTACTCCCGCTGAACGCCGAGGCGGCGCGCGACGGCGCGGCGGCCGTTCCACGACAGTCGGGGCGAGCGCGGACGGTGGGCCCGGAAGGGCGCGCCACCACCGGGGCGCCGGCCGGGCTGGGCGGCCCGCCTGGGCCGTTCGCGCGCCTTCGCTGATTTGTTTCCGTATACGTGGTGTCCCGGGCACGGATACCCGCAGCGCGGACAGCCGCATAGCGTCACCGTCACGCGAAGGCACCACAGAAGGACGAGGAGGCGGTGTCATGGCCAAGCACTACTTCCAGGTCGATGTCCCCACGTGGAGTGCGGCGCAGCCGGAGCGGCAGGGCCGGCACATCTTCACCGGGAGCGCGGACGACGGCGGTCAGGCCGTGCGGTTGGCGCGGATGGTGTGCGAGGCCACTCTCGCGGCGCGGGCGGCCGGGGAGCCCCTTCCGCGCAGGAGTCCGGACGGGTGGGGCGCGCGCGGGGTACGGCTCGGCTGGGAGCTGGACTGGGCGGCGGCCACCGTCGTGCCCTGGCGGCACAACAGTCTTGTCTGACAGGGCAGACGATCCCTACTGCGGCTCGCCGGACGTGCGCAGGAGGTCGCGCCGGGAGAGGGCACCCGTCTTGCGGATGGCTCGGGCGACGTGCTGTTCCACCGTCCGGGGGGACAGGTGCAGGACCACCGCGATCTCGCGGTTCATCAGGCCGCTGGCCGCGAGTTCGGCCACCTCGCGCTCGCGCGGGGAGAGCCGGTCGTCGAGGGCGGGACGGCCCGGCCGCCGGGCCTCCGCGGGCTGGTGGGCCCGGAGCAGGGCGCGGGCTCTGGCGGTGTCGTACACCGCGCCGAGCGCGGTGTACTCGTCGACGCAGTGACGCAGGGCCGCGACGGCGTGGGCGCGGCTCCGCCCGTCACCGGCGGCACCGGCCGCGCCATTTGCGCCGTGCGCGCCGTCAGGCTCGCCCGCGCGGTCCTGGGCCGGTCCGCCGTCCGCGTCGGCGTGCTCCGCCTCCTGGGCGAGGGCGCAGCGCGCCGCGCCCTCGGTGGTCAGGGCCCAGGCGTACGGGCGGGGCAGGGTCCGGTAGGCGGCAGCGGCCTTCCGGTACGACCTGACCGCCTCCCGGCGGCGGCCCTCGCACTCCGCCAGCGCGGCCCGGCTCCACGCGGCGGCGGCGTGCGCGGCCGAGGCGTCGTCCCCGGCCAGCCCCTGTTCGAACTCGACGACCAGGTGGCGGGCGCCCGCCGTGTCGCCCGAGCGGGCCAGCGCCTCCACCGCCCAGGGGGCCAGCTCCGCCGCCCAGGTCCAGATGCCCTTGTCGGCCACGGCCGCCCAGGCCGACCGCGCCTGGTCGGCGGCGGCGGGAAGATCGTCACGGGCCAGCGCGAGCCGGACCAGCGCGCCCGCCGTGGCCGCGGCCAGCGGCATGCGGGTGCACTGGGGCGAGGGCGCCCCCAGGGCGGTCAGCCAGCGCAGTGCCTCCGCCCAGTCGCCCTGGGCGAAGGCAAGCATGCCCCGCACCATGTGCCCGTCCGCCGCCACCACGGGCATGTCGGCTGCCCTCGCGATGAACTGCTCGCACCGCGCGCCCAGTTCGTTCCACTGCCCGGTCCACCAGTCCAGCAGCAGCCGCGTGCCCTGTGCCGTCTGCTCGGCGTACAGGGCGCCGGTGCGGGCCGAGAGGTCGAGACTGGCGGCCAGCAGTTCCCGCCCCCAGTGGTAGGAACCCCGCCAGACCGCCGCGTCGGCGGCATTGCACAGCCCGCGTACGGCCTGTTCCCTGCATCCGGCCGAGGTGCTGTCGACGGGCAGTGCCGCCACGAGCTGCCGGGCCCGCGGGTCGCCGCAGACGACGGCCAGCGACGCGCGGCTGGCGGCGACGGCGGCCCGCGCGACGTCGTTCCCGCTGTCGCGGGCGAGACCGGCGGCCCTGCGCAGCCACTCGCGGTGCCCCGGCAGCGCCCCCGTCGGCCACTCCGGCATGGCCAGCGCCACCATCGCCCGTGCGGCGAGCGTGGGCCGCACCTCGCTCAACTCCTCCGCCGCCGCCTCCAGTTCCCGTACTCCGGCGGCGAGGTCGCCGATCTGGTTATACAGCATCAGGCCCAGGTCGAGGCGGAGTTCGCCCCGTACGTCCACGGGCAGGCCGGGGTCGCGGACGACCTGCGTGAGCACGTCCACGGTCTGGTCCGACCGGAGTCCGACGACCGCGCTGCGGGCCAGCAGCGGCGCCAGCCGGGCACGGTCCACCGGTGAGACCTCCGGTACCGCGAGCGTCCGTTCCAGAAGGCCGATCGCCTCCTGGTGGCGGCCCGACTCGACCGCGGTCCGGGCGGCCTTCTCCACCGCCCTGAGCCAGCTCCCGCGCCGTCCGGCGGCCCTGCGGTGCCGGGCCACCTCGGCCCAGGGCGCGGGCCGTCGGCGGGAGAGCACCCGGGCGGCGCGCTCGTGCAGTTCCTGGCGGACCGGTCCGGGTACGTGCTCGCGCACGGCCGGGGCGGCGAGGGGTACGGCGAATCCGTAGCGCCCCTCCGCCACCTCCGACAGCACCGCGCCGGACAGGGCCGCGAGCAGCGCGTCACGGCCGCGGGTGCCGTCCAGCCCTGCCACGGCGAGCAGTTCGCCGCGATCGGCCGGTTCGTCCAGCACCCCGGCGGCCCATACGACGGGCCGGTCCGCGGCGGCCAGGGCGCCGGTACGGCTCATCGCCAGCTCGGCCAGCCGGACGGGAACACCGGCCGCGTCGACATCGGCGGCCGTGCACCGGGGGCCCGTGCCCGCGCGGAGCACGGCGAGCAGATCGGTCACGACCTGTGGCACCCCGCCGGACAGCAGGTGCAGCCGGGCCACGGCCTCCCAGGTCGCACGTTCGCCCAGCGTCTCCGAGGCCGCCAGCCGCACCCGCTCCACGTCCCAGGCGCGCAGCCGGTGGCGGAAGGCCGCAAGGCCGGGCGGGTAGGAGACGGCCGGGGTGCCCAGCGGCAGGCCGGTGCCGCCCAACTCCTCCGGCCGGTAGGTCAGTACGGTCGCCAGGCCCTCGCGCGGCCGCTCCACGGCGCGGCGCAGCCACTGCCGCTCGTCCGCTGTCGCCCGGTGCACGTCGTCCACCAGGAGCAGGGCGGGTCCGTCCGCGGTGTCCGGAGGTTCCTCCGCCGCGCCGCACCGCCACCGGGCCCGACGGACCTCAGCGGCCTCCGGGAGAGCGTCCAGTTCGTGCAGGACGTGGCTCTTGCCCATGCCCGCGGTGCCTTCCACGAGGACGAGGACCGAGCCGCCGCCCGCGAGCGCCAGACGCAACGGGGCGGACCACGGGGATCGTTGGGCAGCGGTCATGTCATCGCCCATCGCTTTCGATCGGCCGGCCGACGGGGCACGGAAGCCTGCCTCGCGACAAGGGGAGTTCCGGCAGCTCCTGCCGGAATCCGCCCCCAGCGTACGGACCTTGGTGACCATGCGTACAGACGGGTCCGGGGCGCTACGGATACGCAAGAAACACCTCGTGGCGGCGGTCCGACCTCAGGCGGCGGCGGGCGGTGCGCGGCGTGTCCGTACGGCAGACGGCACCAAATCCGGCAGAAGAGGCGGAAGTTCACATGGGACGGTCGTCCGCGCATCCGCCCGGCGGCGAGGGAGACCGGTGGTGACACGCCATCCATGTGGCTGTCATGTGCCCTTCATTTCCTGCGTATCCGTAAATCCCGCGCACGGATGGAAGGCAAATCGCTCCGCGTCCTAGGGTTCCGGCCGAGCACGAACCCCGCCTCCGGCACACGGCGCCCGTCCGGGTCCGCGGCGGGGCCGCAACTCCCCACACCCCTGCGGAGCTTCGGAGCCACCATGCGGGCGAACCCCGCGCCGTCAGCGGCGCGCGGGGGCCGCCCGGCCCGCTGCCGTACCCGGAAGACGTACGCCGGGGACGTACCCCGAAGACGTATGTCCCCGGGAGACCGTCGCGGCGGCGGTGGACCCCAGGTCCGGGGGCCCGTCCGGGCCCCACCCCCCACCACACCCGAAAGGACGTGTGTGCCCATGAGGGCCAGCGATCCCCAGCCCCCCACCCCCGGGACAGCGGTGAGAAGCCGCCGCCGGGCCGCCCTGGCCGCGGCCGTCGCCGCGACCTCCCTGCTCATCGGTGCGAGCGGCATGGCCCAGGCCGCCACCCCGGCCGCGCGGTCCGAGGCGGCCCCCGCCGTCGCGCAGTACACCAACCTGAACTTCAACGAGCTGGTGCAGGAGCAGGACCAGTGGTGCTGGGCCGCCACCGGCCTGAGCATCGCCCAGTACAAGGGTTACGGGCGCAACGTCAGCCAGAACAGCTTCTGCCTCGCCTCCCGCGGCTACTCCAGCGGCTACTGCCCCAACCAGGCCGCCGAACTCTCCACCGTCCAGCGCGGCTGGCGCGCCCTCGGCCTGAGCGCGGGCACCGAGGTGAACGGCCGCGTCAGCTTCGCCACCGTGCAGAGCGAGATAAACGCCGACCGGCCCATCGAGACCGGCGTGTACTGGACCGCCGGCGGCGGCCACGCGCGCGTGATCTACGGCTACGACGCGTCGGCCGGCACCATCCTCTTCAGCGACCCCTGGCCCAGCAACCAGCGCTACCAGGAGATGTACTACAACTCCTACATCAGCAACTCCCAGTTCTACTGGGGCGGTTCCGTCTACCGGGTCGGGGCGTGATCAGCATGAGGAAGAACACCCGCCGTGCGCTGACGGCCACCACCTCGCTCGCCGCAGGCGCGGGCGTGAGCCTCGGACTGTTCCTCGGCACCGGCTCCGCGCACGCCGCCGACCTGTCCGTACCGGCCCCGAAGGCCCCCGCCGCCACCGAACTCGCCCAGGCCGCGCACGCGGCGGACACCGCGCAGGCACGGGAGATGGCCGGCCGCTTCTTCGTCCACCTCGACCAGCGCGCCCGCCACCTGCCCGTGGACCAGGCCGCCCGCGCCGACATCACCGCGCAGGCCGCGGCCAAGTCGCCCGAGGCGGCGGGCGACGCGGTCCCGGTCTACTCGCTGAGCGCCGACTTCGTCACCGGCAAGACGGGCAGCGCACCGGCCCAAGTCGCCTACCTGGCCGTGAAGTCCGTCTCCGCCGACGGCCGTCAGGCCACCGCCCGCGTCGAGCCGCAGCAGCACGGCTACGCCGTCGTCGGCATGGCCCAGGGAACCGACGAGATCGGCTACGCGGCCAAGGCGAAGGACGGCTACGCCTTCACCGAACCGCAGCTCAACGCCTGGTACCGGGTCAGCGGCCAACAGGTCCTGCCGCTCAACGAGTCCGCCCGCCAGTCGGTCGGCGAACACGGCACCACCCTCACCGCCTACCAGCACCTCGTGCACCAGCGGTACGCCGACAAGCTCCCCGGCTCCGCCTACCAGAAGTCCCACAAGTACGGCGGCGTCACCCCCGCCACCGGAACCGTCTCCCTCGCCGACACCACCCCGCGCGCTCTGCTGGCGGGCGGTGGCGGTGCGGTCGCGGCGGGCGCCGGGGCCCTGCTGATCACCCTGGTCACGCGCCGCCGGGACACGACGGCCTGACCCCCGGCTGCTGCCGGTGCTGCGTGCCACTTCCCGGGCACGGGGCACCGGCAGCGGCTCGACGGGCACGCCACCGGCCGGGAATCCCGCGTACGGTGGCCGCGTGGCGAACGGAGACCTGAGCCGACTCCTGCCACGCTTGCGCGGCCTGGCCGCCCTGACGCAGGAGGAACTGGCCGAGCGCTCCGGCGTGTCCGTCGAGGTGATCCGCCAGTTGGAACAGGGGCGGAAGCACTCGGCTCGCCTGCCCACGGTGCACGCGCTGGCGAACGGGCTCGGCGTGGAGCCGACCACGCTTCTGGGCGATCCTCCTGCCGTCTCCTCGTCCGGGGAGAACGACGGACCGCGCTTCGTGGCGGTGCGTCGCGCCGTCATGCCGGTGCTCGGGGGCCCGGCACCCGAGCCGCCGGGGCCCGGGTTCTCGCCCGAGCGCCTGCGGGAGCGGATCGCGGAGGGCTGGACGCAGTACCACTCCGCCGAGTTCGACACGGTGATGAAGGCTCTGCCGGACCTGATCTCGGACGCGCGCTCCGCCGCGGCCTCGGGCGACGCGGGGGAGCGCGGAGCCGGTTTCGCGGCGCTGGGCAAGGCGCTTCAGCTCGCCGGACATGTCGCCGTACGGATGGGGAAGACGGATCTCGCCCTCATCGGTCTGGAACGCGCGAGGGACGCCGCCCGGCAGTCCTCCGATCCACTGCTTCCGGCGATGATCGCCAACTCCATGGCGTGGACGTATCAGCGGCAGGGGCGCCTCGAGGACGCGCTGAGCATCGCGTTGCGCGCGGCCGCTGATCTGGCGGGCGCGGGCCGTACCGACTCGGCGGACGGCCTGAAGGTGTGGGGCGGGCTGACCATGAGCGCCGCCACGTCGGCCGCGCGGAGCGGCGACTACGAGCGTGCGGCGACGATGATGGAGACGGCGGAGAAGGAGGCCGTGCGGGTTGCCAGGCTCCCCGACTGCGGGGACAGCCGCATGGTCAGCGTCTTCAGCCCGTCGTCGGTCCGTATCGAACGTGTCCGCCTCGCCGTGCAGTACGGGCATCCGCGGGACGCCCTGGCCCTGGCCAAGGGGATGCGGCTCAGCAAGGACACGCCGCCGTCCTGGCGGACCTGGCTCCTGCTGGACGTGGCACGAGCGCACACGGACATCGGGGACGCGGCCGGAGCGGTCAAGACCCTGGAGTCCCTGCGCCGGGTGACACCGACGTGGATGCGGCACCACACCCTGGCCGTGGCCATCGTGCGGGACCTCTGGGCTCTGCCCAACCACCCCTCGGGGCTACGGCCGTTGGCGGAGTTCCTGGGGGTCAGCGCTTAGCATGGCGAAAGTGGGACGTTCCGCCCCTGTCGGCGTCCCCCGTGCGCCGCTTCCATGAACGGACAGCGCCCCGGCGGCCGCTCGCCCGGCCCCGGGGCTCGCCTGACCCGAGGAAGCAGAACGACATGCCCCGACTTGCGACGAGTCGGCCGAGGACGGAGCGCTGGTCGTGACGGAACTGGTCGCCGACGCGGTCCGGCACACCCAGCGGAAGTCCGTCCGCGTCATGGTGGAGCGCACAGCTGTGCGAACGGTCCGGGTGGCCGTCGTGGACTTCTCCCGCGTTCTTCCCGCACCGTGCTCACCAAGCGACGACGCGGAAGGCGGCCGCGGCCTGCTGCTGGTGTCGGCGCTGGCTGCGGATCGGGGCACGGACGAGCGTCCCTGGGGAAAGATCGTGTGGGCCGACCTGGAGGGACAACAATGATCGGCGAAGAGAGCCCCGTCCCCGTACGCAGTACGGCCCGAGCCCACCTGTCACAGCTGATCGAGATGTTCGGCACCGACGGGTGCCTGCGGATCCACACCGCGTCCGCGCCCGATGGCGGCGGGTCCGACCAGATCGCCGTCTCCGACAGCAGCCGGGCGGCAGACCACGGACCACTCTGAGAGGCGGCGGGCAGGGTCCGGGGTCCCTGGGCTCATGTTCCAGGTGTTCCGAGTGTCTCCGCAGTGCGCGGCACGTCTGCCTGTGGCGCGGCCGGGCGGTTTCGGTCGCGGAGCCGGAGGCTGATCAGGGCGGTGACGGTGAAGACGGCGGCCTCGTAGATCATGGCGTGCCGGAAGGCGGCTCCCGGGCCGGTGGTGGGGGCGAAGTAGACGAGTCCCGCCGCGGCCACCCCGATCGAGCCGCCCAGTTGCTGGGCCGTGGGCAGCAGCCCGGACACGGAACCGGCCGCGGAGCCGTCCACCCTCGCCAGCACCAGAGCGAACACCGATGCGGTGAACGAGCCGAAGGCGGCGCCGCCGAGGGCCAGGACCGGCAACGCCGCCCAGCGTCCGGCCGCCGTGCCGATGAGCGGCCCGAGAGCGAGGGCCGTCCCCGCGAGGACCAGAGCCGAGACCGTGAGCACGGCCGACCCGTGCCGACGGGCCAGCGCGGGTGCGCTGCGGCTGCCCAGGACGGCCGCGGCCGCGAAGGGAGCCGAGGTCAGCGCGGCCGTGAGGGCGGGATACCCGAGGGCCGACTGGAGATGGAGGAACAGCAGATACGTGAAGGACGGCACCCCGGTGTTGAACACGAACACCAGCAGCACCCCCGCACGCGCCCTCCGGTCGCGGAACAGCGACGGATCCACCAGAGGATCGGGCCGGTGCGGGAGAGTCAGGGCGAAGCAGCCGAGAACGGCCGCGGAAACCGCCAGAGCGGCCCATGTCCACCAGGGCCAGCCGCTTCCGCCTCCCAGCGCGAGCGGCAGCACCAGCGCGCCGAAGCCCACGGTGGTCAGCAACACGCCCACCCCGTCCACGCGTTGTCCGGCCGCGCCTCGCGTACGAGGCAGTACGGTCGCGCCCGCGAGCGAGACGAGTGCCACCGGCACCGTGACCAGGAAGACCGAGCGCCAGCCGAGGCCGAAGAGGTCGGCGCCGACGAGGAGTCCGCCGATCAGCGGCCCGGCCAGTGACGCCACTCCCATCGTGGCACCGAACAGGCCGAGAGCCCGTGGGCGCCGGGCAGCGGGGACGGTGACCTGGATGATCGACAGAACCTGCGGGGCGACCAGGCCGCTGCCCGCGCCCTGGACCAGCCGGGCCGCGATGAGGAACGCGGCATCGGGAGCGCACGCGGCGGCTGCCGAACCGGCCATGAAGACGAGGGTGCCCAGCGTGAACAGCCGGCGGTATCCGTACCGGTCACCGAGGCGCGCGGCCGTGATGAGCAGGCAGGCGTAGGTCAGGGTGTACCCGGCCAGTATCAGCTGCACGGCACCTGGACCGGCCCCCAGGTCGGCCTGGATCGCCGGGGCGGCGATCTGCGCGACGGTGACGTTGAGCAACTGCACGAATGTCGCGCACAGCACGACCGGCAGTACGAGCCGCCCGCCGTCACCGGATGCGAGCCGTCCCGTGCTCGGGAACGGGGAAGCCTTCACGGGCTGACGCCCGCTCACGAGGCGAGGACCGCGGCGAGCTCGCCCGGCCGGGCTGCGAACGGGCTGTGGCTGCCGGGCAGGGTATGCACAGTGAACGGGCTGCCGGGGAAGGCCCGGTCGGCTTCCGCGATCATCAGGTCCTGCGCGGCCGGTGCCAGCGCCCGGTCCTCGGCGCAGCGCAGGAAAGTCCGTGGAATCCGTCCCCACCGGGCCGCGGTCAGGGCGACCGGCGCCGTCGGGATCGCCAGGGGCAGATCAGGGCTCAGCGCGGACCGCCACCGGTCGAAGCGGTCGAGCGGGGTGTCGTGGTAGTGGGTCTCCCGCAGTTCGGCCAGGTAGGCGGGATCCGGTGAGAGCGGATTGATCCGTACGGCGCCCAGCGCCTCGGGGTCGCCGATGTTCAGGTTCCGGCCCAGCGCGGTGGCGTTCTCGGGTGCGCCCAGGTAGTCGAAGAACCGCGGCCGCCCGCCCGGGACGAACGCGGACAGGTAGACGATCCGGTCCACCAGCTCGGGTGCCCGCTCCGCGGCCAGGGACGCGGGACCGCCGCCCGCGCTGTGCGCGACGAGCACGACAGTGCGACGGTGACGCACCTGGCGCAGCACACTCAATACTGCCTCGGCGCAGTCGTCCATCGTCAGGGAGGCGAGCCGTGACCTCTCGGTCAGCAGGCCCGGCTGACCGGGCAGCAGGTATCCGGTGGGCAGGGGAGCGTCGAAGCCGTGCCCCGGCAGGTCGACGGCCACGCTCGCGGCGCCCAGTCCGGCCAGCGCGCGCTGTGTCGCCGCCCACTGCCCGGAGCTGTGCCAGGCACCGTGCACGAAGACGAAGACGGTGTCGGTGGCGGTGAGGGATGCGTTGTTCATGGCTCCATTCCAGACGGGAGCCGCCGTGTCATCCATTCATAGATCTGGTAAGTGGCTTGGCGATATCTTTGAGGTCTTGTCGGTACTCGATCGGGCTCATCGGGCCCATCGGGCCCATCGGGTCAATCAGGCCCATCGGACTCATTGGGTCGACCGGGCCGAGCGGACGGAGGACGGGTCATGGAAGCGCGGCACCTGCGGTACGCGGTCGCTCTCGCCGAGCACGAACACTTCGGGCGGGCCGCCGGTGCGCTGGGCATCGCGCAGCCGCCGCTGTCCAAGCAGATCGCCGACCTGGAGCGCGAGGTCGGGGCCCGGCTGTTCGACCGCACACGGCAGGGGGTGTTCCCGACCGCCGCCGGTGAGGCGTTCCTCGCGCGGGCGCGCCGGGCGCTCGACGAGATCGCGGCGGCCACGGTCGACGCGGGCCGGGCCGCGCGCGGCGAGACGGGACGTCTGCGCCTCGGCTTCATCGCCTCGGCACTGCTCGACCCGCTGCCGGGCGTGCTGAGCCGGTTCGGCCGCGAACGGCCCGATGTGCGACTGGAACTGCACGAGATGGCGACCAGCCGCAGCAGTTCGGCGCTCGTCGCCGGGGAACTCGACGTGGCCCTCACCCTCGGCCCGCCACGGGGTGCCGGGGCCGAGCATCTCGTGTCCGTCCCGGTCGGACGCGACCACGTGATCGCTGTGGTGAGCACGGCGCACCCGTACGCGGGGCAACAGTCGGTGAGCGCCGACCAGTTGCGGCGACAGCAGCTGATCGTGTCGGCCGGCGAGGACGAGCCCGCCGTGGTCGCCGGACTGCGTACGCTGCTGGGCGCGGAGTCGTCGGCGCTCGGCGGCGCGACCGTCGCGAGGGACGTGCACACGATCATCGGCCTCGCCGCCTCGGGCGTGGGCGTCGGCCTGGGGCCGTCCCGCATGAGGGCGGTCCCGCGTCCGGGAGTGCGCTTCTGTGAGGTGACCCCGCGCACACCGCTGCCCGATCTCGTCCTGTCCTTCGCGGCCCGCGACCACTCCCCGGTGCTGCGCGCCTTCCTCGACACCGTCCGGAAGAACTGCCCCGACGTCGGCGCCGCACTCGACGACCGGCTCCGGCCTCAGACTTGATCAAGCGTCAGATCTGATGCGGCCTCAGGCTTGATTCTGCCTCCGACTTGATGCGGGCCGGTCGCCGGTGAGCGTGACGGCGAGTGGTGTTCCGCGGCCGTCGGACGGCATGCCGCCTCCTGGGCGGCCATGACCTCGTCGCCGTGCTCGAAGGCCCAGGCACCGAAGGCGTCGAGGGGGGTGAGCAGGGTCCGGCCGAGGGGCGTGAGGCCGTACTCGACCGCGGAGGGGGTGTCGGGGGGCGTACGGCGGGTCACCAGGCCGTTGTACCGCAGCCGCCGCAGCGTCTCGGTGAGGACCTTGGAGCTGATGCCTCCGATGCGCTCGCGGAGTTCGACGGGGCGTCGGGGACCTTCGCGCAGTGCCCAGAGCACCACGGGATTCCAGGTGTTGGTGAGCAGGTCGAAGGCGAGGCGGGCGCGGCAGTCCGCGAGGAAGGCGTCGGTCGTCGTCACGTACCACATGGTGCCCGACCCGCCCTCTAGCGTCGGTGCGGACGGTCGGAACAGGCACGGAGAGGGAGGGACCACGTGATGAGGATCGGTGTACTGGGCACGGGCAACATGGCCGACGCGCTCGCCACCCACTGGGCGCGGGCCGGGCACGAGGTGACCATCGGGGGACGGGACGCGGGCAGGGCCGCACGGCTCGCGGCGCGTGTCGGGGGCGGCGCGCGGCCCGCGGGGCTGCGCACGGCGGCCGGGTCCGGGCAGGACGTCGTGCTGGCCGCGCTGCCCTTCGGGGCGGGAGAAGAGGTGGTACGGGAGCTGCGCGCGGCCCTGGCGGGCACGGTGCTGCTGGACTGCTCCAACCCGGTCGGGGAGGGGTTCCGGCTGCTCACCGGGGGAGGGCCTTCGGCGGCGCAGCGCCTTGCGGCGGCGGCGCCCGGAGCCCGTGTGGTCAAGGCGTTCAACCTCTGTCACGAGGACGTGTGGCGGATGCGGCCGCCCGTCTTCGGCGGGCGGCCCCTGGCCGTACCTCTGTGCGGGGACGACGAGACGGCCCTCGCGCGGGTGCGGGAGCTGGTACGGGACGTGGGCTGCGAACCTCTCGCAGGCGGCGGCCTCGAACGGGCGGGGCTGCTGGAGGCGACCGCCGCGCTGTTCATCTCCCTGTGGGTCGGGGAGGGTGCGGACGCACAGGCCATCGCGCCGCCGCTGGCCTACGCGGCGGGGGAGGCGGCGGGCGTCCGTACGGCCTGAATGCGCGCCACCTGTGCGGGGGGCGGCCCGAGTGTCGAGGGGCGGTGCGGGGCGGAGCCGGGGCAGTGCAACGCCCCCGCCCGGCACCGGCCCGCGCACGCTCCGCTCGTCCGGTGGTGGACGACCCCTTGACTGCGCCCCCGGGTGGGCCGACACTCCAGTGAGGAACCCTAGTGAACAGGTAGGGAATCATGAGGCGCCTTGAGCCGGTGACCGGCCGTGCGAGCCGTACGCCCCGGCCCTCGCCCCTGCTCACCTCGCGGCGCCACATCGATCTGCTGCGCGTGTGCAGCGCCATGAGCCTCGGGTGCGGCGCCACGAGCCCGCTGTCGCTGTCCGGCTGAACCGCGACCGGGCCGACACCGGGAACCCCGCGCTCGTACCGCCTACGCCTTCGTGCCGCCCACGGCTTCGTGTCGTCCGGCGGTCTCTCACGACCGGCCGGAAGCGGTCCCGGTCCGCCCCGCCACGTCCGGGCCGGGGCTCAGACCGTACGCCCGCCGCCGCTCGCTGCCCGCCGCCCGCCCCCTGCCGTCCGCCGCTCCGCCACCGCCTCCGCTGCGCGTGCGTCCGCGCGTGCCCGTACCCGGGGAGACCCATGTCCGTCACACCGCAGACCGCCGCCCACCTCACCGGCCACCGCGGCGCCGCCACCCCCGCCTTCCGGGGCCGGATCGGCCGCGACGCGCGCAGCGGCCACTACGCCGTGCCCGGCCGCTACCGGCTCCATCTGTCCACCGCCTGTCCGCAGGGGCTGGGCGTCGCCGTCGTGCACGGCCTGCTGGGCATCGGGGAGAGCTGTCCGGTGACGGTCCTGCCCGCGGTGCCGGACGGCCCGGACGGCGGTCACGCGGTCCTGCGCCCGCTGTACGAGGCGAGCGCGCACCGCCACCCGGGACCGGCGCTCGCGCCGGTGCTCAGCGACGACTGGTCGGGACGGATCGTCAGCACCCACGCCCCGGACATCGCACGCGACCTGGACCGCCACTTCGGCGACGGCCGGGCGGCCCTCTACCCGTGCGCGGAGGAGGCCGCGATCGAGGCCGTGGAGCGGCTGTGCGCCCAGGAAGTGGAGGATGCCGCCCAGCGCGCCGGAGAGGCGGACGCCGCCCCCGCCCACCGGGCCGAGGCGCTCGGTGTGCTGCTCGGCGCGCTGGACGTGCTGGAGCGCCGGCTGACCGACCGGGACCATGTGGCGGGCCACGGGCTCACCGGCGCCGATGTGACGCTGTGGGTCACCCTCGTCCAGCTCGACCTCGTGCACCGCCACCACCTCGACGCCCGCGCGGTGCACCGCATCGCCGACCACCCGGCCCTGTGGGACCACGCCCGCCGCCTCACCGCGCTCCCGGCCTTCCGCGCCGCCCTCGACCCGGCAGGCATCGCCCGCCGCCACCGGGCCCACTGCCGGGGCCTGGAGGCCGCGGGCGCGGCCGTCCAGATCCTGGACTGGGCCGCCCACGCGGACGGCACCCACCGGCTCCACCGCCCCTGAGCCGTCCCACCGGCCGTCACATGGCGCCCCCACCGGCCGTCGCGCGGTGGCGCCACGGGCCGTCACGCCGACGGTCCCAGGTGCCGTCCTGTCGGCCGTCCGACCGGCGGTCCCGCCGGCCGTCCCACCAACCGTTCCACGTGACGGACCGCCGTTGACTTTCGGACGGACAACTGACTTACTTACGGCCCGGAATGGTCACGGATGCGGCACACACGCCCACCCGCGCCCCGGACCGGACGCCCCGGACGCGAGGCCCAGCGACAAGCAACAGGCAATAGGCAGTGGGCACAGGCGACAAGCGACAGGTGACGGACATGCACGCAGCTCCCCGGACGGCCACAGGCCGCGTCCGAGGCTGCGTGCCGCTCTCCGCGCCGTCCTCCCCGCCGCTCTCCGCCCAGCGCCTGGTGGCCGACCGCGCCGTCGATCTGCTGCGCGTCAGCAGCGCACTGTGTACCGCGTGTACCGCGCCGGGCCGTGCCCGCCGCCGGGCCTGACGACCCCTCTCCGGTCTCCGGCCCACGGCCCCCGGCCCGCTTCTCCGCCCCGTGCCGAACACCGCTGCCGCGGTGATCCGTTGCCCCCGCCCTGACGCCAGCCGTGCGCCGCCGTGCGCCGCGCCGTCCGCACCGCGGTCCCCGAGACATCGTGGTGCGCCGCCGCGGCCTGGAGCGAGCGCCGTCGTGGCCAGGGGCGTCCGACCTCGCCGGAGCCCACCATGAGTGAACCCCCTGGCGCCGCCGTGTCCCTCGCCGAGGCACCGCCGGCCGCCCCCTCGCCCACGCCCCCCGCCGCCTTGCGGGTGCGCCCCTCGCGCCGCCCCGGCCGGTGGATCGCCACCGCCGTCGTCCTGGTGCTGATCGCCCAGTTCGCGCACGGACTGGCCACCAACCCGTTCTACCAGTGGGACCGTTTCGGCTACTGGTTCCTGCGGCCGACCATTCTCGACGGCCTCCTGGTCACCCTGGAGGTCGCCGCGCTCAGCGCCGTGCTGGGCCTGCTCGGCGGAATCGTCCTGGCGCTCGCCCGGCTCTCCCGCAGCCCGGTGCTGCGCGCGGTGAGCTGGACCTATGTGTGGGCACTGCGGTCCGTGCCGCTGATCGTGGTGCTGATCTTCCTCTACAACTTCTCCGCCCTGTACCAGACGCTCAGCGTCGGCGTCCCCTTCGGTCCGGCCTTCTTCCGCTTCGACGAGTCCCGGCTCGCCACCGACATGGCCGTCGCCGTCCTCGGACTCAGCCTCAACGAGGCGGCGTACGCGGCCGAGGTGGTCCGCGGCGGCGTCCTCTCCGTCGCCCAGGGCCAGCACGAGGCCGCCGCCGCCCTCGGTCTGCCCCGGCTCCACCGGTTCCGGCGGATCGTCCTGCCGCAGGCCCTGCGCTCCATCGTCCCGAACTACGTCAACCAGCTGATCGGCCTGGTCAAGAGCACCTCCCTGGTCTTCTACGTCTCCCTGCTCGACCTGTTCGGCTCCGCGCAGACCATGGGCTCCACCTACCCCGGCGACATCGTGCCGCTGCTGCTGGTGGTCACCGCCTGGTACCTGATCCTCACCAGCGTCGTCTCCGTCGTCCAGTTCTACGTCGAGCGCCACTATGCCCGCGGCGCCCTGCGCGCCGTGCCGCCGACCCCGCTCCAGCGGTTGCGCGCCCACTCCACCGGCCTGCGCGAACGCCTCCGGAAGGAAGCCGCCGTATGACCGCCGAGGACCCCGCGGCCCCGCACCCGCCGCAGCCGCATCCGCAGCTGCACCCGCAGCCGAACCTTCCCTCCTCCGCCTCCGCCTCCACCCCGACAAGGACAACCGCCGTGACCACCTCCCGTCTCCCCGTCCGGACCCTGCGCGGGCTCGCCGCCGGTACCGCGTTCGCCGCCCTCGCGCTCTCCCTCGCCGGCTGCGGCGGCGACAGCGAGGCCGCCACCACCACCGGGGACACCGCGGGCAAGGTCACCGTGGGACGGCTGTCCAACGGCGCCGCCCGGCAGACCGTCCTCGACGTGCCCGAGGTCAAGTCCCTGAACGCCGAACTGCCCGCCGCCGTACGCAAGAGAGGCACCCTCGTCATCGCGGTCGGCGCACTGCCCGCGGGGTCGCCGCCGCTGGAGTACGTCGGCGGCGACCAGAAGACCCTGACCGGCTCCGAACCCGACCTCGGCCGGCTGGTGGCCGCGGTGCTCGGCCTGCGGCCCGAGGTGAAGAACTTCACCTGGGAGAACATGTTCGTCGGCATCGACAGCGGCAAGGCCGACGTGGCCTTCTCCAACGTCACGGACACCGAGGAACGCAAGAAGAAGTACGAGTTCGCCTCCTACCGGCGCGACAACCTCGCCTTCGAGGTGCTGAAGAAGAGCACGTGGACGTTCGGCGGCGACTACCGCGCCCTCGCCGGGAAGACCGTGGCCGTGGGCTCCGGCACCAACCAGGAGAAGATCCTGCTGGAGTGGCAGGCCCGGCTCGCCGGTGAGGGCAAGCAGCTCACCGTCAAGCACTACCAGGACAGCAACAGCACCTACCTGGCCCTGGCGAGCGGCCGGATCGACGCCTACTTCGGCCCCAACCCCGGGGTCTCCTACCACGTCACGCAGAGCGCGAAGACGCCCCACGCCACCCGTAACGCGGGCACCTTCTCCGGCGCCGGCGCGCGCCTCCAGGGCCTGATCGCGGCGACCGCGAAGAAGGACAGCGGTCTCGCCAAGCCGCTGACCGACGCCATCAACCACCTGATCGACAACGGGCAGTACGCCCGCTGGCTGGCCGCCTGGAACCTCTCCAACGAGTCCGTGGCGAAGTCGGAGACCAACCCGCCCGGCCTGCCCCTCGACAACTCCTGACCCCCGGCCTGCCCCTCGACGACTCCTGACCCCCGGCCGGGCCGTCGCGCACCGCGCGCGGCCCGGAGCCGCCGCCCCGCCGCCGGCCCTCCAGAAAGGCACCCCGCATGCCCACGACACCGCCGCCTCCCGCGCACCCCGACGCGCTGCACCTCGCCGTGGCCCTCGACGGCACCGGCTGGCACCCCGCCTCCTGGCGGGAGCCGGTCTCCCGGCCCCAGGACCTGTTCACCGCCCGGTACTGGGCCGACCTCGTCACGGAGGCCGAGCACGGCCTGCTCGACCTCGTGACCTTCGAGGACGGCTTGGGCCAGCAGTCCTCACGCTTCGGCGAGCCGGACGGCCGCACCGACCAGGTCCGCGGACGCCTGGACGCCGTACTCATCGCCTCCCGCGTCGCACCCCTCACCCAGCACATAGGACTGGTACCGACCGTAGTGGCCACCCACACGGAGCCGTTCCATATATCCAAGGCGATCGCGACGCTGGATCATGTGAGCGGCGGCCGGGCCGGGCTGCGGGTGCAGATCACGCCCCGCCCGCACGAGGCCGCCCATTTCGGCCGCCGCGCCTTTCCGCCGGTCACCCTGGAGAGCCTGCGCAGCCCGGCCGGGCAGGAGCGGATCTCCGAGCTGTTCGACGAGGCCGCCGACCACACCGAGGTCGTCCGCCGGCTCTGGGACAGCTGGGAGGACGACGCCGAGATCCGCGACGTCGCCACCGGCCGCTTCATCGACCGCGGCAAACTGCACTACATCGACTTCGAGGGCCGTTTCTTCAGCGTCAAGGGCCCCTCCATCACGCCGCGCCCGCCGCAGGGCCAGCCGGTCGTCAGCGCCCTCGCCCACCAGACGGTCCCGTACCGGCTCGTCGCCCGCCAGGCCGACATCGGCTACGTCACCCCGCGCGACGCCGCCGACGCTCGCGCGATCGTCACCGAGATCCGCGCCGAACAGCGCGCCGCGGGCCGCGCGGACCAGCCGCTGCACGTCTTCGGCGACCTCGTGGTCCTCCTGGACGACGACCCGGACGAGGCAACGGCCCGCAAGGAACGCCTCGACACCCTCGACGGCGCCGAGTACACCAGCGACGCCCGGATCTTCACCGGTACCGCCGCACAACTGGCCGATCTGCTGGAGGAGTTGGCCACCGGCGGCCTCACCGGCTTCCGGCTGCGCCCGGCCGTCCTCGGACACGACCTGCCCCGTATCACCCGGGACCTCGTCCCCGAACTCCAGCGCCGCGGCCGCTTCCGCCGCTCCTACGAGGCCGGCACCCTGCGCGGGCACCTGGGCCTGGACCGCCCCGCCAACCGCTACGCCACGGCCGCCGCCACCGTCTGAGCCGGAGGAACCGCACGCCATGAGCAAGCCGCACAAGCAGATCCACCTGGCCGCCCACTTCCCCGGTGTCAACAACACCACCGTGTGGAGCGACCCGGCCGCCGGCAGCCACATCGACTTCAGCTCCTTCGCCCACTTCGCGCGGACCGCCGAACGCGCCAAGTTCGACTTCCTGTTCCTCGCCGAGGGACTGCGCCTGCGCGAACAGGGCGGTCAGATCTACGACCTGGACGTCGTCGGCCGCCCCGACACCTTCACGATCCTCGCCGCGCTGGCCGCCGTCACCGACCGCCTCGGCCTGACCGGCACCATCAACTCCACCTTCAACGAGCCCTACGAGGTGGCCCGCCAGTTCGCCAGCCTCGACCACCTCTCCGCGGGCCGCTCCGCCTGGAACGTCGTCACCTCCTGGGACGCCTTCACCGGCGAGAACTTCCGGCGCGGCGGCTTCCTCCCGCAGCACGAACGCTACTCGCGGGCCGCGGAGTTCCTGGCCACCGCGCACGAGCTCTTCGACTCCTGGCAGGGTGACGAGATCGTCGCCGACCGGGTCACCGGCACCTTCCTGCGGGACGCCGAGGCCGGTGCCTTCGTCCACCAGGGGCAGCACTTCGACATCCACGGCCGGTTCGACGTGCCCCGCTCGCCCCAGGGCCGGCCGGTGATCTTCCAGGCCGGGGACTCCGAGGAGGGCCGCGAGTTCGCCGCGTCCGGCGCCGACGCCATCTTCAGCCGATACGCCACCCTGGCCGAGGGACAGTCCTTCTACCAGGACGTCAAGGGCCGCCTCGCCAAGTACGGCCGCCGCCGCGACCAGTTGCTCATTCTGCCCGCCGCCACCTTCGTGCTCGGCGACACCGACGCCGAGGCCGAGGAACTGGCCCGCGAGGTCCGCAGGCAGCAGGTCAGCGGCGCCACCGCCCTCAAGCACCTGGAGTTCGTCTGGAACCGCGATCTGTCCGGGTACGACCCGGACGGCCCGCTGCCCGACATCGACCCCGACACCGGCGAGGACCACATCGCGCGCGGGCGGGCCCAGGTGCGCATGTACCGGGACCCGCTGGCCACCGCCCGCGAGTGGCGCGAACTGGCCGCCGCCAACGGCTGGTCCATCCGCGACCTCGTCATCAACACCGGCAACCGGCAGACGTTCGTCGGCGCCCCGGAGACCGTCGCCCGGACCATCGACGAGTTCGTCCAGGCCGACGCCTGCGACGGCTTCATCCTCGTCCCGCACCTCACCCCCGGCGGCCTCGACCCGTTCGCCGACAAGGTCGTGCCGCTCCTCCAGGAGAAGGGCGTCTTCCGCACCGACTACGAGGGCACCACCCTGCGCGACCACCTCGGCCTGGCCCACCCGGACCACGCGGGAGAAGAGCGGGTGGCGTCGTGAAGTTCCTCGCCATCACCCTGATCGTGCACCGCCCGGACCCGGTCACCGGCGTCCTCGAATCCACCCACGACCGCTTCCGCGAGGTCCTGGACAACGCCGTGCTCGCCGAGGAACTCGGCTTCGACGGCTTCGGCGTGGGGGAGCGGCACGAGCGGCCGTTCCTCTCCTCCGCGCCCACCGTGGTCCTCGGCCACCTCGCCGCGCTCACCCGGCGGATCCGGCTCTTCACCGCCGTCACCACCCTCAGCCTGCTCGACCCGGTGCGCGCCTACGAGGACTACGCGACCCTGGACCACCTCGCCGAGGGCCGGCTCGACCTCATCATCGGCAAGGGCAACGGCTCCGCCCAGCGCGACCTGTTCCAGGTCACGCCCGAGGACCAGTGGGACCGCAACGCCGAGAGCTACGAGGTGTTCCGCGCCCTGTGGCGGCAGGACAAGGTCACCGCCGACACCCGCTTCCGGCCCCCGCTCAAGGACGCCGAGGTGTGGCCGCGCCCCTACCAGCGGCCCGTCCGCGTCTGGCACGGCAGCGCCACCAGCAAGGAGAGCGTCGACCTGGCCGCCCGCTACGGCGACCCGCTGTTCTCCGCCAACGTCACCCATCCCATCGAGCCCTACGCCGAACTGATCGGGCACTACCGCGAACGCTGGGAGCACCACGGCCACGACCCGGCGGACATCGCGGTCGGCGCGGGCTCGGCGGGCCTGTACGTCGCCCGCACCACCCAGGAAGCGCTGGCCGCCTACCGGCCGGTGTTCGAGAGCAACCTCGCCTTCCAGAAGCGCACCGGCCTGCCCGTCGTCTTCGAGACGCTGGAGGACTTCGCCGCCCGCTCCTCGGCGCTCATCGGCAGCCCCCAGCAGGTCATCGACAAGGTGCACCGCTACCACGAGCGGTTCGGGCACACCGTGCAGCACATCCAGGCCGACGCAGGCGGACTCACCCGCACCCAGCACCGCGACTCGCTCGCACTGTTCCAGAGCGAGGTCGCGCCCGTCCTGCGCCGCGCCATCCCCGACCCGCCCTTCCCCTGGGCGCCGTCCGGTGTCCGGCAGACGCCCCGGCCCGTACCCGCCGACCACTGAGGAGCCCGCCCGTGTCCCTCGGCACCCCCCTCGGCGTCCTCGACCTGGTCCCCGTACCCTCCGGGGCCACCGCGTCCGACGCCCTGCGCAACTCCCTCGACCTCGCCCGGCAGACCGAACGCCTCGGCTACACCCGCTACTGGTTCGCCGAACACCACCTCAACCCCGGCGTGGCGGGCACCTCGCCCGCCGTCCTGCTCGCGCTGACGGCCGCCGCCACCTCCACCATCCGGCTCGGCTCCGGTGCCGTCCAGCTCGGCCACCGCACCGCCCTGTCCACGGTCGAGGAGTTCGGGCTGATCGACGCCCTCCACCCCGGCCGCCTCGACCTGGGCCTCGGCCGCTCCGGCGGCCGCCCCGCGCCCGTACCGGACACCCCGGCACCCGCCGCCACCCCCGTCGTCGACGGCCGCGCCCCGGGCGGCCTGCTCGTCCCGCGCCGCTTCTCCTTCGAGGCGCTGCTCGGCTCGCCCCGCATCGCCCTGCAACGCACCCTGCTGCTGCTCCCCGGCGCCGAACCCCAGGACTACCCCGACCAGCTCGACGACATCCTCGCCCTGCTGGCCGGGACCTACCGCTCGGCGGACGGCGTCGAGGCGCACGTGGTGCCCGGCGAGGGCGCCGACCTCCAGGTGTGGATCCTGGGCAGCAGCGGCGGACCGAGCGCCCGGGAGGCGGGCGCGCGCGGACTGCGCTTCGCGGCGAACTACCACGTCAGCCCCGCCACCGTACTGGAGGCCGTGGACGGCTACCGGGCCGCCTTCCAGCCCTCCGACGTCCTCGACAAGCCCTACGTCAGCGTCTCCGCCGACGTCGTCGTCGCCGAGGACGACGCCACCGCCCGCCACCTCGCCGCCGGCTACGGGCCCTGGGTGCGCAGCATCCGCACCGCCGAGGGCGCCATCGCCTACCCCGCCCCCGAGGAGGCCCGCGCCCTGCCCTGGACCGAAAAGGACGAGGACCTGGTGCGCGACCGCGTCGACACCCGGTTCGTGGGCACCCCGGCCCATGTCGCCGACCGGCTCGAACAGCTCCGCGACGCCACCGGCGCCGACGAACTCCTCGTCACGACCATCACCCACGACCACACCGCCCGCGTACGGTCCTACGAGCTGCTGGCCCGGGAGTGGCACCGCAGATCCGGCTGAGGCACCCGGCCGCCGGGGCGGGCCGGGACGCGGTGCGGCGGCCCGGCCCGGCTCAGGCCGCGCCGAACGCCGAGAACGCCCACCCCGTCGCCTGATGCGTCGCGTCGCCCGGGACGGCCCCCCGGGCGTCGCGCAGCGCCTCCGCCAGCGAAAGACCGGCGCCCAGGCCCTTGTGCAGCGCGAGCATCAGCGGCACCACCGCCTCGTCGTTGACGGGCGCGCTGCACGCCACCACCCCGGCCGTGCCCAGCGGCAGCAACGCCGTCACCAGGCCCAGCAGTTCGTCCGCGCCGACCGATGCGAACCGGGCCGTGTCGCAGCACGACAGGATGATCCGGTACGGGCTGCGGTCCAGCCGCTCGAAGTCGTGCACGATCAGCGGCCCGTCCGCCATGGTCAGCGACGAGAACAGCGGGCTGTCGGCCCGGAACGTGCCGTGCGCGGCGATGTGCGCGAGCGCCGCGCCGTCCAGCTCCCGCAGCACCCGCGACACATGCGCGTCGCCCTCCTCCAGCACGGTCGCCCTGCCGTAGCGTGCGGCCAGCTCCGGCACCTCCGCGCCGCCGGACGCCAGCCCGGGGCCGCGCACCAGCACCGGGCGGCCCACCGGCGGCGGCGCGGTCTCCCGGGCCCGCAGCCAGCTGCTCGCCGACGGCGACACGCTCAGCACCCGCTCGCGCAGCGACGGCAGCAGCGCCCACGGCACCCGGTGCAGCGAACCCGGCGGCACCACCACGACCGGACCGGGACCGAGCTGCCGTACGGCCGGACCGAGCAGGATCTCCTCCAGGCGGCGGCCCGCCGCCTCCACCAGCGGCAGCCGGGCCGCCGCGCCGGGGTGCGCCAGCCGCCGCAGCCCCGCCTGCACGTGCTCGGCCTCCGCCACCGCGTCCGCGAGCCGCCCGGCCTCGAACCGGCGCACCCGCCCCTGGCCGCACAGCAGCACCTGCACCCGCCCGTCCAGCACCGCGAGTTCGACCAGCCAGCCCTCGCCCAGCCGCTCCAGCAGCCGGGCGGGCCGGAAGCGGTCGCCGCCGCCCGGCGCCTCCCCGCGCAGATGCAGCGTACGGGAGCGGATCTCCCGTTCCAGACGCCGCTGTTCGCGCTCCAGCGCCGGGACCGGATGGCCGTCCTGCCGGGCCTCCTCCGCGCGGGCCGCGATCTCCCGGAACGCGGTCAGCCCGCTGAGCAGCGCCGGATCGGCGGGCGGCCGGGTGGGCGGCGCGGTCAGCACCGTCGCCCGCCACCGCTCGCTCCACACCAGCAGCCTCCTCGGACCGCCCGACGCGAGCGCCGCCTCCTGGGCCAGCGCGGCCAGTTCGGCGCCCTGCGCGGTGGCACGGGCCCGCAGCTCGGAGGCGCCCAGCGTCATCCGGTGGTCGTCGAGCACGTCGAGGCCGCGTCGGCACGCCTCCAGGACACCCCGGTCAGAGCCGGCCGCCCGCGCCCTGAGCGCCTGCGCCGCCCAGCCGTTCATCCGCGCCAGCGGCGGCCCGCCGCGCCTGCTGCGCGCGGCCACCGCCAGATGCCGTTCGGCCTCCTCGGACCGGCCCAGGGCCAGTGCGATCCGGCCCGCGAGCAGCGACGCCTGCGGCGCGGCCGGGGAACCGAAGGAGGCCAGCCGCTCGGCCACCGCCGCCGCGTCCGCGACCAGCCGCCCCGAGCGGCGCCCGGCCGCCGCCCGCGCCTCGATCAGCACCAGCCGGGCGTGCGTCGCCCACCAGGCGCGCCGCTGCGCGGCGAACAGCCGCACCGCCACCGCCGCCCGCGCGGTCGCCGTGTCCGGGTCGTCGGCCAGCCGCGCCGCGCGCGCCGCGACGAGCAGCAGCTCCGCCTTGCGGGTCGACTGCCCGCCGAGCCGGTCCAGTTCGGCGATCGCCGTGTCCGCCTCGGCCAGCGCCTCGGGCGCCAGACCGGCCGCCATCAGCACCTCGCAGCGCCGGATGTCCAGCATGAAGGTGGGCGTGCCCAGCTTGGCGTACCGCTCCTCGGCCTCGTCCAGCAGCCGCAGCGCCGCCGGCACGTCGCCCTGCCGGAACGCGGCGAGGCCCCGGCTCTCCACCGCGTCCGCCTTGTCGTGCTCCTGGTCGGTGGTGTCCCACAGCGCCTCGGCCGCCGTGAAGTCGGCGTCGGCCCGCTCCACCGCGCCCAGCGCCAGATGCACGGTGGCCCGCAGGGTCAGCGCCCGCGCCGTCCAGATCACGTCACCGGCCTGGCGCAGCACGCCCACGGCCCGGCGTACGTCCTCCAGCGCCTCCCGGTGCCGGCCCAGCACCCACCACACGTACGCCCGCCGGTACCTGACCCGCGCCCGGGTGTGCCCGGTGCCGCGCGCCACACCCCGCTCGAACGCGGCCAGGCCCTGCCGGGTGCGGCCCGCGTGCACCAGCGCGACCCCGAGCGTGGCCAGCACATCGGCCTCCCGCTCGGCCGACTCCGCCCGCGCCGCCAGGTCCCGGGCCCGCCGCAGATGCCGCAGCGCCAGGCGCAGATCGCCGAAGTCCCGCTGCCAGATCCCGATCACCTGATGCGCCACCGACGCGTGCAGCGGCGCGGGCCCGGCGTCGAGCAGCGCGCGGGCCCGCGCCAGTGCCTCGCCGGGGTCGGCGAACACCAAAGGCAGCAGGTCGAGCACCGTATCGCTTCCCGGAGTCACCCCCCGGATGGTAGTGGTCCGGAAGTGGCCCCGGAACCGCGTCCCCGGGCCGCGGCGCCGCCGCGGCTGTATCAGACGCGGCCCCGGCGGCTCTGACTGACGACCACCGTCCCGACGGGAGGACACGCGCGCCATGGCACCACAGCGTTTCCACGAGCAGTTCGCGCAGATCCAGCGCTCGATGCCCGGCGTCCCGCTGGCCCTGGGCCCGGACGACTCCGCGGAGTTCCTGTACGAGAAGGGGGTGGTCCTCGCCCGCGACGGCGAGGAGGCCCGGCTCGTCGAGGACACCGTGCGCACCCATTTCACGGCGGCGCCCGAGCTGACCGCGGACCGGGTGCGCCGGGCGGGCCCGGAGACCAACCGCACCGGCGTCACCCGGATCCAGGTCGGCGACCCCGGGCACGGCGACGGCGGCGGCGACCTCGCCGTCGCGCACGCCCTGCGCGCCCTGCGCGAGCACGAGGGACGCGCCGGGCGGCGCCTGGTCAGCCGCAACCACGTGGTGTCCATCGCGGTCAACGCCTGCCCCGGCGACGAGCCGGTGCCCGCGCCGCGCACCGCCCGGATGAACCCCGCGCCCGAGAGCACCCCGCACGACCCGGACACCGCCGTGGCTGTCCTCGTCGTCGACACCGGGCTCATGCACGACCACGCGGATACCCCGCTGCTCGGCCATGTGCGCGGCGACCGCCAGGTCGAGGAGACCCACGACGGCGTCCTGCGGCAGTACGTCGGCCACGGCACGTTCATCGCCGGGCTCCTCGCCGCCGTCGCGCCCAACACCGACATCACGGTCCGCGGCACCCTCGACGACGCCGGGGCGGTGCTGGAGTCCGATTTCGGGCACCGGCTGTTCGAGGCCGTCGACGCGGGCGGCTGGCCCGACATCATCAGCCTCTCCGCGGGCACCTCCAACGGCCGCCTCGACGGCCTGCTCGGCGTGGACGCCTTCATGCGGGAACTGCGCGCCCGGGGCACGCTCCTGGTCGCCGCCGCGGGCAACAACGCCAGCGCCACGCCGTTCTGGCCCGCCGCCTACGCCGACCTGCCCGGCTACGCCGACGCGGTGCTGTCGGTCGGCGCGCTGCGCGGCGACGGCGAGCACGGCGCCTGCTTCAGCAACCACGGCCACTGGGTGAAGGCGTACGCCCCCGGCGAGCGGCTCACCAGCGTCCTCACCGGCTTCGAGACGCCCGTGCCCTACGTCTACCAGCACTCCACCTACGACGCCTGCCGGTTCGGCTTCCACTACGCCTGCACCTGCCAGTCGCCGCCGCACGCGGGCCTGTTGAGCGAGGACGGCGACAACTCCCCGGACAAACCGGACCAGGTGATGTTCGAGGGGTACGCGCACTGGAGCGGCACCTCGTTCGCCACCCCTGTGGCCGCCGGTATGGTCGCCGCCCATATGACGGCCCACAAGGAGCGCGATCCCAGAGCCGCGCGCCGTCAACTCCTCGCCTCCCACGCCCAGTACGCCGAGGTGCGCGGGGCGCACGTACCGGCGCTGCGCCCGCCCACCTGGCGTCCGGTGCCCGTCCAGCGGCTGGCGCCGCCGGTATGAGCATCGGAACCCTTCCCTCCACGGCGTACGATGACAGGCCGTACACGAGGGGTGAGTCGGTGGACCGTGCAGATGTCGGGGCGCTCGTCCAGTCGGCGGTCGACGGTGACGCGGCCGCCTGGAAGGCGCTGGTGGAGGGCCTGAGCCCGCTGGTCTGGTCGGTGGTGCGCGCGCACCGGCTCTCCGACGCCGACGGGCACGAGGTGTATCAGACGGTATGGTTCCGTTTCGCCCAGCACCTGGGGCGGATCCGGGAGCCCGAGAAGGCGGGTTCCTGGCTGGCGAGCACCGCGCGCAACGAGTGCCTCAGGACGCTCCGCAGCCTGAGCCGGCTCACCGTCACCGACGATCCGCAGCTGCTCGACCGGGTCAGCGAGGAAGGGACACCGGAGCAGTCGCTGCTGGACGCCGAGGAGGCCGCCGCGCAGAGCGAGCGGATCCGTCGGCTGTGGCAGGAGTTCGAGAAACTCGGCGACCGCTGCCGCCAGTTGCTGCGGGTCCTGATGGCCTCGCCGCCGCCCAGCTACCAGGAGGTCTCGGCCGCTCTCGGCGTCGCCGTGGGCAGTATCGGACCTCTGCGCCAGCGCTGTCTGCGGCGGCTGCGCGCACGACTCGACGCACGGGGGACTTCGTGAACGACAACGCCGGTACCCACGACACCACCGGTGGGCACGACGACGGCCGCGCGGGCGGCGACTTCGGCGAGGCCGAGCAGGAGCTGCTGGAGGAGGAGCTGCGGCAGGCCGCCGCGGTCCTCGACCCGGTCCCGGACAGTCTGCGCCAGCTCGCCGTGGAGGCGTTCGCGCTGCACGACCTGGACGCCCGGATCGCCGAGCTGACCTTCGACTCGCTGGTCGACGCCATCCCGGTCCGGGGCGCCACGGACGTGCCGCGGATGCTGACCTTCCAGGCCGGTGACCTCACCGTCGACGTGGAGGTCAGCGGCGACGGTCTGCTGGGGCAGGTGATGCCGCCGCAACCGGCCCGTATCGAGGTGCTGAACGGCCCGCGGGCCGGTGACCGGCTCACCGCCGACGAGCTGGGCCGCTTCGCCGCCCAGGCCCCGCCGGCCGGGCCGTTCGCGCTGCGGCTGCACGCGGGCGGGGACGTGGTGGTCACGGAGTGGCTGCGGGCCTGAGCGGCCGCGGGGCGCTCCTCACCAGGCGACGGGCAGGCTCCGCGGGCCGCGGATCATCGTCCTGCGGCGCCAGGCGACCTGGTCGGGCGGCACCGCGAGCCGCAGACCGGGCAGCCGGTCGAGCAGGGTGTCGACGAGCAGTCCGGTCTGGAGCCGGGCGAGGACGGCGCCGGTGCAGTAGTGCGGCCCGTTGCCGAAGGCCAGGTGCGGATTGGGGTCCCGGTCCGGGTCGATGGTGTCCGGGGCGGGGAAGACGGCCGGGTCGCGGTTGGCGGCCAGATAGGAGACGTAGACGGGGTCGCCCGCCGCGATGCGCACCCCGCGCAGTTCGACGTCCTCCAGGGCGATCCTGGCCAGGCCCACGGTGCTGCGGTGCGGGATGTGGCGCAGCAGCTCCTCCAGGACCGGGCCGCGCTCGTCGGGCCGCTGCCGCATCCGGGCCATCAGCTCGGGCCGGGTCAGCAGCAGGTGGAGCATCTGCCCCACGTTGTGGGTGACGGCCTCCCCGCCGATCTGGAGCGGACCGGCCAGGCCCACCGCCTCCTCCTCGCTGATGTCGCCCCGGCCCACGGCCGCGCCGAGCCGCGACAGCACATCCTCGCCGGTGCTGCCCCGGCGGGCCCGGATGGTCGCGGCGATCCAGCCGTACATGCCCTCCTTGGCGCGGTCGGCGGCCTCCGCGCCCCCGCACATGGAGATGATCTGCCGGGTCCAGGTGTGGACCTGCTCGCGGTCGCTCGCGCTCACCCCCATCACCTCGGCGACCACCGCGATGGGGAACGGTTCGAGGACCCGCTCCACCAGGTCGGCGGGCGGCCCGTCGCGCAGCACGGCGTCCACCAGGGGGTCCAGCAGTTCCTGGGCGCGGGGCCGCAGCCGCTTCATGGCACCGACGGTGAAGGCACCGGCGATCGGCCTGCGCAGCCGGTTGTGGTCGGGCTGGTCGGCCCAGGCGAGCGAGCCGGGGCGCGGTTTGAAGTGCGGGGCGAGCCGCGTCACCTGACGCCGGGTGACCTCGGTCCGGCTGAACCGGGGGTCGTTGGTGATCAGCTTCACGTCGTCGTGCCGGGTGGCCAGCCAGGCCCAGCCCTCGCCGTGGGGCAGCCGGATCCGGGTGAGCGGGCCCTCGCGCATCAGGCCGGCGAGTATTGGGTCGAACTCCGGCCCGTCCAGGTCGAGGGCGGGCCACTCGCGTATCGGGGGCGGCGGGGCCGGAGCCGGGGCCGGCGGTTCGACGGTGATCGGCACGACCCGGGCGGCAGGCCGCGGAGCCACCCGGTCGGGTGAGGGCGTGGTGATCTCCTGCGTCATACATCCACCCTCACCGCGGCCGGGCCGCTTGTCGCGTGGGAGTGCTCCAGCCGTGCGGCAGGGTTGTCAGCCGAACGGCGGGGTTGTCAGTGGTGTGCGGCAGGATCGGAGCCGTCACATCGCCGAGGCCCCCGCGACAAGGCCGGGGGCCGGGGGAGGGGAGCGCCATGCCCGTCACCGACCAGCGCGTGCTCGACCACGCGTTCCTGAGGAACCTGTACCGCAGCGACTACTACCCGGACCCGGTCGTGGATCTGGGCCGGGCGGTGCTGGTGCGGCTGTGCGAGCGCATCGAGGCGGAGCGGCCCGCGGACCTGGCCGCGCTGTACGCGCTGACGCACGCGGCGACCGAGGAGTTCAACGGCCTCCAGGACGACTTCGCGGCGGCGGGCAGCGAGATCGAGACGGTGGCCCGCGAGGAGATAGCGGAGGACTTCTGGTTCGTCGCCCAGGTCTACGGCTTCAAAGACGCCGACGCGGAGGAGCTGATCGCGCCCCGCGACTGGTGACACCGCCGCCCCGGCCGGTACGGGACCGGCCGGGGCGGGCGGGGGACCGGTGCCCCGGACCACCGGGTCCGGGGCGGTGTCCGGGTCAGCTCAGGGCGGCCAGGGCCTCGTTCCAGGTGGCCGAAGGACGCATCACCGCGGCGGCCTTGGCCGGGTCGGGCTGGAAGTAGCCGCCGATGTCGGCCGGCTCGCCCTGGACGGCGTTCAGCTCGTCGACGATCCGCTGCTCGCTGCTCGCGAGGGTCTCGGCGAGCTGCGCGAACGCCTTGGCCAGGTCGGCGTCGTCGGTCTGCCGGGCCAGCTCCTGCGCCCAGTACAGGGACAGGTAGAAGTGGCTGCCGCGGTTGTCGATGCCGCCGACGCGACGGGTGGGGGACTTGTCCTCGTCGAGGAAGGTCGACGTGGCCCGGTCGAGGGTGTCGGCGAGGACCTTGGCACGGGTGTTGCCGGTGGCCTCGGCGTACTGCTCCAGGGACGGCACCAGGGCGAAGAACTCGCCGAGGGAGTCCCAGCGCAGGTAGTTCTCCTTGACCAGCTGCTGCACGTGCTTGGGCGCGGAGCCGCCGGCGCCGGTCTCGAAGAGGCCGCCGCCCGCCATCAGCGGGACCACCGAGAGCATCTTGGCGCTGGTGCCCAGCTCCAGGATCGGGAACAGGTCGGTCAGGTAGTCGCGCAGCACGTTGCCGGTGACGGAGATGGTGTTCTCGCCGCGGCGGATGCGCTCCACCGACAGCTTGGTCGCCTCCTCCGGGGCCAGGATCCGGATGTCCAGGCCCTCGGTGTCGTGCTCCGGCAGGTACTGCTTCACCTTGGCGATCAGGTTGGCGTCGTGCGCGCGGGTCTCGTCCAGCCAGAAGACGGCCGGGTCGCCGGTGGCGCGGGCGCGGGTGACGGCCAGCTTCACCCAGTCCTTGACCGGCGCGTCCTTGGTCTGGCAGGCGCGGAAGATGTCACCGGCCGAGACGGCCTGCTCCAGGACCGCGTTGCCGTCCTGGTCGACCAGGCGGACCGTGCCGGTGACCGGGATCTCGAAGGTCTTGTCGTGGCTGCCGTACTCCTCGGCCTTCTGCGCCATCAGACCGACGTTCGGCACCGAGCCCATCGTCGAGGGGTCGTAGGCGCCGTGGGCGCGGCAGTCCTCGATCACGGCCTGGTAGACGCCCGCGTAGGAGGAGTCCGGCAGCACCGCGAGGGTGTCGTGCTCCTGGCCGTCGGGGCCCCACATGTGGCCGGAGGTGCGGATCATGGCCGGCATGGAGGCGTCCACGATCACGTCGGAGGGCACGTGCAGGTTGGTGATGCCCTTGTCGGAGTCGACCATGGCCAGCTCCGGGCCCTCGGCCAGCTCGGCGTCGAAGGACGCCTTGATCTCGGCGCCCTCCGGCAGGCTCTCCAGGCCCTTGTGGATGCCGCCCAGGCCGTCGTTCGGGGTCAGACCCGCGGCGGCGAAGATCTCGCCGTACTTCGCGAAGGTCTTCGGGAAGAAGGCGCGGACGACGTGGCCGAAGATGATCGGGTCGGAGACCTTCATCATGGTGGCCTTCAGGTGCACGGAGAACAGCACGCCCTCCGCCTTGGCGCGGGCGACCTGCTCGGTCAGGAACTCGCGCAGCGCGCCGACCCGCATCACGGAGGCGTCGACGACCTCGCCCGCGAGGACCGGCACCGACTCGCGCAGCACGGTGGTGGAGCCGTCGTCGCCCTTCAGCTCGATGCGCAGCGCGCCGTCCTCGGCGATGACGACGGACTTCTCGGTGGAGCGGAAGTCGTCGGCGCCCATGGTCGCCACGTTCGTCTTGGACTCGCCGGTCCAGGCGCCCATGCGGTGCGGGTGGGTCTTGGCGTAGTTCTTCACCGAGGCGGGGGCGCGGCGGTCGGAGTTGCCCTCGCGCAGGACCGGGTTGACCGCGGAGCCCTTGATCTTGTCGTAGCGGGCGCGGATGTCGCGCTCCTCGTCGCTCTTCGGGTCGTCCGGGTAGTCCGGCAGCGCGTAGCCCTGGCCCTGGAGCTCGGCGATCGCGGCCTTGAGCTGCGGGATGGACGCCGAGATGTTCGGCAGCTTGATGATGTTGGCCTCGGGCGTCTTGGCCAGCTCGCCCAGCTCGGTCAGCGCGTCGGGGATCCGCTGGTCCTCGCTCAGGTACTCCGGGAACACCGCGATGATGCGCCCGGCCAGCGAGATGTCACGGGTCTCCACGGCCACACCCGCCTGCGAGGCGTACGCCCGGACCACCGGCAGGAAGGAATACGTCGCCAGGGCCGGGGCCTCGTCAGTGTGTGTGTAGATGATGGTCGAGTCAGTCACCGGTGCTCCGCTCCACGTCTGCAACATTGCTCGACATCAAGATATCTCGTGATCGGGCCCGGCTCGACAGGGGTCCGCGCCAAGAACCGGCTCAGGCGGAGACCGCGCCGTCCTCGGAGCCGCGCGGGCGGGGGATGACCACCGGGTCCGCCTGGAGCGTCACCGTGCGGGCCGGGGCCGGGATGCTGATGCCCTCGCGGCGGTAGCGCCGGTGCAGCCGCTTGATGAACTCGTGCTTGATCCGGTACTGGTCGCTGAACTCGCCGACGCCGAGGATCACCGTGAAGCCGATCCGGGAGTCCCCGAAGGTGTGGAAGCGCAGCGCGGGCTCGTGCTCCGGCAGGGCGCCGGTGATCTCGTGCATCACCTCGGCGACCACCTCCAGCGTCACCCGTTCGACATGGTCCAGGTCGCTGTCGTAGCCCACCCCGGCCTGCACCAGGATCGTCAGCCGCTGCTCGGGGCGGCTGAAGTTGGTCATGTTCGTCCGGGCGAGCTGGCCGTTGGGGATGACGACCAGGTTGTTGGAGAGCTGGCGCACGGTCGTCTGGCGCCAGTTGATGTCCTCCACATAGCCCTCCTCGCCGCTGCTCAGCCGGATGTAGTCGCCCGGCTGGACGGTCTTGGAGGCCAGTATGTGGACCCCGGCGAAGAGGTTGGCGAGGGTGTCCTGGAGGGCGAGCGCGACCGCGAGACCGCCCACGCCCAGCGCGGTGAGCAGCGGCGCGATGGAGATGCCGAGGGTCTGGAGCATCACCAGGAAGCCGATCGCCAGCACCAGGATCCGGGTGATGTTGACGAAGATCGTGGCCGATCCGGCCACTCCGGAGCGGGACTGCGTGAGCGTGCGCACCAGCCCGGAGATCACCCGCGCCGCCGACAGGGTGACGACGAGGATCAGGAACACCGTCAGCGTCTGGTTCACATGGTGGCGGCTCACCCGGGCCAGCGGCAGCGCCGTCGCCGCGCCCGCGGCGCCGCCCGCGATGGCCGCCCACGGCACCACCGTGCGCAGCGCGTCCACGATGACGTCGTCACCGCTCCAGCGGGTCCGCTTGGCGTGCCGGGCCAGCCACAGCAGCAGCGTCCGCGACAGGAAGGCCACCACCACACCGGCGGCCAGGGAGACCCCGGCGAGGAACACGTCGTCCAGGCTCACGTCGCGGTTCACCGGGCGCCTCCGCCGCGGCGGTCCGCGGGGACGGGGGCCGTCGAGGGCCTGGGGTGAAGTCGCGTCACGTGGTCACCTGCTCGCTTCCGGGCTACGGGGATCGCGCCGGGCGGCACTCGGTCCGAGGGCGGCGCGATCGCTCATCCTGCCCCATCCGTCAGGGTAGTTCGTACGTGACCGGGGCCCGGAGCGCACACGGCCGGTGCCCGGGGAGCACGCGTCCCGCGGCCCGTGCGGAGCCGCGCGCCCCCGTCCCCCGGCCGGGCGTTGACCTCAACAACACTTGAGGTCCTAGGTTCTCCACCATGAGCATGGAGACCACCGCCTGGACGCAACTGCACAGCGTGCTCAACGCCGAGCAGGAACGCCGTCCCTTCGCCCGCGCGACGCTGCGCCGCATCGGCGCCTTCGCCCGCCCCCACCGCCGCCGCATCGTCCGGTTCGTCGTCCTCGGGGTGGCGACGGCCCTGCTCGCCGTCGCCACCCCGGTGCTCGCCGGACGGGTCGTCGACGCCATCGTCTCCGGCGGCGACCGGGCCGAGGTCGTCCGCCTGGCCCTGCTCATCGCCCTGATCGCGGTGGCCGAGGCGGCGCTCGGCATCCTCGGGCGGCGCCTGTCGGCCGCCCTCGGCGAAGGGCTCATCCTCGATCTGCGCACGGCCGTGTTCGACCATGTGCAGCGCATGCCGGTCGCCTTCTTCACCCGCACCCGCACCGGCGCGCTCGTCTCCCGGCTCAACAACGACGTCATCGGCGCCCAGCGCGCCTTCAGCAACACCCTGTCCGGCGTGGTGAGCAACCTGGTGACGCTGGTGCTCACGCTCGCCGTCATGTTCACCCTGTCCTGGCAGATCACCCTGCTCGCCCTGGCGCTGCTGCCGGTGTTCGTGGTCCCGGCCCGGCGGATGGGCAGCCGGATGGCCCGGATGCAGCGCGAGGCGGCCGCGCTGAACGCCGCGATGGGCACCCGTATGACCGAGCGGTTCTCCGCCCCCGGCGCCACCCTCGTCAAGCTCTTCGGCCGCCCCGAGGAGGAGTCGGCGGAGTTCGCCGCCCGCGCCCGCCGGGTCCGCGACATCGGCATCCGCACGGCCACCGCGCAGTCCGTCTTCATCACGTCCCTGACCCTCGTCTCCTCCCTGGCCCTGGCCCTGGTCTACGGCCTCGGCGGGTACTTCGCCCTGCGCGGCACCCTGGAGCCGGGCGCCGTCGTCGCGCTCGCCCTGCTGCTCACCCGGATGTACGCCCCGCTGACCGCGCTCGCCGGAGCGCGCGTGGAGGTGATGAGCGCCCTGGTCAGCTTCGAGCGCGTCTTCGAGGTGCTCGACCTGAAACCGCTGATCGAGGAGCGGCCGGACGCCCGCGAGGTGCCGGACGGGCCGGTCGCGGTGGAGTTCGACGGCGTCCGCTTCGGCTACCCCTCCGCCGACAAGGTCTCCCTGGCCTCCCTGGAGGAGGTGGCGAGCCTCGACACCCGGGGCGGTGCCGAGGTCCTGCACGGCGTCTCCTTCCGCGCCGAACCCGGGCAGACCGTCGCCCTGGTCGGCTCCTCCGGCGCGGGCAAGTCGACCATCGCGCAGCTCCTGCCGCGCCTGTACGACGCCGACGAGGGCACCGTCCGCGTCGGCGGCGTGGACGTGCGCGACCTGAGCGCCGCCGGGCTGCGCGCCACGCTCGGCATGGTCACCCAGGACGGCCACCTCTTCCACGACTCGGTCCGCGCCAACCTGCTGCTGGCCCGCCCCGGAGCGAGCGACGCGGACCTGTGGGACGCGCTCGGCCGGGCCCGCCTCGACGACCTCGTCCGCGCGCTGCCCGACGGCCTGGACACCGTCGTCGGCGAGCGCGGCTACCGGCTCTCGGGCGGCGAGCGCCAGCGCATGACCATCGCCCGGCTGCTGCTGGCCCGCCAGCGGGTCGTCATCCTCGACGAGGCCACCGCCCACCTCGACAACACCTCGGAGGCGGCCGTCCAGGAGGCGCTCACCGAGGCCCTCGCGGACCGCACCGCCGTGGTGATCGCCCACCGGCTGTCCACGGTCCGCACCGCCGACCTCATCCTGGTCGTGGAGGCGGGCAGGATCGTCGAGCGCGGCACCCATGACGCGCTGCTGGCGGCGGACGGACGCTACGCAGAGCTGTACCGCACCCAGTTCGCCCGGCAGCACCCGGAGCGGGGCGCCGAGGGCGGCGACGGGCAGCACGCCGGACAGCCGGTCGGCGAGGCGGTGGCGTAGGCCGGGCGGCCCCCGCGGCGGCGGACCGGCGCGGCCCGCCGCCGCGGGGGCCGGGGGACAGGGGACCGGGCGGGCCTCAGCGCGGTCCGGTCGGCAGCACCGTCCGCCGGTGCGTGGCGTTGACGACGGCCGCCGCCGACGCGTACCAGGCGACCAGGCCCGTGGCGATACCGAACCAGCCGCCGACCTTGGTCAGGGCGGACGGCCCCGCACCGCCCTGGAACTCACCGGCGGCCAGCAGGACGAAGGTCACGGTCAGCAGCACCAGCACGGCCAGCACGGCGACGCTGACGCGCAGCGCGGCCACCGCCATGTAGGCGGTGAAGATGCCCCAGCCGAGCAGATAGAGCCCGAGCGCGTTGTGCACGTCACCGGCGCCGGCGACATGCTGCACCAGCCACCAGTAGGTCAGCCAGAAGGCGCCGTACGACATGAACGCCGTGGCGCCGAAGGTGTTGCCCCGGCGGAACTCGAAGAGCCCCGCGACGAACTGGGCGAGCCCGCCGTAGAACGCCGCGAGGGCCAGCACGGGGAGGATGCCGCCCGGCTCCTTGAGGAGACCGGTGTTGATGACGGACAGCAGCAGTGTGGTGAGCGCGAAACCCGCGAGGCCCACCGGCGCCGGATCCGCGGAGGAGCGGGCCTGCGGATCCGCCGGACGCGCCTCCTCGCGGACGCCGCGGCTCGTGTCGTCGGCCATGGCCACCATCCCTTCGACCGGGGCCAGCAGGACGGCGGCCGAGTACCCACGGCGCGGCCGTCTCAGACGGCGTACGACCGGGTGGCCTCGGCCGGTGTGGGACCGGGTGGCCTCGGGCGGCGTACGACCGGACGGCAGATGTCCCAAAGGGACACATGTCTCCATGGGACATGGCGGGTGTACGGTGAGGGACATGACGGCGACGCAGCCCCCCAGCAGCAGCCCGGCCGACACCCCCGGCGCCCCCGAGGACCGCCGCGCGCGCAAGGCCCGGCAGACCCGGAACGCGCTGGCCACCGCCGCCCTGGAACTGATCCTCGAACGCGGCCTCGCCGACACCACCGTGGAGGCGATCTCGGAACGCGCCGACGTCACCCGCCGCACCTTCAGCCGGAACTTCACCGGCAAGGAGGACGCGGCCCTGGACTTCGTCCGCGGCGACGGCGACCGCATCAACGCCCTGCTGCGCGCCCGTCCGGCCGCCGAGCCGCCGCTGCTCGCCTACCGCGGGGCCGTCCGCGGCTGGCTCGCCGACCGGACGGACCCGGCCTGGCACGACCGGCCGGACATGCGGCGGCTGCTGGCGCTGCTCGACCGCGAGCCCGCCCTGTTCGCCGCTTACGAACGCATCCGGGTCGACGCCCAGGAGGAGTCCGTCCGGATCATCGCCCGGCGGCTCGGCACCGACGACACCCAGGACGTACGCCCGTCCGTCGTCGTCGGCGCCGCCGCCGGGGTCCTCACCGCCGCGCTGCGCCAGTGGGCGCGCACGGCGGGGGACGACACCACGGGAGCCGCCGACCTCGCCGCTCTCGTCGAGCGGGCCTACGACGCCGTGACCACGGAGGCCGTCACCGCGGCCGCCGACCGCACCACCGACGAGTGAGCACCCCATGAGCACCACCGCCCCCGCGCACCCCGCCCCCGGCCACGCCACCGAGTTCGCCGGGCGCACCGCCCTCGTCACCGGCGCCGCCTCCGGCATCGGCCTGGCCACCGCCCGCCGCCTCGGCGCCGGCGGCGCGCGCCTCGTCCTCGCGGACCACGACGCCGAGGGCGCGAAGCGGGCCGTCGCAGAGCCGGCTGCCGAGGGCGTCGAGGCAGCCGCCGTCCGCACCGACGTCACCCGGCCCGAGTCCGTCGAGGTGGCGGTCGCCTTCGCCCAGGACACCTGGGAGGCGGCAGGCGGCGGTGCGATCGTCGACGTGGCCGCCATCCTCGGCTCCGTCGGCTTCGCCGGTTCCTCCGCCTACGTCGCCGCCAAGCACCGCGTGGTCGGCCTGACGAGGACGGCCGCCGCCGAGTACGCCGCCCGCGGCATCCGGATCAACGCGGTCGGCCCCGGCTTCATCGAGACCCCGCTGCTCGACGGCGCCTACACCGCCGTCTGAGGCCGCCGTCCCCGCGGACCAGCGGACCAGCAGACCGAAGGAGGAACGATTTTCCATGAAGGCACTCCAGTACCGCACCGTCGGCGCCGCGCCCGAGGTCGTCACCGTCCCCGATCCCGAGCCCGGTCCCGGCCAGATCCTGCTGAAGGTCACCGCCGCCGGTGTGTGCCACTCCGACATCGCCGTGATGAGCCGCCCGGCCGAGGCGCTCTCCTTCCCGCTGCCGCTCACCCTCGGCCACGAGGGCGTGGGCACGGTCGCGGCGCTCGGCGCCGGGGCGAGCGGGCTCGCCGAGGGCGACCAGGTCGCCGTGTACGGGCCCTGGGGCTGCGGCGCCTGCGCCAAGTGCGCCGAGGGCAAGGAGAACTACTGCCTGCGCGCCGGTGCGCTCGGCATCCGCCCGCCCGGCCTCGGCGCCCCCGGCGCGATGGCCGAGTACCTGCTCGTCGACGACGCCAGGCACCTGGTCCCGCTGGACGGCCTCGACCCGGTCGCCGCGGTCCCGCTGACCGACGCGGGCCTCACGCCGTACCACGCGATCAAGCGGGCGCTGCCCCGCCTCGTGCCGGGCTCCACCGCCGTGGTGATCGGCGCCGGCGGCCTCGGACACGTCGCCGTGCAACTGCTGCGGGCGCTGTCCCCGGCCCGGGTGGTCGCCCTCGACATCAGCGAGGACAAGCTGCGGCTGGCCCGCGAGGTCGGCGCGCACGAGACGGTCAGGTCGGACGAGCGGGCCGCCGCCGCGGTCCGCGAACTGACCGGCGGGCTGGGCGCCGAGGCCGTGTTCGACTTCGTCGGTGCCCCGCCGACCGTCGCCGTCGCCGGGGCCGTCGCCGCCGTCGAGGGCGAGATCTCCGTCGTCGGTCTCGGCGGCGGGGCGCTGCCCGTCGGCTTCGGCCGGCTGCCGCACGAGGTCACGGTCAGCTCCCCGTACTGGGGCAGCCGCGGCGAACTCGCCGAGGTGCTGGCCCTGGCCCGCTCCGGCGCGCTGTCGGTGCACACGGAGACCTTCACGCTCGACGAGGCACCGCTCGCCTACGAACGGCTGCACGCGGGCCGCGTCGACGGCCGCGCGGTCGTCCTGCCCAACGGCTGAGCGGCGGGCCCGCTCAGGAGGTGAGCGCCACCACGGCCTCGTCCGTGTAGACGAGGAACGTCAGCGTCTGCCGGAAGTACAGCTCGATCGCCTGCGCGTCGTGGGCGGTGTAGCCGATCGCGAGATCCTGGCCGAGCCGCAGCTCGAAGTCACCGCCCCGGGTGGACACCAGGAAGCCGCCCTCCAGGGCGGGGGCCCAGATGGGCGGCCCGTCCAGGAGCCGGCTCAGGTGCGCGGCGATCGGGTAGCCGTGGTCGGACGTCTCGTTCACCGCCGTGTACGGGGCGGCGCCCAGCACCAGCGCGTACGGACCGGCGACCCCGGCCAGCCGCAGCGTCGTCAGGGCGTGGCTGACCGCGTCCGGGTAGTCGCGCGGCTCCGCCGGCAGGCTCACCACCGGATTGGAGGTGCGCCTGCGCAGCCCGTCGATGCCCGCCGCCGCGTACCCCTCGAAGACGGCACGGTCCTCCGCGAACGCCATGGCGCGCGCCGCGTCCTTCACCGGCTGCCAGTCGGAGTCCTGCGCGCCGCGCTCCACGTCGTCCACCGCGTCCCGGGTGACCTTGAAGGGGACGCGCAGTTCGACGAGGGGCTGCACCTGGCGCAGCCGCGCGGTCACGCCCTGCGCGGGCGCCTCGATGGCGGTGAGGTGGCCGGTGCCCACCGCCGCCAGCGTCGGCCCCTCGGGCCCGGTCACGTCCACGGCGCGCCGGCCGCCGACGTTGCGCTGGAAGGTGCGGCGGGCCTCGTCCTCGATCTGGGCCCACGCCTCGGGCGTGATCGGGGCGAGTTCGCGGTGGAGGTTGGTCATGGCGGTGGGCGTGGACATGGATCAGGCTCCTTTCAGACTGCCGATCCCCAGGGAGCCCTCCGCCACGGCGGTGACCGCGGGCGGGGGCGGCGGGTCGTCGAGGAAGTCGGCGGTGGGGACGTGGAAGAGGCAGCCGGTGACCGCGGTGGAGAAGTCGAGGATCCGGTCGTGCACGCCGGGCCGGTCGCCGAGGAACATGTTCCGCAGCATCTGCTCGGTCACCGCGGGAGTACGGGCGTAGCCGATGAAGTAGGTGCCGAACTCGCCCTCACCGACCCGTCCGAAGGGCATGTTGTCCCGGACGATCTTGCGTTCGGTGCCGTCCTCGTCGGTGATGGTGTTGAGCGCGACATGGGAGTCGACAGGTTTGACGTCGTCGGGCATCTCGACGTTGTCCAGCTTGGAGCGGCCGATGGCCTTCTCCTGCTCCTCCACCGGCAGCGCCTTCCACGCGGCGAGGTCGTGCAGGTACTTCTGGACGACGACGTAGCTGCCGCCCGCGAAGTCCGGGTCCTCCTCGCCGATGTGGACGGCGTCCAGGGCCAGGCGCCCCTCCGGGTTCTCGCTGCCGTCGACGAAGCCGAGCAGGTCGCGCTCGTCGAACGACTTGAAGCCGTGCACCTCGTCCACGACCGTGACGGCGCCGTCGAGGCGCTCACCGATCAGCTGGGCCATCTCGAAGCACAGGTCCATGCGCCGGGAGCGCAGATGGAAGAGGAGGTCGCCCGGGGTGGAGGGCGCGTGGTGCCGGGCTCCGGTGAGCGGCACGAAGGGGTGCAGCTCGCGCGGGCGGGGGCCGCCGAAGAGGCGGTCCCAGGCGGTGGAGCCGATGCCGACGACACAGGTGAGGTCGTCGTCCGGGGCGCGGAACCCCACCGACCGCTTCAGCCCGGCCACATCCGGGAGCAGATCGCGGACGACCGCCTCACCACCGGAGACGATGGTGCAGACGAGGAACAGGGCGGATCTGGCGGGCGGGGCGATCACGGACTGCGGCTCGACCACGGAGCGTGCCTCCAGGCTGATGGCGGGCGTACAGGGCGGGAGTACTGCGGGATTCTCGTGCTGCGTGCTGCCCTACGGAGTCTTGCGTGCTGCACTACGGACTCTAGTGTCCCGGCCCGGTGGCCGCTGTGGACGGGCCGGACGGGAGCCGGGCGCATAACCTGGCACTGGAGCCCGTCACACGCCCTGGGTGACGAAAGACCTAGCGTCCGGCGTGGTTCAGCCAGTCGGCGAGGACCGCGGCCTCACTGTGGTCCACGTCCTTGGTGGCCGTCAGCAGCGTGAGCCTGCCGTGGGCCGCCAGGTCGTGCAGATGCTCGACGGCGGAGTGGTGGTCGGGGTCGCCCAGCTCGGCGACGTAACGGCGGCGGAACTCGGTGAAGCGGTCCGGATCATGGTGATACCAGCGGCGCAGACCGGTCGAGGGCGCGATGTCCCGCAGCCACTCGTCCCAGCGGGCGTCCTCCTTGCTCACCCCCCGGGGCCACAGGCGGTCCACCAGCACCCGCGTGCCGTCCTGCGGCGAGGCGTCCTCGTAGATCCTGCGGCAGCTGACCCGTCCGGACATGGCGGTACCTTCCTCGTCGAACCGAGCCCCGGAGAACGAACCGAGAGTCCCCGTGGAACCGAGAGTCCCCGTGGAACCGAGAGTCCCCGTGGAACCGAGAGTCCCCGTGGAACCGAGAGTCCCGTAGAACGTAGAACACCACGGAGCATCCCGCAGAACGTCCCGCGGAACGTCCGCAGAACAGGGAGTACCCGATGACCGACCAGAGGACCCCGGCGCAGTCCGCCGACGCCCCTTCCGAGGACGCCCCGGACCGGCGGGCCCCGGAGTTCCGCCCCTACCACCACCCGGCGGCAGGCTGGGGCGCGGCCAAGAGCGTCTCCCGCTTCCTGCTGCGCGAACGCGAGTTCGTCGACGGACCGCGGGCCGTCCAGCGCATGAACCACGAGGGGGAGGGCTTCGACTGCCCCGGCTGCGCCTGGCCGGACGACCTCAAGGGGCTGCGGCTCGACATCTGCGAGAACGGCATCAAGCACGTCTCCTGGGAGATGACCCACCACCGGGTCGGCCCGGAGTTCTTCGCGGCGCACACCGTCACCGAGCTGTCCTCCTGGAGCGACGAGCAACTGGAACGCCAGGGCCGGCTGACCCACCCCATGAGCTACGACCCGGACACCGACACCTATGTGCCGATCTCCTGGAAGGACGCGTTCGCCCTGGTGGGAGGCACCCTGCGCGAGCTGGACAGCCCGCACCGGGCCACGTACTACACCTCGGGACGGCTCGGGAACGAGGCGACCTTCCTCTACCAGCTCATGGCGCGCGAGCTGGGCACGAACAACCTGCCGGACTGCTCCAACATGTGCCACGAGGCCAGCGGCCGCGCCCTCCAGGCCGCGCTCGGCACCGGCAAGGGCACGGCCGACCTCAAGGACTGGGAGGTCGCCGACGCCCTGTTCATCCTCGGGGTCAACGCCGCCTCCAACGCCCCGCGCATGCTGACCTCGCTCGCCGAGGCGCACAAGCGCGGCGCGAAGATCGTGCACATCAACCCGCTCGTGGAGGCCGCGGCGACCCGCACGATCATCCCGCACGACTTCGTGGACATGGCGCTGTTCCGGTCCACCCCGACCAGCTCGCTCAACATCCAGCCGCGCATCGGCGGCGACATGGCCCTGCTGCGCGGCATGGCCAAGGCCGTGCTCGCCGAGGCGGAGACCGACCCGAAGGCGCTCGACCGGGAGTTCGTCGAGCGGTACACCACGGGCTTCGACGCCTACCGGGCGCTGGTGGAGGCCACGCCGTGGGAGGAGATCGAACGGCAGAGCGGCGTCGCCCGCGCCGACATCGCCAAGGCCGCCCGCGTCTACTGCGAGGCCGACCGGAGCATCTTCAGCTGGTGCCTGGGGATCACCCAGCACGAACACGGAGTGGACACCGTCCGGGAGATCGTCAACCTGCTGCTGCTCCGCGGCAACCTGGGCCGCGAGGGCGCCGGTCCGTCGCCGGTGCGCGGCCACAGCAATGTGCAGGGCAACCGCACCTGCGGCATCGACCACCGGCCGCCTCCGGAGTTCCTGGACCGCCTGGCGAAGGCGTGCGCCATCGAACCGCCCCGCGAACACGGCCTGGACACGGTGCGCAGCATCGAGGCGATGCACCGCGGCGACGTGACGGTCTTCGTCGGCATGGGCGGCAACTTCGCGCTGGCCGCCCCGGACACGGCGTACACCTCCGAGGCGCTGCGGCGGTGCGAACTGACCGTGCAGGTCAGCACCAAGCTCAACCGCAGCCATCTGGTGCACGGCCGCCGGGCGCTCATCCTGCCCTGCCTGGGCCGCACCGAGAAGGACCTCCAGAAGGCCGGCAAGCAGGCCACCTCGGTCGAGGACTCCATGAGCATGGTCCACCTCTCCCTCGGTATGAAGCGGCCCGCCTCGCCCCACCTGCTCTCCGAACCGGCCATCATCGCCGGAATGGCGCGCGCCGCGCTGCCGGACAGCGACACCCCCTGGGAGTGGTACGTCGAGGACTACGACCGCATCCGCGACACCATGGCGGCGGCCCTGGAGGGGTTCGAGGACTTCAACCGGCGCGTCCGGCTCCCGCTCGGGTTCCGCATCAAGCAGCCCGCCCGGGAACTCGTCTTCCGTACGGCCTCGGGCCGCGCGGAGTTCTCCGCCGCCGGACTCCCCGACGTCGTACCGGCCGACGGCGTGCTCAAGCTCGGCACGATGCGCTCCCACGACCAGTGGAACACCACCATCTACTCCGACGACGACCGCTACCGCGGGATCAAGAACCTGCGCACCCTGATCTTCATGAACGCCCAGGACATGCGCGACCGCGGGCTCACGCTCTTCGACGAGGTCGACATCACCAGCACGGCGCGGGACGGCTCGACCCGCAGCGTCCACCGCTACAAGGCCGTCCAGTACGACATCCCGCGCGGCTGCGCCGCCGGATACATGCCGGAGCTGAACGTCCTGTGCGCCATCGGCGACTACAGCACCCAGAGCGACCAGCCGCTGATGAAGAACGTGGACGTGACCGTGCGGCCGTCGGGGGCGGGGGACCGGGCAGCCGGATGACCAGCTGACCGGATGACCGGGCGGCAGAGGGGCGTGGCTCACTCGGGCGGGTGCGACAGGAGCCGCTCCAGCAGCAGATAGCCGCGCCGCTCCGCGGCGGCGAGCAGGGCCGGGTCGATCCCGGCCTGCCACAGCTCGCCCGCCGCGGCGTCGTCCGCCTCGCGCAGCTCCACCACAGCCTCGGCCAGCCGCACCGCCAGCTCCGCGGGCGGCGGCCCCGCGGCACCGGCCAGCGCCTCTTCCGCCTGCCGCGCGGCGCGGGTGCACGCGGCCAGCGCGTGCTCCACGCGTACGGCGGCGTGGTCGTCGACCACCAGCATCGCGCAGGCCAGGCCCACCGCGATGCCCAGGAGACTGGCGAGGGCCCGGTCCTGGACGAGCGCGCCGGCGGGGGCGGGAGCCGCCAGTTCGCTCAGCAGCAGCGCCAGCGGCGTGAGGAAGACGACGCCGAGGCCGTAGTTGAGGACCACCACGCATTCGAGCAGGAACTCCAGGGCCACGATCACCAGCACGAGGACCACCGGGTCCGGGCGGGCGCCCAGCACCCCGAGCGCGAGCAGCAGCCCCACCACCGTCCCCAGGGTCCGCTGGACGGCACGCTGCGCGGTCGTACGGATGTTGACCGAGTGCAGCACGGCGGCGGCCGAGATCGCCGCCCAGTAGCCGTGCCCCAGGCCGAGCACGAGCGCCAGGGCACCGGCCGCCCCGGTGCCCAGCACCATGCGCAACGCGGGCACCACCCGTACCGAGAGATGCACGGGCCCGGCGAGCCGCGGCCCCGCGAACAGCTCACCGGCCCGGCGCGTGGAGTCGGCCGAGGGTGCCGAAGGGGATGCCGAGGGGGGTGCCGAGAGGGGTGGAGGGTCCGCGCCCGGGGTGCGGGCGGGGGGAGTGGGCGGGGCGGCACCCGCGGCCGCGTACGGCGTCGGCAAGCCCGGCAGCAGCTCGGGCCGGGCCCGGCGCCGGTCCGCGAGCAGCCGCGCCTGGCGGCGCAGCAGCTCCGCCGACTCGGCCCCCCTCGGCGACGGCCGGCTCGCGGAGCCGATCAGCAGGGACCAGGACACGTCGGCCAGACGGACGCAGACGGCGGTCCCGTCCCGGTCGCTGCGCGCCCCGGCCCCGGGCGGGCACCGGTCGAGGCCGGGGGACCGGTGGGTGTGCGGCGCGAGACCGAGGCAGTGGTACGCGTGCAGCACGGCCACTGTCGCACGGTGCCGCTCCCGCCCCGCCGCACCCCCCGGATCCGCCCCCTCGGCGTCGGCCGCCGTCAGCAGGCGGGCGAGCGCGCGCAGAGCGACGGCCACGGCGAGCCGCTGCGGCCGGTCCGGGTGGACGTACCGGCCCGCGACGGCCAGTGCCCAGGCGACCGCCGCGGCTGCCGCGGCCAGCCCGGTCCGGGGCAGCACGTCGGTGAACGCGGCCGGGCTCTCGGCGGCCACCGCGAAGGAGAAGAGCAGCAGCACTGCCCCGAGCCCGCCCAGCCGCGCCGCGTCGCACGCGAACTTCGCCGCTCCGGCGACCACGGCCGTGGCCGCCACCACCAGGACGGCGCCCGCCCCGCCCGCCTGCGGACGGACCAGGGCCGCCAGTGTCACGCCGCAGCCCACGCACGCGGTCATGGCGAGCGCGACCCACGCCAGCACGCGGGCGCGGCGCGGATAGGGCAGATTGCGTCCGAACGTGGTGGTGAAGGAGCCGAGCATCGCGTACACGGCGAGATCCGGACGTCCGGCGAGCACGATCGGCAGGGCGACCAGCGCCATGGCCAGGGCTGCCCGCAGGGCGAACACCAGGGCCCCGTCCACCCGGTGCACGGCCAGTGCCCCGCGTGGCGAGAGCACCCGCGCCACCCCGGCGACCGCGCGGCCTGCCGCACCTCCGGGCTCCATCGACCTCAGCATCTGCCGCTTTCCCGGCCGCGTCAAAACGTGCCCGGGGCAGGCCGGCTTCGGTGAGGGAGAACGTTCGGTCTTGACAAGGCGGGACGCGCTTGCCAGGCTCAAGAAGGGAGGGAGAACGTTCGGTCTCTTTCATGGCCCATCGTGACCTCCGCCGCGAACTCCGACCTCCACCACGTATCCGCCGAATCCACCGAAAGGGATCACCATGAGCACCATCGCCGCTCCGTCCGGTGTCACCGGGACGGCCGCCGCCCTGCGCCGCCTGTACTTCGTCCGCTGCGCCTTCGCCCTGACCTGGGCGCTCGTGATGTTCACGACGGCGTCGGGGATCAGCACGGCCACGGCCGTGCTGCTCGTGCTGTATCCGCTGTTCGACGTGGGTGCGGCCGTCGTCGACGCGAGGGCGTCGCGCGCCGCCGGATCGCCTGCGCTGCTGCGTCTGAACATGGCCATTAGCTCGGTCGCGGCCGTCGGCGTGGCCGTCGCCTGCGCGTCCGGCGTTCCGGCGGTACTGCGGGTGTGGGGCGCCTGGGCGGTCGTGTCCGGCCTGGTCCAGCTGATCGTGGCCGTCCCCCGCCGCGCGCTGGGCGGCCAGTGGCCGATGATCCTCAGCGGCGGCATCTCGGTCCTGGCCGGGGCGTCGTTCGTCGCGTCGGCCGGGGCGGACGATCCCGCGCTCACCGGTGCGATCGGCTACGCCGTTCCGGGCGGCGTCTTCTTCCTCGTCTCGGCCCTGCGTCTGGGCCGTGCCGCCAAAGGGAACTGACAGGACGGACAGGACAGCGGGAAGGCACCCGAACCCGAGGTGGGCAAGTGAACCTGCGAGACAGCACGACTCGCTGCGCCGTCGTCACCGCGATGTGCGGGGCCCTGGCGCTGCCGACGACTCATCAGGCGACGGCGGCGAGTGCCCGTACGACCGCCGGGCCCCTGGGCGCCCCGCTGGGCAGGCTCGGCCCTCTGACGGACCTCGTCATCGAGCGCATCCGGGTGGGCGACGACGTGGCGGCGGCCAAGTTCGGTACCGGCGCGCCCATCGAGGATCCCGTGCGCGAGGGACAGGTCCTGGACCAGGTCCGTGCGCAGGCCGGTGTCGCCGGGCTGGATCCGGAGGCGGCAGTGGCGTTCTTCCGGGACCAGATCACGGCCAGCAAGATCACGCAGCGGGGGCTGTTCGCCCGCTGGACCGCCCACCCCGGGGAAGCCCCCGCGACACGCCCCGAACTCGGCCCGATCCGCGAGCGGCTCGACCGGTTGACCCGGGCCCTGCTCGACGAGCTCAAGGACACGGAGCGTCGGCGCGCCGAGCCCGTCGGCTGTGCGGCGGGACTCGCCCTGGCCGGCGCAACGGGCGCGGCACTGGAACACCTGGACGCACTCCACCGCCGTGCGCTCAGGACGGCGACGCGCTCCGTGTGCCACTGAGGCGAGGCGCGCTCCATGTGCCACTGAGACGGACCGGCGCCCGTCAGCCACCGAGCGGCGCGGAACGGGCCCGGAGGATCCCCTCGACGCCCTGGAGGAAGGTCTCGGCCACCAGTTCGGGGTCGGACAGGCACCCGGAGGCCATGGCACCGTCGCGGAGCATGACGAGATGCCGGCCGGCGGCTTCGGCGGATGCGTCGCCGCCGGTCCCGGCCAGCAGTCCCGTGACGGTGTCCAGGAACCACTGCCGGTGGGCCAGGACGGCGCGGTGGACCGGATGGTCCGGATCCGGGTACTCCACCGCCGCGTTGAGGAAGGCGCAGCCCCGGAACCCCGGGGACCGGATCCCCGCGGCGATGGTCCGGCAGACGGCCCGGAGCTTGTCGGCCGCCGACTCCTCACCCGCCTGCGCGGCCTCGGCCTGGGAGCGGAGTTCCCGGTCGGCCAGGCCGAGGTAGGCGAGGACGAGTTCTTCCTTGCCCGTGAAGTGGCGGTACAGCGTGGCACGGGTGACCTGCGCCTCCGCGATGATCCGGTCGACGCCCACGGAGTGGATCCCCTCCGCGTAGAAGATCTTGGTCGCCGTACCGAGCAGCCGCGCCCGCGCCGCCGACGTGCTGCTTCCCCTGGTGCCCTGGCTCATCCAGCCAGGGTAACGAAGAACGAGGGCGAACGATCGGTCTCGAACCAGGAGTGCGCGGCCGGGCGTACGTACGACGACCGCCGCCGACCGCCGGGACCCGGCCCCCGGCCGCCATCCCGTGTGCCCGTGTGCCCGTGTGCCCGTGTGCCCGTGTGCCCGTGTGCCCGTGTTAGTCTCGTGCGTTTGCGTGGTCGTCGCGGTGAGCGATTCAGCCCGGCCGGTGCGCGGGCTGTCTTGTCCTGCCGGGCCTTCCTCGGCTCGGTACGTTCCTCCTGCGGAAGGCTGTTCATGAAGCACCCCGATGACTCCGGCACCGCCGACTCCGGCGCGACTCGGGGCGGTCCCGCCCGGCCCGGCGCCACGACCCCGGCGCTGCCCCCGGCAGGCTCCTTCGCCGACCTGGGACTGCCGGTGGAGGTACTGCGGACACTGAGCGAGTCCGGGGTGCGCGAACCCTTCCCGATCCAGGCCGCCACGCTGCCGGATGCTTTGAAGGGCCGCGATGTCCTGGGGCGCGGGCGCACCGGGTCGGGCAAGACGCTCGCCTTCGGCCTGCCGCTGCTGACCCGTACGGCCGGACGGCGGGCCGAACCGAAGCAGCCCCTCGCGCTGGTTCTCGTACCCACCCGGGAACTGGCCCAGCAGGTCACCGAGGCGCTGGCGCCGTACGCCGAGGCGCTGCGGCTGCGGACGGCCACGGTCGTCGGCGGTGTGTCGACCGGCCGGCAGGTCGCCGCGCTGCGCCAGGGAGCCGAGGTGGTCGTCGCCACCCCCGGACGCCTGCACGACCTGATCGAGCGCAACGCCTGCCGTCTGGGACGGGTGCGGATCACCGTGCTGGACGAGGCCGACCAGATGTGTGACCTGGGGTTCCTGCCGCAGGTCGTCGAGGCCCTCGACCAGGTGCACCCGGACGGTCAGCGGATGCTGTTCTCTGCCACGCTGGACGGCGACGTCGACCAGCTCGTCCGCCGTTACCTCCACGATCCCGTGGCCCACTCGGTCGACCCGGGCGCGGGCAGGATCGCGACGATGGAGCACCACGTCCTGGTCGTCCACGGCCCCGACCGCTACGCCGTCGTCACGGAGATCGCCGCCCGCGACGGCCGCGTCCTGCTGTTCCTGGACACCAAGCACGCCGTCGACCAGCTCACCCGGCATCTGCGGGCCAGCGGGGTGCACGCCGGGGCGCTGCACAGCGGCAAGTCCCAGCCGCAGCGCACTCGGACCCTGGCGCAGTTCAAGAACGGTCAGATCACCGTTCTGGTGGCGACCAATGTCGCGGCCCGCGGTCTGCACGTCGACGACCTCGATCTCGTGGTCAACGTCGATCCGCCCACCGACCCCAAGGACTATGTGCACCGGGCGGGCCGTACCGCCCGCGCCGGCGGGTCCGGCCGGGTGGTCACGCTCGTCCCGGCGGGCCACCGCGACGAGACACGCCGGATGCTGGCCGAGGCCGGCATCGAGGCGACCGTCACCAAGGTGCGCTCGGGCGAGGCGGAGCTGAGCCGGATCACCGGCGCCAAGGCCCCCTCCGGGACCCCGCTCGACGGCGGGGCCGCCCCCGCCCGGCCCAAGAACACCAACGCGCCCTTCCGCGGCCTGGGCACCAGCAAGGACCCCGCCCGCGGCGGAGGCGGCAAGTCCCGGAAGGCGGGCGAGGCCCGCAAGCTCGCCGAGGCCCGCAAGGCCGCCCTCGTACGCCGCAACGGCTGAGGGCGGTTGCCCCGTCGGCCGGTCCCGGCACCACGCCCGGCATGTCAAGCTGTGCGTGCCCATCCCCGAACCCAGGAGGTCACCATGACCGAAGAGCCCGTCACCACGGAAGGTTCGGAGCCGGCTGACGCCGAGACGTCCGCTCTGACGCCGGACGCCGACGGCAACTACGACCTCAAGCGCAAGTTCCGCGAGGCCCTGGCCCGCAAGCGCGGTGCGCAGGCGGACGCCGCCGACGCCGCCGCCAACCCGGATGCGTCAAAGGTACGCGCGGCACACGGCCCGGCCACCAGCCAGCGGTCGTTCAGGCGCAAGAGCGGCGGCTGAGCCGATCACTCCCGGGGCCTGACCGCACGACCGGCGGCAGCCTGAGCGCTTCGGGCCCCTCCGTACGTCCGGCGCGGTCTCCCGCACCACGCGCACTCTGTGCGCGCGTTGCGGGAGACGCGGGAAGCGGTGCCCTGAGCGCTGAGGCACCGGTCCGCTCGTCACGGACAGCTGCGGATATCCGCGGCGGGCACGCCGCTGCTGGGCCGCTTCGGCCAGCGCCGCCTTGGCGACGGCAGCCGCTGCCAGCTTCCGGTCACCGACAGTGGCGGCAGCCTCTTCATCGGCCCATCGCTCGAGATGGAACTGCAGCGGCTCCCTCAGGCCGCGCACCGCGGGGTGCACGGTCACACAGAGGTCGACCAGAAACGACAGCAGGTGATGGCGGCCCGACAGATGGGCGTGTTCATGGGCGAAGAGCACCTCGCGCTCCTCCGGCCCCACGCGTCGAGGATGTTCACGGCGAGCTGGAGGGCGGGTTCGGCTTGGTTCGGCTTGGTGCGCGAGCGTCATCGGCGCTGGGCCGCTCGCCGCCTTCGGCACGATCGGCATCGCCGTCGTGATGTTCGCCGAGACCGGCCTGCTCGTCGGGTTCTTCCTGCCCGGGGATTCGCTCCTGTTCACCGCCGGACTGCTGTGCCCCGGAGGCTCCACGGCCTCCTCGGGACATTTGTCCCTGCCGTGGGTGCTCGTCGCCGCGGCCGTGGGCGCGCCGGCCGGAGCCCAGACCGGATACCTTCTCGGACGCCGCGCCGGACCGGCCCTGCTCGCCCGCGCGACGTCCCGCGGGATCACCGAAGGCGCTGCCCGCGCCTGCGGCATCCTGGAGCGGTACGGGCACGCCAAGGCGATCGTGCCGGCCCGCTTCCTGCCCCCCGTGCGCACCCTGCTGAACCCGCTCGCCGGCGCGCTCGCCGTCCCGTCCCGGACCTTCGCCGTCCTGATGCTGCTCGGATGGTGGCAGGCCCGCGCGCAGGATGCGCGACAGGCGGTGAAGGCCCTGGCCGCCCCGGTCCTGACCGTGCTCGCGTTCGCCGTCAGCACCGTGCTGAAGCAGGCCGTGCACGAGAACCGGCCGTGCCGGTCCCTGCACGTCATCACCCTGGAGGCATGTCCGGCGCCCGGCGACTGGTCCTTCCCCAGCAACCACGCCACACTGGCCGCCGCGGCGGCGGTCGTCCTCTGGTTCGTCTCGACCCGCCTCGGCGTGATCGCGACCGTCGGAGCGCTGGCGATGGCCGCCTCACGGGTGTGGGTCGGGGCCCACTATCCGCACGACGTCCTCGCCGGTCTCGCCGTCGGCGCACTCGTCGCCCTGCCTCTCGCACTGCTGCTGTCCCGGCATGCCCGGACCGTGGCGGGACTCCTCGGCCGGACCCGGCTGCGGCTGCTGATCGCCTCCTGAGCCCGACAGGGGTCCGGCGGGCCTTCGGCCCGCGGCCGCACCGCCCCGGCCCCCGCGCGTACGGCGCGCTCGCGTGCTCCGTCGGGCGGACGGCGTGGCGCCGTGCCGCTTCCTGCGCCTCGGTACGGACCGGCAGACCGCGGGCGGCCCCGTACGAACTGTCGCGCGCCGGTGCCCGTTCCCGCCGGGGAGTCCGACCGCTCGGGGCCCGCGCTCAGCGTGGGCGGGGCGGGCCGTCCGGCGGCTCGTCCGGAGCGGCGGCGCTCAGCCGGGCGACCAGCTCCCGTTTGAGTATCTTGCCGCTGGGGCCGAGGGGGAAGGCGTCCACGAACTCCACCCGGCGCGGGTACTTGTACGGCGCCATCCGCTCCCTGCTCCAGGCGGCGATCTCGGCGCCGAGGGCCGGGCCCGGCGCCGAGCCGGGGCGGGCCCTCACCACCGCGCACACCTCCTCTCCGTGGACGGGGTGGGGGAGCCCGACGACGGCCGCCTGGGCGATCGCCGGATGGCGGGACAGGATGTCCTCCACCTCGCGCGGATAGACGTTGTACCCGCCGCGCAGCACCACGTCCTTCTTGCGGTCGACGACGGACAGATATCCCTCGTCGTCCTTGACGCCGAGGTCACCGGAGCGGAACCAGCCGTCCACGATGGCCTCGGCGGTCGCCTCCGGCCGGTTCAGGTAACCGGCCATCACGTTGTGCCCCCGGATGACGATCTCGCCCACCTCACCGGCCGGCACCAGCTCGATCCTGCCCTCGACCTCGGCTCTGGCGATCTCGACCTCGACACCCCAGATCGGCCGGCCCACCGTGCCCGGTCTGAGCGGCCACGCCTTCTGGTTGTAGGCCACCACCGGAGACGTCTCGGTCAGTCCGTACCCTTCGAGAACCGGGGAGCGGAACGTCTCCCGGAACGCGTCCAGGACCGCCACGGGTAGTGCGGCGCCGCCGGAGAACGCGCGGTCGAGCGCGGGCCTGCGCGGGTCGGCGCGGGCCGCGTCGAGGAGCGCCGTGTACATCGTCGGGACCCCCATGAACACGGTGCAGCCCTCCCGCACCATGAGGTCCAGCGCGCCCGGCCCGTCGAACCGGGGCATCAGCACCAGGGTCGCCCCCGCCCGGAAGCAGGTGTTCATGCCGCAGATCTGACCGAAGGCGTGGAACAGAGGCAGACAGCCGAGCAGGACGTCGTCCGCGGTGAAGTCGAACGGCGACAGCATGGTCGTGTCGACGTTCATCACCACGTTGAGATGGGTGAGCTGGGCGCCCTTGGGCCGGCCGGTGGTGCCGGAGGTGTAGAGGACCACCGCGATGTCCCCGGGAGCGCGCGGCACCTGACGGTCGATCGGGGTGCTCCGCGCCGCGAGCGCGTCCAGCCGCGGCACGCGGGTGCGCCCCTCTTCCGCGTCCCCTTCTTCTTCCCCCGCGTCCCCTTCTCCTTCCGCGTTCCCGTCCTCTTCCCCGGCGGCTTCTTCGTCCCTGACGGTGAGCACGGGCGTGCCCGTCGTCTCCGCGGCCCTGCCGCCCTCGGCCAGGAGCGGGGCGGCGCAGATCAGCGCCGCCGCCCCGCAGTCCTTCAGGACGTACGCGATCTCGTCGGCCCGGAGCAGGGCGTGGACCGGCACCGCGATCGCGCCGAGCGCGAGCACACCGAAGTAGGCAAGCGGGAAGTGCGGTGTGCTGGGCAGCAGCAGCGCCACCTTGTCGTCGGGCCCGATGCCCCGCGCGCGCAGCGCCGCCGCGTACCGCCGCGCCCCGTCCCACAGCTCGCGGTAGGTGATCTTCCGGGTACCGGAGACGATCGCCGGGTGCTCCGGTCGCCGTAGCGCGGATTCGGCCAGTACGGACGCCACGGAGAGGGTCATGGGGGTGTCACCCGCTCGCTTCCGCGGCCAGCCGCGCCTTGTCCGGTTTGCCGACACCGGTGAGCGGGAGAGCGGGGCGGACGTCGATCCGCGCGGGAACGTGCTTGGGCGAGATGGCGGTCCGGATGTGTTCGGCCAGTTCGCCGGGGCCGGCCGTACTCGCCTCGCGCAGCACCACGGCGGCGTGCAGGTGCTCGACCCGGTCCCGGTCCTGGACGCAGAAGACGGCGGCCTGCACGACATCGGGATGGGCCAGGAAGGCGTTCTCCACGGTCACCGGGTGGATCTTGATGCCATTGGTCTTGATCACCTCGCCGATCCGGCCGCGCAGGTGGAGGTAGCCGTCACCGTCGACGAGACCGAGGTCACCGGTGTGCACCCAGCCGTCCCGCACGGTCCGGGCGGTGAGTTCGGGCTCGGCCACGTACGCGCTCATCGTGAACGGCGACTGCACGCAGACCTCGCCGATCTCGCCCGGCGGCAGGTCGCGGTGGTCGTCCGGATCGGTGATCCGGACCCAGCCGGGCATCGGCCGGCCGACCGTGACCCGCAGCCGGGGGTCGAGGTGTTCGGCGGGCGAGAGCATGCTGACGAAGCCCGCCTCGCTCGTGGCGTACACCTGGATCAGCACGTCGCCGAAGACCCTGACCGCCTCGCCCAGTCGCTCGGGGGACGCGGGGGAGCCCACGTACGTGACCATCTGGAGACGGGACAGGTCGGTCGAGCCCAGCTCCGGATGGTCCATGAGCAGATACAGCTGGGGAGGGGAGAGCAGCATCCGGGTGATCCCGTACCGCTCGACGCAGCGCAGCGCGTCACCCGCGTCGAAGCCGTCCCGCAGGACCACCGAGCCGCCGGACGCCAGTGAGTCGTCGGCCGTGGCGCCGCTGGAGTGGCTGAGCGGGAGGCAGGCCAGATAGACCGACCGCCAGCCCATTTGGAGTCCGGCGGAGATGAAACCGTTGCGGGCCCGGAAGTCGAAGGCGATGCCCTTCGGCTCACCGGTCGTCCCGCTCGTGTAGGTCACCACGGCGGGCCGGTCGAGTCCGATCTCGATGGCGGCCGGGTCCAGCGCGTCCGGATCCCCGGCCGTCAGGTCCAGGACGTCGGGGCCGAGGTCGCCGAGGGCGACGAGGGTGAGCGGAGTGCCCAGCCGCCCGCGCAGCTCACGGGCGGCCGCGAGGTTCTCCGCGTCGACGGCCAGATGCGTCGCACCGGTCTCCCGGAGGATCTTGAGCCGGGCGTCGGCGGCCAGCTGGTCCGCCGGGTCGACCGCGTTGGTGGTGTGCAGATGGACCACCGTGGCCCCGGCCAGATTCGCGGCGTACCGCAGGACCAGCGTCGGGGCGGTGTTGGTGACGGTCAGGACGGCGACGACGGTTCCGCCACCGGTCCCACTGGTCCCACCGGTCCCGGCGGCGTGCTGGTGCAGGACCTGCGCGCCCGACCGGACCAGAGTGGTCAGCTCCGCCGCGGTCAGCGTCTTGTCGCGCCAGGACAGGAGGATTTTCTCCGGTTCCGCGGATATCACCTGAAGGATCTGGCTGACATACGTTTCGTTCGACGGCATAGGAAACTCCAACGGTGCCGTGTCGAGGAATTTCCGCAGAGCCTACAACAAGCGAATCGAGTACACCAGGAGTGTGAAAAGAAGAAACGGGTGCGCAGGCGGTGCCGAATTGTCGCAGGCCGCGCCATCGAAGTGATATGCCGCTCTGAGACAATGCCCTCTACCGGTTCGGCCCCCGCATCGGCTTGGTCTTCGGAGAAAAGGGTCGTCATGAACCATTACCTGGAGCTCTTCTCGCGGTATACGGGGGAAGGTGGGTCACCGGAGGCGAAACGGGAGTTTCTGGAGATCGGCCGGCTCGCCGGGAAATTCCCGGCGGCCCGGAGCCTGCGGGACGGGGTCACCTCCGAGATCAGCGTGTGGTGCAGCAACGACTACCTGGGGATGGGGCAGCACCCGCTGGTCCTGGCGGCCACGCGCGAAGCCCTCGACGAGTACGGCGCGGGCTCGGGCGGCTCCCGGAACATCGGCGGGACCAACCACTACCACGTGCTGCTGGAGAAGGAACTGGCGGATCTGCACGGCAAGGCGGACGCCCTTCTCTTCACCTCCGGGTACACCGCGAACGACGGAGCCCTCACGGTCCTCGCCGGTCGGCCGGAGAACTGCGTCGTCTTCTCCGACGAGATGAACCACGCCTCGATCATCGACGGACTCCGCCACAGCGGCGCCGAGAAACACATTTTCCGCCACAACGACATGGCGCATCTGGAAGAGCTGATATCTGCCACCGACCCCGGTCGGCCGAAGATGATCGTCACGGAGTCGGTCTATTCGATGGCGGGCGATGTCGCCCCGCTCGCCGAGATCGCCCGGATCGCCCGCGAGCACGGCGCGATGACCTTCCTCGACGAGGTCCACGCGGTCGGGATGTACGGCCCGGAGGGAGCCGGTGTCGCCGCGAGCCTGGGCCTCGCGGACGAGTTCACCGTCATCATGGGAACCCTGGCCAAGGGATTCGGCACCACCGGCGGATACATCGCCGGTCCCGCCGAACTGGTCGACGCGGTGCGCGGCCTGTCCCGCCCCTTCATCTTCACCACCGCCCTGCCACCGGCGGTCGTGGCGGGCGCCCTCGCCGCGGTCCGGCATCTGCGCACCTCCGACGAGGAACGCGACCGGCTCCGCGAGAACGCGCGACTGACGCACCGGCTGCTCACGGAACACGGCATCCCCTTCGTCTCCGACGGGTCCCACATCGTTTCGATCTTCGTCGGGGACGACGCACTCGCCCGGCGGATCTCCGCCCTGCTGCTGGTACGCCACGGCATCTACGTCCAGGCGATCAACGCGCCGAGCGTGCGCGCGGGCCAGGAGATCCTCAGGAGCGCACCCGGGGCCGTCCACGAGCCCGCGGAGATCGAGCAGTTCGTCGCCGCGCTGGACGGGATCTGGCGGGAACTGGGAGTGACGCGGATTCCGGGCCCGCACCCCTCGCCCGGAACGGACGGCTGAGGCGCCCCGAAAGGCCGCACGCGGCACTTCCGCCGCTCCCCGACCCGTCCGTTCCCCGTACCCGCGTCGTGTCGCGGCCTGCGATATCGGGCCGCTATGCGACGTGGGCAAGATCGGCCTCGTAGGCCCGGCGGCGCCGCACGCCGGGCCCGACGAAGGCCGCCCGGCCGACGCGCGACCCGTGGGAGCGGCACCCCGCCACGGTCCGGTGACCGGTGTTCCTGCTCGCCGTGAAGGAGTCCGAAGACACGATGGCGCACCCCGACGGTACGGAAGCACCGCTGCTGTGGACCCTTTCCGGCAGCGGCAGGGAGTCGCTGGCGGCCGGCGCGCGCGGCCTGCACGCGTACCTGGCCGGCCGAGCCGACTGGACCCCCCGGGACATCGCGTCCGCCCTCGCGCGCGACGCTTCCGAGGGGAGTCGGCGGGCGGCACTGGTGGCGGACGGCCGGGACGGGTTCCTGCGGCGGCTGGACGCGCTCGCCGACGGCAGGAGCATGCCCGGCCTGGTGGAGGGCGCCGCCGGGTCCGGCCGCCGGGTCGCCTTCGTGTTCCCCGGACAGGGCGCGCAGTGGCCCCGGATGGCGGCGGACCTGCTGGACACCTTTCCGGTGTTCCGCGACCGGATGGACGCGTGCGCGCAGGCCCTGGAACCGTTCGTCGACTGGTCGCCCGTCGACGTGCTCCGCGACCCGGACGCGCCGGGTTCGCCCGCCGGGGACCGGGCCGACGTGGTGCAGCCCCTGCTGTTCGCCGTGACGGTGTCGCTCGCCGCGCTGTGGCGCTCCCACGGCGTGGAACCGGCCGCCGTGCTCGGACACAGCGTCGGCGAGGTCACCGCCGCCGCCGTCTCCGGCGCGCTGTCCCTGGACGACTCCGCGCGGGTGGTGGCCCTGTGGAGCCAGGCCCAGGCGACCCTGGCCGGGCAGGGCGACATGCTCTCCGTCATGGCCCCGGCCGACGAGGTCGAGCCGCGGCTGCGCCGCTGGGAGGGCCGCCTCGTCGTCGCCGCGCACAACGGCCCGCGGTCCGTGATCGTCTCCGGCGACCGCGACGCCGCGGCCGAACTCCTCGCCGACCTGGCCGCGGACGCGGTGCACGCACGGCGGATCGCCGTGGGCCTGGCCGCCCATTCCCCCCACATCGACGCGATCACTCCCCGGATGAGCGCCGACCTGGCACCGATCCGGCCCCGCACACCGCATCTGCCCTACTACTCCGCACTGACCGGCGGACGACTGGACGTCCCCGTACTGGACGCCGACTACTGGTGCCGCAACCTGCGCAACACGGTCAGGTTCCGGCAGGCGGCCGGCGCCCTGCTGCGGGACGGGCACGACGTCCTGCTGGAGGTCAGCCCGCACACCGTGCTGACCTCCGCCCTCACGGACTGCGTGGAGGAACACCGCGCGCGGGTCGCCGTCCTCGGGACGCTGCGCCGGGACCAGGACGGTCCGGGACGGTTCCTGACCTCGCTCGGTGACCTGTACGTGCGCGGTGTCACCCCGGAACGGGAAGCGCTGTCCGCCGCCGGGCACGCCCGGGTGCGGGAGCTGCCGACGGCTGTCCTGGCGGCGTTCACGCAGGACGGTCCGGCGAACGTCAACGGGCCGGACGGGCCGGACGGGGCGGACGGCGCGGTCGGTGACCGGGAGGCCGCCACCGCGTTCCGCGCGGAGCTGGCCGCGACGGACGTACCGGAGCGGCGTGCCGCGCTGGCCCGGCTGGTGGACGAGGAGATCGCCGCGCTGACCGGACGCTCCGACCCTGTCCCCGCCGAACTTGCTTTCCTGGACCTGGGGTTCGACTCCGTCACCGCCGTGGAGCTGCGGAACCGGCTGAGCGCGGCGACGGCGCTGCGCATCCCGGCGACGGTCGTCTTCGACTGCCCGACCCCGGCGGCCCTGACCGCGTACCTCTGCGCCGAGATCGGCGGCGACCGACCCGACAGGAGGGACACGGACGCGGACGGGCCGGTACGGCGGCCCGCGGACGACGACCCCGTGGTGATCGTCGGGATGGGCTGCCGCTACCCCGGCGGTGTCGGCAGCCCCGACGAACTCTGGGAGCTGGTGGCGGCAGGTGCCGACGCCGTCTCCGCGCTGCCCGAGGACCGCGGCTGGGACACCGCCGGACGCTACGACCCCACACCGGGAACACCGGGGCGGTACTACCAGCGCGAGGCAGGTTCGCTCGCCGGTGCGGCCGAGTTCGACGCGGAGTTCTTCGGCATCTCGCCGCGCGAGGCGGCGGCCATGGACCCGCAGCAGCGGCTGCTGCTGGAGACGGCCTGGGAAGTGCTGGAGCGGGCCGGTATCGACCCCGCCACCCTGCGGCGGACCCCGACGGGCGTCTACGTCGGGGCGATGACCATGGACTACGGCCCCCCTCTCGAACAGGGCGCCGACGAGGGCGGCCACCTGCTGACCGGCACCACCGGAAGCGTCGCTTCGGGCCGCCTGGCCTACACCCTCGGTCTGGAGGGAGCGGCGGTCACCGTGGACACGGCGTGCTCGTCCTCGCTGGTGGCCCTGCACCTCGCGGTACGGGCGCTGCGGTCGGGGGAGTGCTCGCTGGCGCTGGCGGGCGGCGCGACCGTGATGTCCACGCTCGGCATGCTCGTGGAGTTCAGCCGCCAGGGCGGTCTGGCCCCGGACGGCCGCTGCAAGGCGTTCGCGGCAGCCGCCGACGGCTTCGGCCTGGCCGAGGGTGTGGGGATGCTGCTGCTGGAGCGGTTGTCGGACGCCCGGCGTCACGGGCATCCGGTGCTGGCGGTGGTGCGGGGCTCGGCGACGAACCAGGACGGTGCGAGCAATGGTCTGACGGCGCCCAGTGGTCCGTCGCAGCGGCGGGTGATCCGTGCGGCGTTGGCGGACGCGGGGCTGACGGCGGCGGATGTGGATGTGGTGGAGGCGCACGGTACGGGCACCAGACTGGGTGACCCGATCGAGGCGCGGGCGCTGCTGGCGACGTACGGGCAGGACCGGCCGGGGGACCGCCCCGTGTGGATCGGCTCGCTGAAGTCCAACATCGGCCATACCCAGGCCGCGGCGGGTGTGGGCGGGGTCATCAAGTCCGTGCTGGCGATGCGGCACGGGGTGATGCCGAAGACGCTGCACGTGGACGGTCCGACGCCGGAGGTGGACTGGTCGGCGGGGGCCGGCCGGCTGCTGACGGAGGCCCGTGCGTGGGACGAGACGGGTCGTCCGCGCCGGGCGGCTGTGTCCTCCTTCGGTATCAGCGGGACCAACGCTCACGTGATCTTGGAGTCTGCCCCGGCGGAGGCTAAGTCCGCGGCCCTAGCGGAGGCCCCGGCCGGGACACCGGCGGGTGCCCGGCGTCCGGGGACGGTCGTATGGCCGGTGTCGGCGCGCAGCGCGGAGGCTCTGCGGGCGCAGGCGGAGGCGTTGGCGGCGCGGGTGATGGCGGAGCCCGGCCTTGATGTGGCGGACGTGGGCTGTTCGCTGGCGACGGGGCGCGCGGCGTTCGAGCACCGTGCCGTGGTGGTGGGCGGCGACCGGAGTGCGTTGCTCGGTGGGCTGAAGGCGCTGGCGGAAGGGCGTTCGGCACCGGTATCCGGGCTGGTGTCCGGTGGCGGGTTGGTCTCCGGTCGTTCGGTGTGGGTGTTTCCGGGTCAGGGTTCGCAGTGGGTGGGGATGGCTGCGGGGCTGCTGGACGAGTCGCGTGTGTTCGCGGGGCGGATGGCGGAGTGTGGTCGGGCTCTGGCGCCTTA